>JAYRRF010000012.1:0-81238 GCA_041910335.1 Candidatus Moraniibacteriota bacterium
AAAGAAGCATCTAGAAATATTGCCCACGAAGATCTCAAAGACATTTGAGAATAAAAATCTTGAGGAACATGTTGTTTTAGATAAGATAGAATCAGAACTGCCACAGATTCTTCAGCAGAGAGAGAATATTAGAAATATTTTTACGTATGCATTTTCTGAGATGCTGAATAATGCAATAGAACACTCTCGTACTGCTAGGATTAAAGTAGAAATTGAAATGAAAGATAAGATGCTTATCTTTAGTATAGATGATTTTGGTATAGGTGTATTTAGGAATGTGATGAAGAACAGGAATCTTAAGTCTGAACTTGAAGCTATACAAGATTTGTTAAAGGGCAAAGTGACAACAATGCCTGAACTTCACTCTGGTCAAGGGATATTTTTTACCTCAAGAGCTGGCAACGAGTTTATTCTTGAAAGTTTTGGGTACCGTCTTATTGTCAATAATGAGGTGAAGGATATATTTCTTCAGGAAGTGAAGGGCTCAAAAATGAAAAAAGGCACCCGAGTTATCTTTAAGCTTTCTATAGCATCTACAAAACATCTCAAAGAAGTTTTCGATGAGTTTGCTAATATTGATGAAGAAAGTAATTTTGGATTTGATAAAACAGAGGTCAAAGTGAAGTTATATTTGAGAAATGGAATCCATATATCACGATCACAGGCGAGAAGGGTTTTGGTTGGTCTTGATAATTTCAGGGTAGTTGTTTTGGATTTTGATAAAGTCCCTATGATTGGGCAGGCTTTTGCTGATGAAATTTTTAGAGTTTTTCATAATAAATATCCAAAAATAAAGATTAATCCAATCAACATGAATGAAGCGGTAAGATTTATGGTTGATAGAGTAGAAGGCACTAATCCAAGAAGTCAAGATCATTTTATCAAAAACTAGCAGTCGGTTATTCTCAGTCTTGGTCAACTAAATTAGTCGTTACCGCAATAACTGAGTAGTTCATAAAAAATCCCGATTATACCGCGGGATTTTTGTTATTCTGACCAAGCAGCGAGGTTGTTGCCAGTGGGGTCTTGGAATTCAAACCGCTTTCCACCAGGAAAACCGAATATTTCTTTCGTGATGACGCCTCCTGCAGCCTTTACATCGCTGTAGGTTTTTTGGAGGTCTGCTACATATATCACGACAAGCGTAGTGGTAGTGGGGTTCTCTGCATTGATACCACTAAAGACTCCGCTATCAGCTGTGTCAGCATAGTCATCACCATACATGGTGTGTGACCAACCAAAGACTGTACCAAAGAAACTCTTGGCTTTTTCAAGCTCTTCGATACTCCTTGCCGGGAACTCTATATAGTCGATGTGGTTAGAAGTTCTTTTCATACCTACATCATAACAAAGAGTAAGATTACCAACTAGGCTAGAGCCGTCACTTATTGACAAAATAATGAAAATATGTTAGATTGTAGAGTTCCTTACCAGTTCAAAAAGAGAGGACGAGTAACCATGTCAAATGCACCCACGGCTCCCGTGAGCCTCAATGACCTTCGCGAAATCGCCCTTATCGCGGGCGATATTATGAAGACCCATTTCACCCACTTCGGGATGGAGCGGGTGGTCAAGTCGGACACTACGCCGCTCACCTTGGCAGATACTCAGATCAATACCCTTGTCATTGATCGTATCCGCAAGCTTTCGAGCGAAGTGGACATCATTGGCGAGGAAGCAAGTGATCGCACGGCCAGTCCGTGGCAGATCATGTGCGATCCTGTTGACGGTACCTTCCCGTACAGCTGGGGAATGCCGGTGGCAACCTTCATGCTCGGACTGATGTACGAGCAGAAGCCGGTGATGGGCATCATCTACGACCCCTTCATGAATCGGCTGTATGCTGCCGAAGAAGGGAAGGGGGTTTGGATGAACGAGCAGAGGCTTCAGGTCTCAAACGTAAAGTTGGGCGACCGGCCTATCGTTGGCTACGTCTCTTGGCCTGGCTGTCCGTACAACATCCTCAAGGTGTGTCAGTATCTGGAAGAACGTGGCGTGAGCCTCGTCAACTTCTGCAGTATCGGCTACATTGAAGCAGCTGTTGCTACGGGCGAGTTTGCGGGGACGATCTTCCCGGGGACCGCCCATCACGATACGGCTCCTGGCCATATCATCGTCGAGATGGCCGGTGGCAAGGTGACGGACGTTTTCGGACGCCCTCTCCACTATCGCGATGACAAGATTGATGGCCACATCATGTCCAATGGGCATATCCATGACCTGTTGGTCGAAGCTGTCTCGGCTTTTAGCTGAACAAGAACAAGGAGAAAGGAACAAAAGCGGGCAGGAAGAGGAACACTCTTTCTGCCCGCTTCCTCGTTGTACACTCTTTTATTTTGTCAGAGTACAGTATGTTTCGTAGTACTCCTGCATGAATCGATGATAGAGTTTCGCACCCTCAAGCTCTCGGGGATCATTTTCGGCAAGATGATATTGATAAGAAAGCATAATACTTGAAGCATAGAGGATATAGAATGATTCGAGTTCTCTTGAGAAGTCAGGACGATTTTCTTGATAGCCTGCTACAAAAGATTCAAAGAGTTCCTCGCTTTTGCCAAAAACACGAATATCAGCACCGAGACGGTAAAAGGCGATGGAGGGGTGTCCATTAGCCCATTCATCCTTGGGAGGAAAAGTATCTAAAAGATGAAACCCATCCTGAGTCAGTACAGCATTATGACTATGGATGTCACCATCTTTGGTCATTTGTTGACTGTACACAGCTTCAAACCTTTCTTTATTTTTTTCAAGAGTACTCTCTAGATAATCACAATAGCGTTCAAGCTCCTCTTCACTCACAGCATCTTTAGCAAAAACAAACCATTCCCGTAGGTCACTGAGACGTTTCTGAAAATCTTTGTAGTAGTTTCTACCTATCACTGGTGTCTGAACTCTTGCTACGCTTACACTAAATTCTCGACCAATATTCTTGGCATCATCGACAGACACTGAGCCTTGGAGGAGTCGTTCGTGAAGAAAATCAGTACTCTTGACTCGATTCATAACCATAGCAATTTCGTTCGCTTCTTCTATGAGACATGACACAACAGCATTATCTATTATTTTGATACCGATGAGTTTGAGATAGATAGTCGGGCTCAGGGTATTATTCCAAGCGAAATCTCTTTGTGTGAAATCAAAACGGCTTTCTCGTGTAGAAATATCACGAAAATTTTGATTGAAGAAATCATTATCGTTCTTGTAGATTTTGTAGACGGTATTGTGGTAGAGAAAGACGTTGGAAATAACTGTCTCAATATGTTGTTCTGGGGAGCCAGAAACTGCTGAGAACCTACCTAGCTTGATGAGCTCTAGGAGTTTTTGTTGTGAGTATGGCATAGGGTTATACTATTTCTACGGAGCGGGTTTTTCTATTGAACATAGCTTCTTTAGAATGTTCTTGGAAGGTGACCGTAAGCTTCACCAAGTCAGGGTCTGGAGATTTGCGAGCTTCAATATGGACAGCTTCTCCAAAAGCGGGCGCATTATATCTTCCTATTGTTTCAATACCAAAGACGTCATCAATGAGATAGGTAATTATTTCAAAGTGTGAGACCGCAATGACGTGTGGGGTAGAAGATTTCTCTGCAGAGGCTTTCTCAAAAGTTCGGATAAGGTATTCAAACGTCCTATATAAACGCTCTTTCTTTTTGGATGTTGGCTCTATGAAATCAGGATTGTTTTCATAGAGAGCTGTATTGGTATGATGATCTTTGGCAACTGCTTCTTGGTCGTGACCAAGTTCCACGATGCGCTCCATGAATTTTTCTCGATCAGGAATATCGCTCGCACGAAGCTGCTTTGTTTCTCGTTTGGTATCATGAGATATACTTGCCCCTTCGGAGACAAATTCAAGTGTTCCCTTGGCTCTTGGTTTGGGAGAATGAATGAGATAGAGCTCATCTTCTTCTGAGATGTGACCAGACTCACGCATCGATTTTCCTGTTGCTTTGGCACCTTCTACGCCTTCAGGAGTCAGATCATGACCCTCATCTTTGTAATAGGGTTCCTCATGACGCATGAGCGTCACTTTGAACCAAGGTTTCTCTTGATTCTCTACACTGGATGGGTGTTCGAGTCGATTCATAGGATATAGATTAATATTATCAGTATAGCATTGATGGAAAAGAGTGTTGCAATAAAGGGTTCTTTGCTATCATAAACGTATGTTTGAAGCATTAGGACAACAAGAAATCATCAAACCAGAAAAGAAACTTTCCATCGATCCTGGCTTAGTAGTGCCTGATGCATTTCGAGAATCACCTTGGAAATATTTTCAAGAGCATGGACTCAATATCAAGCCAGGCGATACAGAGTACAAAGAAGACGGGAGAATAAGTGAAGATCCGACAGCGGTAAAGTGTCTGCCAGTCTGGCATGATGAGGCTGGAAATTCTATCCGAGTGATTGCCAAGAAAATCAATACCATTAAGAGTCAAATAGGTAAGACAGGTAATCCTTGGCATGAAGTAGACGTGATGAGGCGAGTAGCTGAGGCAGGTCTACCGGTAGCGAGGTTGCTTGCTGTAGCAGAAGATAAAGGTGAGCATCTTTTTGTGACGGAAAGAATAGCGGGTTTCACGGTCTATGACATTGACCACATCAGAGAAAAATTTTCTCAGTATGGATACACCCAAGAGGATGAAGAAAATCTTAAGAATCAAGTCAGAATGGAAATGGAAGCGCTCAAGAATCAGCTGAGAGAGCAGGGGATAATCCGAGAAAAATGGAAGCTTCAGGATATGGTATTCGAAATTGATTTTGAGGCGTGTAAAGTCACGAGAGTGACGCCAGTTGACTGGGAACGAACGAAAATTCTCTTGCCTTTGGAGGAAGCGGTACATATAGAAGAGCCACTCAAACCCATCTGGGAGTTTCCGGAGAGCTTTCTCTTTTATGAGTGGTATGAACAGCAATACGCACTCCCCGAAGAACAGCGTAGCTCTAGCTTCAAGCAATTTTTGGATTTATTGGCCTCTGGTAAGGCTGAAGCACCTAAACTTCTCGCTCACTATCGCGTCAAGCGACTAAGGGAAAAGAGAGAAGAAGTTTCACTCTAGTGCTATACTAGAGATACGACTATGAATACTTTTGGCTTCCAAAAAGATGAAGAGAAGCCACGCTTTGACCGTAACAAAGTTCTTCTCTTAAGCGGTAGTCTCTCGAGTCTTATTTTCATCGGCTCAGTGGGGTGGTTTGTCTTGGAACCAGGCGTCATAACTTCAGAAAGCGTTGTGACGAAGAAAGATAGCAGTCAGCTTTCTCTTGAAGTGGTAGTGCCAGACGAGGTTGTTACTACAAGTGGCTTCTATACACCGCCTGTCTCTGAAGTAGAGAGTAAGAAGGAGCAAAAGAAAGAAAGTCTCCCGCTCTTGCCACCGCCACCGAAAGCTGATATGGAGCGCATGAAGAAACGAGGTTGTGTCGCGGACGGTTTTCTTTCTGGGTATGGAGAAGACCGGAACAGCTCTATCGCTCTCATCAATCGTTCCCAGTGTTATTATCTTCATCGAGCACTTGAGACCTGGCTAGAGCCACCCGACTTCGAGCGAGCACGAGAAATACAGGAAAAAGTGACTAAGCCCAATACCGTCTACGGGATGTTCATAGCCGAAGCGCTCAGGACGAATAAAGACTATCGTTTTCCGGCTGAAGACAGAGATTTTGATTTTAAGAAAATGTGTCGAGAGGGGACAAGGAATGCGTGGGGAGAACATAGCTGTAAGCCATCTATCGACAAGAAAGAATACCGAGAATATCTCCGTTATATCACCGAAGAGGCGATGAACATGGGGATACAGAGCTTTCTCTTCGGGCAGGTATTCTATCAAGATCCTACCCAAGGAGAAAGTGGTGCACTTCAAGAAGTTATCGATGATATGCGAGAGTACGCCCGCTTCCGTGGAATGGAGATAGTGATTGGTGCTCAGACCAATGATATCCATGATGAAAAATACCTTAAGATGTTTGACTATATTGAGGGTGGCGTAGGGTTACACAGTGATGGACAGATAGAGGATGGAGCCTGCTTCTCTCGTTGGTACCAGAAGCCAGGAGACTGGTGCTGGGCACTTCTCTGGCATCCTGAATGGAAAGATAAAGCTAGGAATGTTTTCATCCACCTCGACTGGAGTGGGAAGATAGGGGATGATATGAGTACGTTTACGCGCATGGATAAGCGTAAGCGGGGTGAGACCCTCGGACAGCTGCATAGGTATTTCACGAGTAAAAATGTAGGCTTTCTCATGCCGATGCTCGCGACGTTACATGAAGATAACGGGGGTTGTAGTGGCCCAAAGAGTCGCTTTTATTCAGCCAGTCGTAAGTATAGCTGTCAGGATGAAGACACCATTAATATGTTCCTCGGAAAACAAGGATACTAACTAACAATATGGTCAAACAATTTCAACGTAAAAAAGAAGACTTTGTGTGTGAGTCATGTGGAACGGCTGTAAAAGGAACAGGGTATACTAATCATTGTCCTGCGTGCCTCATGAGTAAGCACGTCGATATTTTTCCTGGGGATAGACTCGAGGAGTGTCAGGGGTTGATGGAACCTGTTGCTCTGGAGATGAAAGGGGAGAGCTACCGTATCACACATAGATGTGTACGATGTGGTTATGAGATCAAGAATAATACTACCAAAGAAGACTCAAGCGATGCTCTCTATGCTTTAGCGAAGAAGCTCGCAGATAAGGAGACGAAATAAAAAATCCCCCAGCCGTGGGATTTTTCTTTAGAGTTCTTTGTTTCTGATTTTCTTCAGGAGAAAGTCAACAGCCTCATGAATATTCTGAAAGCTCACTTTTTCATCACTGCGGCCTTCGAGGGTAAGGGGTTCACCGTTCGATTCTTTTTCACCGATGACGAGGATGTAAGGAGTCTTCATAGTCTTGGCAGCTCGGATGCGCTTGCCAAGAGATTCATGAGTAGCGTCTACTTCGACACGGAGGTTGTTGTCACGGAGGATTTTCTCAAAAGTATTGGTCGCTTCTATGAATTTCTCGCTGACAGGAAGAAGTGTAATCTGGACCGGTGAAAGCCAAAGTGGGAAAGCACCTGCAAAGTGCTCGATAAGGAATCCAATGAAACGCTCATGGGTACCAAGGGGGGCGCGGTGAATAATAGCAGGGGTCTTAGGCTGACCATCATTGTCGATGTAGGTCAGCGCAAATTTCTTGCCCATGTAGAGGTCGAGTTGGTTGGTGGAAGCAGTGAAGCTACGGCCAATAGAAGAATAGATCTGGAAGTCCATCTTGGGTCCATAGAAAGCAGCACCTTCATGCACTATCTTGTAAGGAACACCGGAGCGCTCCATCGCTTCTATGGTCATAGTCTCTGCCTTCTTCCAGTCTTCTTCATCACCATGGTACTTGTCCATGTTGGCTGGATCACGAAGAGCAAGCTCCATTTCGTAGTGAGTGATACCGAGCGCTTGGTAGTAGTACTCGTGGAGCTTGATGACTTGAATGAATTCCTCAATAGCCGCCTCCTCTTTGACGTACAAGTGAGCATCATTCATCTGCATACCACGGACACGCATCAGCCCAAAAAGACTACCAGAATCTTCGTAGCGATGACACCAGCCGTACTCAGCAATACGGAGAGGAAGTTCGCGATAGCTTCGGGGGCGAGCAGCAAAGACCTTGTGATGCATCGGGCAGTTCATCGGCTTGATGTAGTAGTTTTCGTCTTCAATCTGGAGAGGAGCGTACATGCTGTCTTTGTAGAGAGGGAGATGACCAGAGGTATAGAAGAGTTGCTCTTTGGTAATAATAGGCGTGGTCACACGTTGGTAGCCCCATTTGGTCTCAGTTTCCTTGGCCCAGTTCTCGAGCTCTTCCTTGATGATATTCCCTTTCGGGAGCCAAAGAGGAAGACCTTTGCCAATTTCTTCATCGAAGGTAAAAAGATCAAGCTCAGCACCAAGCTTGCGATGGTCACGTTTCTTGGCTTCCTCGAGAGCTTCTTGATAAGCTACGAGCTCTTCTTTGGTATCAAAAGCAACACCGTAGATACGAGTAAGCATCGGGTTTGTCTCACTTCCTCGCCAATAGGCACCCGCTATTTTGGTAAGAGCAAAAGCATCGCTAGCAATTTCTTCGCTCGGCTTATCGGCATGACCGCCTTTGCAGAGATCCCAGTAGTTGCCGTTTTTGTAGAAGGAGAGCTCTTCGTTGTTCGGGGCGAACTCCTCGATAAGCTCGGCTTTGAATGGGTTCCCTGGGTATTCTGCCAAGGCTTTGTCTTTGGAGAGCATATGGAGAGTGGTATCAGTCCAGGTAGGGAGAAGTTCTCGCATGCGAGCTTCTATCTTAAGAAGATCAGCCTCAGTAATAGGTGTCTCAAAATCAAAGTCGAAGTAAAAGCCATTGTCGATAGCTGGGCCAATGGCGCGCTTGGTACCAGGGTAGAGCTCGATAACCGCTGCAGCAAGGAGATGAGCAAGAGTATGACGTTTGTTTTGGAGTTGTTCTGACATAGGAGTAAAGGATTATTTCTTTTCTTCAGTTTCTTGGAATTGGAAGGTGGTATCGTGGATGATATCAGCTGACTGTTCGAAAGTCTTTTCTTTGGTGATGACTTTGATATGGACCGGGAGCGTACCAATGCCGGATTGCTTCTGAATCATGAGGCTATAATTATCAGCCTTGATAGTGTCAGGGAGTTCGTACTTGAGTGTCGTAGTGACATCACCCTGACCAATCTCAGCGTCGACGTAGCCACCGATGAAGGTATGACCAAGGTCCTCGCCAGGAGCGACCGCATTGATCATGAAACGTTCTTTGTAGGTAGAGCCAAGCGGTACGTAGGCGCGCACATAGGTGTGATAGTCACTGGTACGCCAATCACCCGCGGGAGCAGTGTTGTTGTAGATGTAGACAGCAGTCGCGAAGGGTTTTTCGCCAGTGAAGTCTACTGTGTAGTCAATTCTTCTTTTGACAAAGTAGTCAGTCTTCAGTGCGCCGAGATTGGCATCAACGAACATGAGATAATCACCTTTCCAATCTTGGTTAACTTCACCGGCCCAGTTGACACTCTCGACGAGTGATTGAGTATTGGCGTCCTTGAAGCTCAGCATAATGTTCTTATTGCGGAGTTCTGCGAGGCCAAGCTCTGCTACTTTCGGAATGTTGTTGAGGCTCGTGAGCTTGCTTACCATGTCATTGGTCAGAGCCTTCATGATGGCTTTGCGGTTTTGTTTGGCAGCGGCGGCAACATCTTCACCGAGATAGTTCTTCTCAACTACTTCTTCGAGTTTGAGGGCACCATCTTCGCTATTGAATGTCGTGTTGTAGCCAGTAGGGGTGATAGGGCCGGTCAGCTCAAGGATATGGTTGAAGACGTTGGTATTGACCGCGACAACACCATCGAACTTTTCATGTCCACCAGCCATACGGTAAAAGTACTCAGCCTTCTCTACGTTAGTTGGGAAGTCTGGAGAAAAGTTGGAGTCACGGAACTTCCATTTTTTGATCTGCATCTTACGAGTCAGCGGGTAGGGAGGAGTGACCTTGGCATTGATACGCTGGTCAAGGAGGTTGGCATCTTCGAAGGTTTGAGAAATGACGGCGCCATCTTTGACCTTAACGACAGCATATTGACCTAAGAAGCCTCCGCCTGGACGAAGCTCATAGTTATTCTGAAGCATGACCATGTAGGTGCGAGTAACCCCGTCTTTCTTGGTCATTTCTTGCACGAGCTTATCAACGACTTCTATTTCCTTCTTGGTATCTGGTGAGAGAGGGAGAAGCTTGGAGACTTTTTGGAAGAGACTAAGTCCTCCAGCTGCGAATTCTGTTTTGTTGTTTTTGGCGTAAAAAAAGGCGCCGATTAGAGCAATGATGAGAAGAATAACTACCCCAAGAGCTACCTTCTTCCCTTTTGAAAGAGAGTTCATGTTATAGATATAAATTAGAGAATAATACCTCACCAGTTTAGCAGACCAGTCTGCTATTTACAACGCTTTACAAAGGCATTTTCTAGACGTATACTGGGGGCAGAAAGTAGACGCTTTCTCTAAATTGTTTCTAGAAATTTTCTTATGAACTTTTCAATATCAGGCACTATCAAACAAGCCTACACATTGTGGAAGGAGCACATCTTTTTCACATGGATGATCCTAGGCGTCATGGCAGTCATCAGCATTGTCTTCGGTATCATTACGCCTCGCGAAGGAAGTGTCATTATCTCTCTTATTGATACTTTGGTGAGGATATTTGTAGAGTTGGGAGCAGTAGCCCTTCTTTTGGTATTGGTACGCACTGGTAAAGAAGGTGATATTAAGGAAATTTTTGGTCAGAAAGAAATTTTTCCTCAAGCGCTTTTGGGGCAGATTATATACGGAATTATGATTGTTGTTGGTATGATCCTTCTTGTCATTCCTGGTATTTATGTCGCTGTTCGCTTCATGTTTCTGCCATATATTTTTGTTGATCAGAAGTTGGGCTGGAAAGAGGCTCTTGCTGAAGCATCACGTTTGACTGAGGGGCGTCGCTGGGATCTGTTTGTCTTTTCACTTGCTCTCATTTTGCTCAATATAGTGGGAGCATTGCTTCTCTTAGTAGGTCTCCTTGTTACCATCCCAGTCTCTATGATCGCTACGACCATGATGTATGAATACCTCAAGAAAGAAAAAGGTGGTATCAAAGAAACGGTAAGCGAAACCGCTCCGTCAGTTGAGCCGCAAGAGGCAGTTATCGAAGCTCCAGCTGCTACTCCGGAGCCAGCTGCGTAGTGTAGAAAGGGAGTACATCATAATGTAAGAAAAGACCCTTGCAAAAGGGTCTTTTTTGTGCTATCATAGGACTATAGAGAAGAAATATGGCTTCCAAAAAGACCTCAAAAACTGAAGAGAGTGGATTTGGAGCGCTAGGCGCTCTTTTTTCTACCCTCCTTATTGCGCCCCTAGTCTCTAAGGTGGAGAGTTTTGTCATGAATTCGCTCAGTGAATTACAGAACAATACTGAGGAGTACCTCAAGGGCTGGATTACTATTGTACTTCTGATTGGGACAGCATTTGCTGGCGTTATGTTCGTTCTGGTTGGGCTTGCGCGCCTTGTGAATGAAACATTGGGAAGAGATGGGTTAGGGGAAATCATTATCGGACTGACTATTCTTTTGATTGCTTTGGTGTGGCATTTGCTGCCAGGCAAAAAGAGGTAGGAGAAATAATAATCAAATAACAAAAAGATATGCTCGACAAAAAGGCAGTCGCCAGTGCTGGCAAGAAAATCCTCAGTGAGGTAGAAAAGAACAAGGCTCAAGCAGAAAAAGAGCTTGCGAAGATGAAGAAAGATGTAGAGGCTACTCTCAAAAAAGCAGAGACGTTTGCCAAGAAAAATCCAGAAAAAGCCGCTCTCATTGCCGCTGGTATTGGTGCAGCTCTTGGTGCTGTAGCTACGGCTCTGATTTCTTCTGGTGGAAAAAAGAAGAAATAGACAGGATAGCTGATAGGTACAAGCTCATAGCTCTTATAATGAATGAGGGAGCCTCTCGGAAATTCTGAGGGGCTTTTGCTATACTAAAGGTATGAAGAAAGGCTTAATATTAGCAGTAGGAGGAATAGGCGTTGTTTTGGCAGGTGGTTTTTGGTATGTGAGCAAAGCTAAGCAGCAGACTACATTCGAGAATGCGCCAGTTATAAAAGCAGTAGAAGTCTCTGAGAAGCCGAAGGCCACTTCCGAGGAAGGTCAGCAACGAGAAACAAAGACAGCAGATACTGAGTCAATTAATATTCCTTCTGAGTTCTCAGAAGCTCAGACCGATACAGAAAAGAAAGAGATTTCACAGGACAAAACAACAGATACAAAGTCGCCAAAGAAGTTCACTATCAAAAACAATCTTGTTTCTTTCGGCCACGAGAGTGCGAGTGGTCGAAAAATAGATACTATCGTACTGCACTCATCGTATAGTCCAAGTGGTGATCCCTATAGTGTCAGTGCAGTGATAACCCTGTGGAAAAGCTATGGTGTAGCACCCCACTATATGGTGGCACGGGATGGTACTGTCTACCGGCTCGTAGCGGATAAAGATATTGCTTATCATGCCGGAGAAAGCGAGATGAAAGATGGACGTAAGAACGTGAATGACTTTTCTATCGGAGTGGAGATCTTAAATACCAAAGACGATGAATACACAGAGGCTCAGTATCAAGCAGTGAGTGACTTAATAGGCTATCTCAAGGGTAACTATGCTGTAAAGTATGTCGTAGGGCATGACGATATTGCGCCTGGTCGCAAAACTGACCCATGGAATTTTAAGTGGAATAAGTTATGAACTCTACAACCTACAACCTACAACCTACAACCTACCACCTAAAATTGACCGTGAATAATGATGTTTCCACTCTCAAACTCCAAAAAGGAGAAACACTGATAATGGAACAATCCTGGCCAGAGGAGCGAGATATGGGGAAGCAACTTCTTAAAGCACTGAAGAACATCCTTAATGAAAGTGGTGTGAAATCAGGAGAGATTGAGGAGTTCCTCATTGATGGAGAAACGAAAGACAACTTTACCTCGAGACGTATTGCAGAGACGGTGCAGAGAACATTTCTTTTCGCTCGCAAAGCCACAGAAAGTGGTGGATAAAAAAGAGTTGCTCCTTTCTCTGGATACGCTATAATGCTCTTATCAATCAGAAATGTTTTTTGGTCCTTTGTACTGATTGAAAAGAAAAACAAAACATGAGCACTTCTTCAACTTAAAGAAGGATTTTTATAAAAAAAGCTTCCCCGAAGCTCTGTTTTGGTTTCCATTTGACATTTATTTGACAAGTTGCTATACTCTCAAGACTTGTTTTGTAAAGTGATTTACTTTTCTCAAAAGGTCCGAGTAAATCAGACAGTCGCGAGTACATTTATTCGGCCCGTAAGTTTCAAAGCAGATGGTGCGATCAGCCGCTCCAAGTCAGTCTTAATAATCATCCAATTAATCTCACAGACCCTACTTGTCTCTCGCCTCGAGACAAGGAGCACCAATGTGAGCGCTTTTTTATGTCTCAAGCCAAGAAAGCTCTTCGAGTAAAAGACAGCTTCAGTAAGGATTCTTCTCTTGCTAAGCGACGATTTTTCAATAATCGTATCACTGTTTCTTTGCCGGACCTCATTGAGGTACAGAAAGATTCATATAAGTGGTTTTGGGACAAGGCTCTTAAAGAGCTTTTTGACGAAATTAACCCAGTAGCTGACTTCACTGGGAAAGATCTTGAGCTTTCTATTGTCGACTACTATCTTGATGAACCAAAGTACAGCGCACTCACGGCAAAGAATAAGAATATCTCTTATGAGGCTCCTTTGCGTGCTAAGGCTCAGCTCGTCATGAAAAAGACCGGAGAGGTCAAAGAGCAAGAAATCTATCTTGGCGAATTCCCATTAATGACAGAAAGAGGTACGTTCATCATCAATGGTGTAGAGCGTGTCGTTGTTAGTCAGCTCATTCGCTCTCCAGGAGTGTTCTTTACAATGGAGTATTCAAAGGGTAAGAAGCTTTTCGGAGCGAAAATCATTCCAAACCGCGGTGCTTGGTTGGAAGTAGAGACAGATGTTGATGGTGTTATTTCAGTTAAGATTGATCGTAAGCGTAAGCTTCCTGTCACTACTCTTTTCCGCGCTTTTGGTTTTGATGAAAAAGCCATGCGTAAAGCTTTCGAAGATATCGATACTGGTGCTGTAAAGTTCATCGAGAACACTCTTCTTAAAGACACTACTACCAATCAGGGTGAGGCCTATCGAGAAGTCTATAAGCGTCTTCGTCCAGGAGACCTCGCGACAGAAGATAACGCCAAGCAAATGATTGACGCTATGTTCTTCAACTTCGAGCGTTATGACTTCGGTTCAGTAGGACGTTACCGTTTGAATCAACGCTTGAATGTCGAGCGAGCTGATGTCGAAGAAAACCGTATTTTGAACACCGATGACCTTGTACTCATCGTGAGTGAAGTCATTCGTCTGATGAATGATCCAGAAGGACGTGCAGATGATATCGATCATCTCGGTAACCGTCGTGTCCGTGCTGTGGGTGAATTGATTCAGAACAAACTCCGTGTGGGTCTTTACCGCATGGTCCGTAACATCAAGGATCGTATGAGTACCTGTGACCCAGAAACAGTCGTACCAGGTCAACTCATCAATCCTCGTCCAGTTGCTGCTTCAGTGAAGGAGTTTTTCTCAAGTTCACAATTGTCACAGTTCATGGACCAGGTGAATCCACTGGCTGAGTTGGAACACAAGCGCCGTTTGTCTGCGATGGGTCCTGGTGGACTTACTCGTGAACGCGCTGGTTTCGAAGTGCGTGATGTTCACCACTCTCACTATGGAAGAATTTGTCCGATTGAAACTCCAGAAGGTCCAAACATCGGTCTCGTCGGCCACCTCGCAAGCTATGCTCGTGTCAACGAGTACGGTTTCTTGGAGACTCCTTACTTGATTGTCAAACACGAAGTCAAAGCAACGGCAGAAGAGCTTGAGAATCGAATGCTCGTCGAAGGAGTGAGTGGTGTTGCTAAGGCTGGTGAAAAATTATCTGCAGCAACTGCCAAAAAAGTAGCTGACAAACTCAAGGGAGAGGTGGTGGCCGTAAAGCCATTCGTTACGCTTGATATCGAATACCTCAATGCTATCGTTGAAGACCGTAAAATCATCGCTCACGCTGGAGTAGAGCTCGATGAGCACCGCAACTTTGTTGGTGCACTCGTGGAAGCTCGTGTGAAGGGTCACCCAGAGACGATTGATGCGGCCGCTCTCGACTTCATGGATGTTTCTGTGAAGCAGTGTATCTCTATAGCAACTGCCCTTATTCCTTTCTTGGAACATGATGATGCCAACCGTGCTTTGATGGGTTCTAACATGCAACGTCAGGCTGTTTCTTGTGTCGTACCTGAGTCACCGATTGTGGGAACAGGGATCGAAGACAAGGCCGCTCGCGATTCAGGACAAGTCGTCTTGGCTGATGCTGATGGAGAAGTTGTAGAAGTAGATGGAGGTCATATCGTCCTTCGTACCAAGGCTCCAGCTGGCTCTAAGAAAGAATTCAAAGACTACGAATACATCCTACAGACTTTCGAAAAATCAAACGCGTTTACCAGTATGAACCAGGTCCCTCGTGTCACGAAGGGTCAGAAAGTCAAACAGGGAGATTTGCTGGCTGACGGTGCTTCTACCGATCATGGAGAGCTCGCTCTTGGACAGAACATGGTCGTAGCTTTCGCTCCATGGGATGGATACAACTACGAAGATGCCATCATTGTTTCAGAGCGTATCGTACAGACTGATCGTTGGAGTTCTATCCATATTGAGGACTTCTCGCTCGACGTCCGTGATACTAAGCTTGGACCGGAGGTCATCACTCGTGACATCCCGAATATCGGTGAAGATCGTCTGAAGAATCTCGATGAGAACGGTATCATCCGCATTGGAGCAGAGATTGCCTCTGGTGATATCATGGTCGGAAAAATCACTCCGAAGGGAGAGGGTGACCTCACTGCTGAAGAACGGTTGCTCCGTGTTATCTTTGGTGAAAAATCCCGTGACGTCAAAGACTCTTCTATGTACCTGCCTCATGGTGAGCGCGGTAAAGTAGTAGATGTCAAAATCTTTTCACGTGAACGTGGTGACAAACTTCCAATGGGCGTCTTCCAGCAGATTCAGGTATCAGTCGCCAACATGCGTAAGATCAGTGTCGGCGATAAGTTGGCTGGTCGTCACGGAAACAAAGGTGTTATCTCTAAAATCGCGTCAGTCGAAGACATGCCATATCTACCAGATGGAACACCAGTAGACGTGATTTTGAACCCACTCGGTGTTGCCTCACGTATGAACATCGGACAGATTTTGGAGACTCATCTTGGATGGGCTGCGAAGAACCTTGGTTACAAGGTGGCTAGTTCTTCTTTGGACGGTGTGTCTGAAGCGGATATCAAGGCTCAGTTGCGTGAAGCAGGTCTTCCTGAACACGGTAAGATGCGTCTCGTCAACGGCAAGACTGGTGAAGCCTATGACAATGAGTCTACGGTAGGAGTGATGTATATCTTGAAGCTCAATCACCTTATCGACGACAAGATTCACATGCGTTCTATCGGACCGTACTCTCTCATTACCCAGCAGCCGCTCGGTGGTAAGGCTCAGTTCGGTGGACAGCGCTTCGGAGAAATGGAAGTGTGGGCATTGGAAGGATACGGTGCGGCCCACACCCTGCAGGAAATGCTTACGATCAAGAGTGATGACGTCTTGGGTCGCTCGAAAGCATACGAGTCTATCATCAAGGGTGAAGCTATCAAGAGTCCAAATCTTCCAGCTTCATTCCACGTGCTCGTCAATGAACTCAAGGGCCTCTGCCTCAACGTTGAACTCAAGGGAGTAAAGACGGTAGATGTATCAGAGGATGAGCCAGATACTGTTTAAATCACTACACTAACGAAACAAACGTATGAGCAATCCTATGGAAAACATAACGAAAGTGAGTGATTTCGACAGCGTGCGACTCACTCTCGCTAGCCCTGACCAGATTCTCGAGTGGTCACATGGTGAAATCAGCAAACCAGAAACCATCAACTACCGTACCCAGCGTTACGAACCAGATGGACTTTTCTGTGAGAAAATCTTCGGTCCTTCTAAGGACTGGGAGTGCTACTGTGGTAAGTACAAGCGTATTCGCTACAACGGTATCGTCTGTGACAAGTGTGGTGTCGAAGTGACACGCGCTATTGTTCGCCGTGAACGTATGGGTCACATCAAGTTGGCTACTCCGGTATCACATATCTGGTACCTTCGTGGAGTACCTTCAAAGATCGGTCTTGTTCTTGGTATTTCACCGCAAGACTTGGAGCGTGTCATTTACTTCTCTTCTTACATCATCATGGATGTCAATGAGAAGTTGAAAGAGCAGACACTTGATAGTCTTGAGAAAGAATACAAGGCCAAGCAGAAAGAACTGAAAGCAGGGGAAAAGAATGAGAAGATGCTTGAGGCTCGCTTGGATGAACTTAAAGATCAGTACAAGGCGACCAAGGATGAAATCAAAAACCTTCGTCCATACCAAATCGTTTCTGAAATCGAATACTTCAATCTCTCTAGTCGTTTCGGACAGGTCTTCACTGCCGGTATCGGCGCTGAAGCTATCCGTAAGATCCTCGAGACTATCAATATCGATGAGAAACTCCAGGAACTTCGTGCAGAGCTTGAGTCTAATGAAAACGTTGACCAGAAGAAGCTCTTGCAGCGTCTGAAGGTGTACCAAGGTTTCCAAAAGGCAGAATTGAACTTCGAATGGATGTTGCCGACCGTATTGCCGGTTATTCCACCAGATCTTCGCCCAATGGTAGCTCTTGATGGTGGACGTTTTGCTACCTCTGACTTAAACGACCTGTATCGCCGTATCATCAACCGTAATAATCGTTTGAAGAAGTTGCAGGCTATCGGTGCTCCTGAAGTGATCACCCGTAACGAAAAGAGAATGCTCCAGGAAGCCGTCGACGCTCTCTTTGACAACAGTGCCCGTCGTGGACAGGCTTCTACCGCTGCCTCTACTGGTCAGCGTCGAGCTCTCCGCTCACTCGCTGATGCCTTGAAGGGTAAGCAGGGACGTTTCCGTCAGAACCTCCTCGGTAAGCGTGTGGACTACTCTGGTCGTTCAGTTATTGTTGTTGGACCAAGTCTCAAGCTTCATCAATGTGGTTTGCCAAAGAAGATGGCTCTTGAGCTCTTTAAGCCGTTTATCATCAACAAGCTCATCGAAAAAGAGTACGCTCACAACGTGCGTACGGCTGGACGAATGGTAGATGCTGAAACTGAAGAGGCGTACGAAATCCTTGATCAGATCATCGAGCATCACTACGTGCTCTTGAACCGCGCACCGACTCTTCACCGTCTCTCTATCCAGGCTTTCCAGCCAGTCCTTATCGAAGGTAAGGCTATCCGTCTTCACCCGATGGTGTGTGAAGCGTTCAACGCTGACTTCGATGGTGACCAGATGGCGGTACACGTTCCATTGACTGACCAGGCTCGTCAGGAAAGTGCCAACATCATGCTCTCTTCTAAGAACTTACTCAAGCCTGCTTCTGGAGATCCTATCGTTTCCGCTCGTTTGGATATGGTGCTCGGTGGGTACTACCTCACTCACATCAAGCCAGAAGGGAAAGGAAAAGGAAAAATCTTCTCATCTATCAACGAAGCTATCTTGGCTTTCCAGAATGGATACGTCGACATCAACGTGGCTGTCAAATTGCTTTGGAATGGCCAGGTTATCGAGACCTCTGTTGGACGGGCTATGTTGAATGACATCCTTCCGGAAGAGCTCCAGTACGTCAACGAAGAAATGACCAAGAAAGAACTCAAGGTCTTGATGTCTCGTATCCTCGAAACCATGGGACAAGAGAAGGCAGCTATCTTTGCTGACCGTCTCAAGGACCTCACGTTCAAGTCAGTCTCTCGCTCAGGTATTAGCTGGGGAATGAATGATCTTATCGTTCCAACCGAAAAGAAAGAACTCATCTCAGTAGCTGAAGGTAAGGTCAAAGAAATTCATGACCAGTACAACATGGGTCTTCTGACTGGAGAAGAGCGCCGTAACCGCGTCATCGAAATCTGGAATGACGCCAAGAATCAGATCACTGATGCTGTGCGTAATGCCATCAACAAAGAAGGTCCAGTTCACGCTATGGTCTACTCTAAGGCTCGTGGTTCTGAATCAGTGGTCGTACAGATGACTGGTATGAAGGGTCTGATGGCTGGGCCAACAGGTGAAACTATCGAACTTCCAGTCAAGAGCTCTTTCAAAGAAGGTTTCAATGTGTTGGAATACTTCATCTCTACTCACGGTGCTCGTAAGGGTATGGCTGATACTGCCCTTCGTACCGCTACCGCTGGATATCTCACTCGTCGTTTGGTAGATGTATCTCAGGATATCATTGTCCGTGATACAGACTGTGGTGATACAGAAGGAACATTCCTTTACCGTGAAGATTCCGAGAAGGTGGGTATTAGCTTCGCAAGCCGTGTCGAAGGTCGTGTTGTCATTGATGCTATCAAGCACCCAGAGACGAAGGAAGTACTCGTTAAGAAGAATACTCTGGTGAATAAAGCGGAAGCCAAACTCGTAGAAGAGGCTGGTATCCCAGCTGTAAAGATTCGTAGCTTGGTCAGCTGTCGTTCACGTCGCGGAGTCTGTCAGATGTGTTATGGTATTGACCTTGGCCGTAGTGCTTTGGTACAACTCGGTGCTTCTGTTGGAGTCGTGGCTGCACAGGCTATTGGTGAGCCAGGTACACAGCTTACTATGCGTACCTTCCACATCGGTGGTGTGGCCGGATCAGATATTACCCAGGGTCTCCCTCGTGTGGAAGAAATCTTCGAAGCCCGTAACCCAAAGACAGAAGCTATTCTTTGTGATGTTGACGGTCAGGTAGAAAAGATTGATAAGGACGTGAAGGCTATCAAGATTTTGGTCCGTGGCAATGACAAGCAGGCGTACGAGTACACCGTCCCAGCCAATGGAACTTTGAAGGTCAAGCAAAATGACTTGGTTGGTGTAGGGTCTGTTCTTTCTGAGGGTCACATTGACCTGAAGAAGCTCTACGCTGTGATGGGTCAGGAAGCGGTACACCGCTATATCATCCGTGAGATTCAGGAAATCTATGCTTCACAGGGTGAAGGTATCAATGACAAGCATATCGAAGTGATTATTCGTCAGATGATGTCTCGCTTCAAGATCGTTGATCCTGGTACGACGATGCTCCTTCCGGGAGATGTCGTCGAACGTGATCAGTTCGAAGAAGCCAACGAAGAAGCTCGTAACGCCGGTGGTCGTGAGGCAACTGGTGAAGCGATGGTCTTGGGTATCACCAAGGTAGCTCTCTCTACAGAGTCATTCCTCTCATCAGCTTCATTTATGGAGACTGCTCGCGTACTCATCAATGCCTCTATTGCTGGTAAAGAAGATCGCCTCCGTGGTCTCAAGGAAAACGTCATCATTGGACGTCTTATCCCAGCCGGTACCGGCTATCGTGGACTTGATGGAGAACAAGAAGTTGCTTCCGCGGAAGTAACTGAAGAAGTAGTTGAGTAGTTTCTCTCTCAGCAAACTTTCTACTAAAAAAGCCCTTGCAAAGGGGCTTTTTTTGTGCTATACTTAAAAGGTAATAGTAAAAACGGGTGCTTCTTTTGTGGAGGAATCCGTTTTTTCTTAACTAATAAAAATAAAAACTATGTTTGGAAAAAAAGAATTTGGTTTAGCTGCCGCCGCTGCTCTGGCAGCCTGTAGTCCTGCCGAAAAAGCTCCAACAAAAGAAAGTAACCCTCAGGAAGAGGTATTCAAATATGTAAGCTCTTCTGATACCTATGAAGTAGATGAGCCAGACGCACTTCCAAATCCCGATGATGTGACTATTACCTCACGTGAGGGGAGTGCTGAAGATGCAGTGATAGAAAGTCCCGAGGCGCAATACACACCAGAACAAGAGCGACAGATTCTTTCTGGGACTACTGGTGAAGTTGATGGTATGACCACCGAAGAAATCAACAAGCTAGAGCCACCAAAATAATGTAAACTCAATGAAAAAGCCCTCACAAGAGGGCTTTTTTTGTCGGCTATTGGGTGATATACTCTATGTATTCGCGTCGGGCGTTTCATAACATATAAAACCGTAAGTTTGGGTATGGCCAAAAAGAAAAAAGAGTCAAAAAAGAAAGAAGAGGAGGTAGCCGAAGAAGAGACGTCGACTCTTTCGAGTATTCTTCATGCAGATGCAAAGAAGAGCTTACTATTAGTATTTCTGATTACCTTTGGGCTTCTTTCTGTGCTCGGGTTTTTCGATGCGGCAGGACTTATTGGTCATTGGATAGACATGGGGATTGGTTCAATGTTTGGTTACGGGAAATGGCTTCTTCCTATCCTCCTCTTTAGCTTGGCTGGGATGATGCTCACACGTAAGACCACTACCACTGGTGATGTAGTCAAATACATCGGCATGGTGGTCATCTATCTGACACTCTTGGGTCTTATTCATATCTTCATGGGAGATGATACGAAGGCATACATGAAGGTAGCAGAGGCTGGTGAAGGTGGAGGCTACTTTGGCTATGCTGTAGCAGCTGGGTTTTTCGTGCTGGCCGGTAAAATGGCTGGAGTGATTTTACTCCTGGCTTTTTTGGTCGCTGGTTTTATCATGACGTTTAATGTTTCTTTGATTGGTTTTTTCGAGGGGATATGGTTACGTTCGAGAGGGCTTCTGCAGAAACAGAAAAATGAAGAAGTCGGGGAAGCGGAAGAAATAGAAGAAGAGGGAGTTGAAGAAGAGGGGGAGGACGAGGAAGAAGCGCAAGAGCCAGATCCGCTCGAAGAGCACAACATCATGAACTTTGAGTTTGTGGATGAAGATGATGCAGAGCTGCCCGATGAAGTGATTGAGGAAGAAGACGATGAAGAAGATGATGAAGAAGAGCCTGCTCCGGTCGTCAAAAAACGCCGCCGCCGATCACGTTATGCTTGGAGGCTACCAGAGAAGGATCTCTTGGAGTCCAGTGGTGAAAAAGCTGTAGGGGGGGATATAGAGCACAATAAGAGTATTATTCAAAATACCCTTAAGTACTTCGGAATTGATGTAACACCAGGAGAAGTGAAGGAAGGTCCGACAGTGACACAATATACTTTTGCGCCTGCTTTGGGTGTCAAAATCTCACGCATTACGACACTTAATAATGATCTTGCTCTGGCTTTGGCTAAGCATCCAATTCGTATTGAAGCACCTATTCCCGGGAAGTCACTCATCGGTATCGAGGTCCCCAACAAACAAACTGCTAAGGTGCGCATGCGGAATCTCATCGAGATGAAAGAGTTTCGTGACCGCCCATCGAATCTCATGCTCGCACTTGGACAAGATGTGACGGGTAAGAATCTGATGGCAGACCTCCGTAAGATGCCTCATCTTCTTATCGCTGGACGAACTGGTTCCGGAAAATCTGTCTGTATCAATACATTGCTTCTTTCCCTTCTGTATCAGAATTCCCCAGAGGATTTGAAGCTCATTTTGGTTGATCCCAAGCGAGTGGAGCTCTCAGCCTATAAAGGCATACCTCATCTCAAGACCGAAGTTATTGTGGAGAACAAGAAAGTGGTCAATGTGCTCAAGTGGGCGGTAGCTGAAATGGAAAGACGTTACAAAACTCTTGAAGAAGCTAAAGTGCGTGACCTCAAGACCTATCATGAAAAGCAGAGTCAGGGAGAGACCATTACCCGAGTCAATCTAGAGACCAATGAGATTCGTGAAGAAGCGATGGAAAACCTTCCATACATTGTCATCGTCATTGATGAAATGGCTGACCTGATGTCGGCTCATGGAAAAGAGGTTGAGGCGCTTATTATTCGTCTTGCTCAGATGTCACGAGCAATCGGTATTCACCTCATTCTTGCTACCCAGCGTCCGAGTGTCGAGGTGTTGACCGGACTTATCAAAGCTAATATCCCAACACGTATTGCTTTCCAGGTGACGACACAGATAGATTCTCGTACGATTCTCGATAGCGGTGGAGCAGAGAAGCTCCTAGGGAATGGTGATATGCTGTACTCTTCTTCTGATGGCACAGAACTCAAGCGTCTTCAAGGAGTTTTCGTCTCAGATGATGAGGTCAAACGAGTCACCAACTTCTTGCGTCAGCAGAAGAGCGATATGGGAGATGATGACGATGAGGATGTTTTTGGTGATGCAGATGAAAATGATCCACTAATGCAAGCCCTCAATGCTGTAGATAATGGTGCCGAACAAGATGATATGTATGTACGAGCCAAAGAGGTCATTATTGGCTCTGGCAAGGCCTCGACTACATCACTACAGACGGTGCTGGGTATCGGATATCCAAAGGCAGCTCGCTTGATGAACCTGCTTGAAGAGAACGGCGTGGTTGGCATAGTAGATGGCAAGAAACAAGTGCTTGTTGGCAAAGCCAGTCAGGCAGCATCAGAGGATGACGATGAAAGTAAATATGGAGATGACCATCTTCGCGAGCAGGCGGACAGAGAAAAATGGCAAGTCTAAAAACGACTGATAAGAAGATATCTATGACAGAATCGAGTTTCACGAGAAAGAAAATACAGTCACTGACACTCGGAGAGAAGCTCCGAAAACTACGAGGAGACATGCATGTGCCGCTGACTGAGGTAGCGCGCTCTACACGTATTCGAGTTCGCTATCTAGAGTTACTAGAAAGTGGAGAATATGAGAAGCTTCCAGCAGATGTCTATGTCAGAGGATTTCTCCGTAACTATGCGAGATTTCTTGGTGTAGACGAGAGCGCTCTCATCAAACTTTACGAAAGAGAGCGCAATATCCAGAGCAACCTCGGCAATGTCAAAGAAGTAAAGACGCAGTCTTTTAGTTTGCCGACTACTTCTTTCGTGATCACTTCTCGAGCGGTAACGCTGACGGCAGTGGTACTACTGTTGGGAGGAGCTTTTGTGTATCTCTACAAGGAATTTTCTCAGTTTGCCGCTGAGCCAGAGTTGGTCATTCTCGAGCCAGTAAGTGGCTTTATCAGTGAATCAAGTGAAGTGACTTTGCGAGGTAAGACCGAAAAGGGTGCCCGAGTGTCAGTCAACGGAGAAGCAAGCTTTGTCGGAAGTGAAGGAGAATTCAGTGAAAAGTTGACGCTTCAGCCAGGGGTGAACACCGTCACGGTAGTAGCCATCAATCGTTTTGAAAAATCAAAAACAGAAACGCTTTCAGTCGAGTCACGTTTTCCAGAGGAGGCGAGTCCTACCTCAGAAGAACTCCAAGAGAAGGCCAGAGAAGATAATAATTTTTTTGTTGAAGTGAAGGCAGAAAAGCAGGTGGATGTGACTATCACTGCTGACGGAACAATCATTCAGAATGGCCCGATGGAACTTGGTACCAGTAAAAAAGTAGAAGCCAAGAGCGAAATTCTTGTCACTGCGAGTAATGGCAAGGTAGTGAAGATTAAGCGTGAAAATGGCGAAGAAACATATCTTGGAGAAACCGAAAAACCTGTTAAAGAAGCTGTTTTTACCAAAGATGGTAGACAAGAAAAACCGACTAGAGTAGAATAATAAATGTTTACTGTAATATGTAACTTTATTAAACAAAAGAGTTAATCAATATATTTATGGCGAAGGCAAAAAAGGAAACAGCAAAAAAGAGTGCGACCGAAAAAAATAAAATTGACAGCGTCCTTGATGTGATTCAGGAAAAGTACGGGGAGGGGATGATGATGAAGCTTGGAGATGTGCCGAAGGTAGATGTCGAAGCTATCCCAACGGGCGCGCTCTCACTTGATATGGCTTTGGGTATCGGTGGAGTGCCGCGTGGGCGCATCATCGAAATCTACGGACCAGAGTCCTCAGGTAAGACGACTCTCACCCTCCATATTGTCGCCAATGCTCAGAAAGCTGGCGGAGTAGCTGCCTTCGTCGATGCCGAGCACGCCCTTGATCCAGAATATGCTAAGCGTATCGGAGTGAATATTAATGACCTTCTTATCTCACAGCCAGATACCGGAGAGCAGGCATTGGATATTGTTGAGACTCTCGTCCGGTCGAATATGGTAGATGTCATTGTTGTAGACTCAGTCGCAGCCTTGGTGCCTAAGGCTGAAATTGAAGGGGAAATGGGTGATCAGCATGTTGGTCGTCAGGCTCGTCTCATGTCACAAGCTCTCCGTAAACTCACTGCTATTATTGCTCAGTCAAATGTAGTCGTTATCTTCATCAATCAGATTCGTATGAAGATCGGTGTGATGTTTGGTAATCCCGAGACGACTACTGGAGGACAGGCTCTCAAGTTCTACTCATCCGTTCGTCTAGAAATTCGTCGCAGCGCTCAGATCAAGAAAGGGGAGGCCATTGTCGGTAACCGTACCAAGGTCAAGGTTGTAAAGAACAAGGTAGCAGCGCCGTTCAAGACTGCTGAGTTTGATATCATGTATAACGAAGGTATTTCTTCTGCTGGTGATATCTTGGATACAGGTATTCTCTACCAAGCTATCAAAAAGTCTGGTAACTCTTACACTTTCGGTGAAGAGAAGCTTGGGGTAGGACGAGAAAATGCGAAGGCCTTTCTCAAAGAGAATCCGAAAGTGATGAAGGAAGTTGAGAAAGCGATTATTAGGCTTTCTAAAGAAGCTCCCGTTGATATGGGCACTGAAAGTGAGTAATAAAGAAAGTAGGTCAGAGAAAATACCCCAACATCTCACGTTGGGGTATTTTTGTATGGTATACTGGAAGAACTATGTTTCTCACAAAAACCAAAAAAATAGCGCAACTGAGTCTTTTCATGGTCATCATGCAGCCGTTTCTTTTGGTAGTGCTGATGCCTACTGTCCGAGCGGATGAAGTCATCCTCACCGAGGAAGAAAAAGCAGATATTCGTGACAACATTGACGAGATAGAGGCTAAGCTTAAGAAAGAAGAGAAGAAAAAAAACCTTCTCCAGAGTGACTTAGCTCAGATTAATGGAAGTCTGAGTGCGACACAGGCTTCTATTGCTCGAGTAGGCAGACTTCTTCAGGAAACAGAGTCGTCTATTCAATCCAAAGAACAAGAAGTCCAAAATCTCGAACAGCAGATGATTCTTGATCGACACCTACTACGTTCTCTCTTGCAAGAGATGTACTACTCAGGCAGCACGCCTCTTATCGAGGTGATGTTGAATGAGAATGACGTGAAGTCAGTATTAGCAACGCATGATAATCTTCTGACGACTCAAGAGAGAGTAGAAGCTTTGATTCGAGAAATGGATGATGCACAAAATCGTATCACCGAAGAGAAGGCAAGTCTTGAAGACCGAAAAGATGATCATGAAGATTTGCTTGCCGTTCAGAACAAGCAGAAGCAGGGCCTCATTCTTGAGCAAAGCGAGACAGCAGGAGACCTCGAGGACCAGGCTACTGTAGTAGCCAAGCTCCAGAAGGAGCTCTCTGAATTGCAGGGCGACTTGCAAGTACTTACTGGTAAGTCTTATAACGCAGGTGATATCAAGGAAGCAGTCAACTTTGCGAGTAGTAAGACGGGTGTACCTAAGGGATTCCTCTTTGGTGTCCTCAAAATGGAGACAAACCTGGGTAAAAATGTCGGCGGTTGTACGTATGCTCAGGTAGAAAGTGGTGCAGAAGCGAACTATAAGAAGGGGAAACTCTCTAAGCGAGCATACCAAACCTTCATCAATCGTCGTAAGACTTTTAAGACCATCACAGACGAACTTGACCTTGATTATCGCAAGCAGAAAGTCTCTTGTAACCCAAGTGGGTATGCGGGAACAGGTGGGGCGATGGGAGTCGCACAGTTCATGCCAGATACCTGGATAGGATACAAGTCCCAAGTAGCTTCTATGACCGGCCATCGTCCTCCAAGTCCGTGGAATCTCACTGATGGTGTCATGGCCATGGCTCTCAAGCTTGGAGCTGTCCCGGGCGTTAAGGATGGCAAGGAATCAGCCTATAGACGAGCAGCTGCCGCCTACCTGGGTACGAGTTATGGTCCTTACGTCAATGGTATTATCTACTGGGCAAAGAACTACAAGCAGCTTATTTAAGACTATTCTTACCCTTGCCAAAAGAAAGAATATCTGATACAGTAAGTCCACATTCAAGAAAGTCCGATGTTTTCCCGCCCTGAGCTTGTTGAAGGGATCAGGAAAACAACATCCGCTCAACGGCTAGGATTTTTCTTTGTTTGAGCGGTTTTTGTTTTAATTAAGCTAATTTTTAGAATATATTTCTATGGTAGAGTACGAACTCTTTTATCTCGTAGGAGAGACAAAGGATGCAGAGCTTCCTCGCATCAAAGAGGCAGTAGAGAAGATGGTAACCGACGAAGGTGGAACTTTCTTAGCTCCACAGACTGAAGAAAAGCGTAAACTTGCTTATCAGATCAAGAAAGAAGTGCGTGGTACTTACATTGCCCGACGCTTTACTCTTCCTGATCATGATGAGGTAGATGTTGAGACAGTAGAGGTGCACCCAATTACTAAGATCAGTCGTGCCCTGATGCTCTCTAAGGATGTTCTTCGTTTCATCGTTTTGCGCGCTGATGAGCTTCCAGAATTGAAGGCTATCCCACGAGTAGAGAAGCCAAAAGTAGACGCCAAGGGTGGTCGCTACGAGCGCCGTGGTGCTATGCGGGCAATGCCAGAAGCTCCAGTAACCAAAGATGAAGGCGATAAGACTGTTTCTTCAGAGCAAATTGACGCTCAGTTGAAGACGAAACTCGACATCTAATTTAATAAACTTAAATAAAAAAGTTTATGAACGTCAACAAAGTTATTCTGGTTGGTCGCCTCACTCGTGATCCTGAAATCCGTACCACTCCAGCTGGGCAGTCAGTCGCTACTATTAGTATGGCTACCAACAGTTTTTGGACAGATAAGAGCGGTCAGAAGCAAGACAAAACAGAGTATCACAATGTCGTCTTGTGGGGACGTCAGGCAGAGATTGCCTCACAGTACCTCACCAAGGGTCAAGAATGTTTCATTGAAGGTCGTCTCCAGACGCGAGCCTACACAGGTAAGGATGGTATCGAGCGACGCACAACTGAAGTGATTGGTGAGACGATGCAACTCGGAAGTCGCGCTCAGGGGACCTCTGCTGGAGCTTCAAGATCAGCAGTAGCTCCATCATCCGCTCCAAAAAGTACTCCTGTTGAAGAAGAAATCCCTACGATTAACCTCGATGACGAAAGTGAGGAAATTCGTATCGAAGATGTCCCTTTCTAAATTATTTTTTTCATTTTTATCTTTTAAATTTTTTGTTTCTATGGATCAGGCAATGTCAAAAAAACTCCAGCATCTGGATTATAAAGATGCGTACTTTCTCCGTCGTTTTTTGAACTCACAGGGAAAGATGTACCCACCAAAGCGTCATGGTTTGACCGCGAAAGAACAGCGTCATCTGGCTCAGGCAATTAAGAGAGCCCGATTTATGGCCCTTGTACCATACGTCATAAAGTAGGTTTAAGTTTAAAGGGTAAAGTTTAAAGTCGAAGAATACTTTACATTTTTAACTTTTAATTTTTACTTAAAAAAATGTTAGGAATTACAGAAATAAAAAGTGGCAAGAAAATTGTCCTCAATAATGAGCCATACGAAGTCATTGACTACCTTCATTCAAAGATCGGTCGAGGAGGAGCAGTACTACGTACAAAGCTCCGTAATCTCAACACTGGAATGGTCTTGGAACAGACTTTCCAGGGTGCTGATAAGATAGAAGAGGCAACAGTCGCTAAGGTAAAAGCTCAGTTCCTCTATAAGACAGGCGAAAGCTATGAGTTCATGGACAATGAAAGTTATGAGCAGATGACTCTCGATGAGAAAGTACTGGGAGCAAGTAAAGACTATCTTGTAGAAGGAACAGAAGTAACCCTCCTTACCTGGAATGGTCAACCATTGACGGTCGAGTTGCCAGCCAAGGTGACTCTTCTTGTGACGGATGCTCCGCCGGGACTGAAGGGGGATACTGCCTCTGGAGGGGATAAGGTAGTGACAGTTGAAACTGGACTGCAGATCACTACGCCACTTTTCGTGAAATCAGGTGACAAAATCATTATCAATACCGAAAAAGGCACGTACGTTTCTCGAGGGTAATAAATGGCTCTAGAAAAGCAAAAAAGGTAACTTCTAAGAGTTGCCTTTTTTCGTTTTTTTTGCTATTCTGGATGAAGTAAATGCCTGTAAAAAGCCTTTTGTGTATGTCGCTTCGTGCTTTTCAAATTGGAGTGTTCGTACTGACTTTACTGGCCTTTGCTGCGTGGTTGGGAGTTCTTCTCAAGGTAGATCCAGAAGGATCGGGCCTACTCGGAAGAGGGCTTTTTTTTGGGAGTCTCTTTGCCTTCGTCCTTGGTCTAGTCATGGAAGGGATGATCGGCGTGTACCGTAAAGGACTTGGAGAAGAACGAGCTGCTCAGTATATAGGGAGCGCCTTCCGTCAAACTACACTTCTCACCCTTTTCTTTTTCTTGAACATTGCTTTGGTATACAGAGGTATCTGGGTGTGGTGGTTGGCGCTACTTTTCTTTGCGTTCGTGTTGTTGTTGGAGTTTACTGCACGGACACTCAAACAAGAAAAAGGAACAGACAATATTTAAATTATTAGTGATAGAGAAAACGATCGTTATGGCAAAAAAAACTGAAGACAAAGCAGCATACGGTGCAAAATCCATTCAAGTTCTTGAGGGTCTTGATCCTGTTCGTAAGCGACCAGGTATGTATATCGGAGGGACTTCTCTTGAAGGGCTCCATCATCTCATCTGGGAAGTAGTCAACAACTCTATCGATGAAGCGATGGCGGGTCACTGTAACCACATCACGGTGCGCCTCATGCCAGACAATTGGATAGAGGTATCTGATAATGGTCGTGGTATTCCAGTCGACATCCACCCTCAAACCAAAAAGTCTGCATTGGAAACCGTCATGACCGTTCTTCATGCGGGAGGAAAGTTCGGTGGTGAAGAGACCGGCTATAAGATATCGGGAGGTCTTCATGGTGTAGGTGTTTCAGTTGTTAACGCTCTTTCCGAAAAAACAAAAGTGACCGTAGAACGCCAAGGTAAGAAGTATGTGCAGGAATACAAGAGAGGTGTACCGGTAGCGAGCGTCAAAGCGGTAGATTCATCAAAACGCACTGGAACAACCGTTGCTTTTCAAGCTGATCCGACCATTTTTCCAGAAATCAAGTATTCTTGGACCAAGATCCTTGAATACCTTCGTTATCAAGCTTTTTTGACTAAGGGAGTATGGGTAGAAGTAGAAGACTGGCGAGAAGCGAAGACCGAAAAAGAAGCGTATCTGGTCAAGCGTCATGGCTTTTATTTTGATTCGGGTATCGTTTCTTTCGTGAAGTTTTTGAATCGTAAGAAAGGGGTCAAGAATGTAACGCCGTTTTATGTCGAGAAGGGAGTGGATGGAATGATGATCGAAGCTTCTTTACAGTTTACTGATTCTTTCAAGGAGCATCTTTTTTCTTTCGCTAATAATATTTTGAACCCCGGAGGAGGAACTCACGTGACGGGCTTCAAGATGGCAGTGACTCGTGTCCTCAATGACTATGCTAAGAAGAATAATCTTATCAAAGAAAAAGAAGGGTCACTGACATCAGATGATTTGAAAGAAGGTTTGACTGCTGTTGTCTCAGTTAAGCTGGCCAACCCTCAGTTCGAAGGACAGACAAAAGACAAGCTCAACAATATCGAGGTGAGAGGGGCAGTTTCGTCTGTTGTAGCGGAAGCTCTTTCGGAATATCTCGAGACTCATCCGAGCGATGCCAAGGCCATTATCGATAAGTGTCTTCTCACGGTACGAGCTCGTATTGCTGCTCGTGCTGCCAAGGATGCTGTGCTTCGCAAAGGAGCGCTTGATGGCATGACTCTTCCGGGAAAACTCGCGGACTGTACGACGAGAGATGCTTCTCAGTCAGAGCTCTACATAGTGGAGGGAGACTCTGCTGGTGGAAGTGCCAAACAGGGACGCAATCGTTTCTTCCAAGCTATCTTGCCTCTACGAGGTAAGCTCGTCAATGTCGAAAAGACGAGTCTTGATAAGGTGGTCAAGTCAGATACATTGAAGCCAATGATTATCGCCTTGGGAGCGGGTATCGGTGAGACGCTTGATATTGCTAAGCTTCGCTATCATAAAATCATCATCATGGCCGATGCCGATGTTGATGGTTCGCATATCCGCACGTTGCTTTTGACTTTCTTCTACCGCTACTACGAAGATCTTGTTCGTAATGGCTATATCTACATTGCTCAGCCACCCCTCTACCGTCTACAGAGGGGAAAGGATATCCGTTATGTTTTCAGTGATGAAGAGAAAGACCGTGTCATCCTTGATATGCAGTCCAAGATGAAGACTGCTCCAAAAAAAGAAACTGCCAAGAAAAAAGTAGCCAAAGAAGAAGCTGTTGAAGAAGGAGAGGTCGTCGCAGGCGTCAACGTCCAGCGCTATAAGGGTCTTGGAGAAATGAACCCAGAGCAACTCTGGGAGACAACTATGAACCCAGAGAACCGTGTCATGCTTAAGGTGACTATTGAAGACGCCGAAGAAGCTGATGAGCTCTTCGATATCTTGATGGGTAATGAAGTAGAGCCTCGCCGTCGTTTCATTCAAACGCATGCCAAGACGGTAAAAAACCTCGATGTTTAAGCCTTTTTCTTGACGGATAAGAGGTTCACTGCTAGAATAATGCGACGATAGAGGAGTCTTTGAAATAAAGGGTACTGTATCGAATATGCCTATGAAGCTTCCACTTGAAAACCTGCAATCACTCGTTCGCTGTCTGGTGTGTAACAAAAGTCAGCATGTTAAAAAGATGCTGGTTTTGGATGAACAGGACAATAAGACTGTCCTCCATGTTGTCTGCGATGACTGTGGAGGGGCCTCTCTGGTGCATCTCTCAGTGGGACAGATGGGAGTAGTCAGTCTCGGTATGATGACTGACTTGGAACAAAGTGAGGCCAGAAGACTCTACCAAGGAAAACCTCTTTCTACTGATGATGTCTTCGAAGTACATCGTCTCCTCAAGGAGCACACTGGAGATATCAATGAATTATTTTAAATAACGTCTAATTACAACGGAGCTATTATGAGTCAGCAATATACACTTACTCTTACTAAGAGAGAAAAGTCTTCTACCAAAGAAATAGAAGGAAAAAGAAAAGAGGGTCTTATCCCAGTTGTTTTGTACAGCCATGGCCAAGAAGCTGAGACTTTTTGGGTCAACTACATTGATTTTTCTAAAGTTTACAAACTCGCTGGCCAGAGTAGTGTCGTCGCTCTCTCTGTAGGAGCCAAGAAGACGGTTAATGCCATTGTCCAGGAAATCCAGCTTCATCCTCTCAACACTCGCTTTACCCATGTCGACCTCTATCAAGTACGTATGGATGAGAAACTCGAAGCTCATGTTCCTCTTGTATTCGTCGGAGAATCAAAGGCGGTGAGAGAGCTCGGAGGTGTATTTGTAAAAACTCTTGAAGAAGTAGAAGTAAGTTGTCTTCCAGCAGACCTGCCACACGAAATCAGCGTTGATATTGCCAAGATTGCCACTTTCGATGACCATATTCAGATCAAAGACATTGTCCTTCCAAAGGGTGTAGAGATTCTTGGAGAACCAGAGACAGTAGTTGCCCTGGTGGATGCTCCAAGAACAGAAGCGGAAATGGCTTCTCTTGATGAAAAGGTGAGCGCTGATGTGAACAAGGTAGAGGGAGTTGTCAAAGAAGCGTCACAGGCCTAGTATCTTGACAGTCAGCATCTTACCAGCTAAGATGATATTTCATTGACTGGCCTCTACCCAGAGCGTGAAAGAAGGCATCCCTCCTAGCCTTTTTTCGCTGAAATGGCGTGAAGCTTCGGCTGAGCCCAGCTGTGGGTAGAATCAAGTCAATGAAAGCAAAAACCGCCTATCAAAGGCGGTTTTTTGTTTCTTAGGAAAGAAGATTCTCAATGTGAGTGAAGTGTTCGGTCAGGACTTTCTGTAAGAGAGTTGACTCATCGGAAGTGAACTTACCAAGGACATAGTCATGACTGGGTTGGCAGGCGCCGAGCACCTCTGCTGGTCTGCCGATACCGACGCGGTATCGTTTGAAGTCTTGGGTACCGAGATGCTCGATAATATCAGTCACTCCATTATGTCCAGCGGCTCGGGAAGAAAGAGTGACCTTCAGAGCGCCAGGGGCGATATCAAGATCATCATGGATGACGATAAGGTCGCTTGGAGAGGCTTTGTAGAAGTCCAGTATTTTTTGGACAGCTCTCCCAGAGTCATTCATGAAGAGGGTGGGTTTAGCGAGAATTATCTTCTCCTTCTCGAAGACTCCCTCTGCGAGAGTGGCAAGGAGTTTACTTTTTTCTTGCCAAGGACTCTCTGGAAAGGCACTTTGGCGGAGAATATCGAGCGCGAGAAAGCCGGCGTTGTGACGAGTGTTTTCGTAGGTTTTGCCTGGATTACCAAGGCCGATGATTATTTTCATAGTTTTTTGTCAGTGTGTTCGATGATAAGTGGGTCGCCTTCTTTACTGTCAGGGAGGTCATTTTTTTGGTAAGAGAGATCGTCTGGTAAGAGAGTTTCGGTATCTTTACCGATAACGATAAGAAGATCACTTGTTGATTCAGGTACTTCGAAGGGAAGAGAGAGAGTCTGCTCTAAAGAGAGCTTCTTTAAAAGGGTGTCCATAGACCATGGCTTGGCACCACCCGCTCTCTCTAAAAGCATACTCTTTTCTGGCCATTCTTGGTAGCGGGAGACTTTAGCGAGCACAATGCGGTCTTCGTAGCTTTCCTCTAAGACTTCTTTGATTTGTTCTGCCTGACGGTAGTCCTCGGCTCGGTAGAGGATGCTGACGGTAGCTTGTTCTTTCTGGAGCGCCTCTTTGCGACGGAGCAGTTGTTCTCGAGAAAAGATAGTTCTACTGACCTCTTGGACTTCTTCCCAGTTACCAGTGCGGGGGACAAGCGTGAAAGCTTGGACGCCACCGAGCTCTACGTGAGAGACACGCAGTAAACTCTCTTTCCTCCAGGCATCAATGACAGTAGATTCGATATTCTGAGTGTCTATCTTTTTGGCAATAAGGAGAAAGTTTTCCATGTCGCTTAGGGTAGCGTTGGTTTTGACACTCTCGCCAAGAATAGCTAGCAGGTCAGTGACGGCGTTCATGTTGAAGAGGAGTGAATTGCCAAGGGCTTTTTCACGAAGAGCAGAGAGGACTTGCTGTTGTCTTTTGGCTCGACCGAAGTCACCCTCAGGATCGTCGTGGCGTTCGCGGACGTACTTGAGAGCGGTTTTGCCATCGAGCTTCTGCCAACCTTTGTGAAGTTCAAAGGTCTCGTAGCTATAGTTCTTGCCCGGATAGCGATCGTCATAGATATCACGAGTAACTTCGAGATCTACACCGCCAAAAGTGTCAATGATTTTCTCGAAGCCATCAAAGTCAAGAATGAAGGTATACTGAAGACTTTCTCCCGTCACTTGAGTCACGGCTTTTTCGATGAAGGCTGTACCTTGATTTTGTGAGAGACCGTACTGATAGAAAGAATTAATTTTGCCAGTGAGGTGTTCTTCAGGGAGAGAGACGTAGAGATCACGAGGAAGAGAGATAAGAGCTACTTTGCGCTTGTCGCTGTCGATACTCATGAGGATGATGGTATCAGTGAGATTCTGACCCGGGTAGTTTTCACCAGCACGACCCAGGAGCAGGATGTTGATACGGCCATCGTCAGTCTTTTGTAGAGCTGCGAAGGGATCTTGACCAATGTTTTTGGTCAGGGTGCCTATCTGAGAGAAGAAGGAGGGACTGTCTTTGCTTTTCAGTTGGACGTCGTTTAAGGTTTTGATAACGTGAACACCGTAGAAGAGAGTAAGAAGGAGGAAAAGCCCACCCATGATGAGGAGAGCTATGCGAATAGGCTTCCTCCAGAGGAAATACTTTCTTTTGGTATAGAGAGGAGTATCTAGCGGAGCAGCTTTCACAGTATCAGGGGCCTTCACTGGCTTTGTGGGCGCAGAAACCGGACGCAGTGGTAGAGGTGGCTTAGAAGTTATTCTTGATTGTGGGGGACGAATGCTATCCATGACATTTGAGGAGTAAGACGACTCAGTGGAGACTCTTGCAAGGGCAGTCAAAACGTGAGAAAATAGGATTGTTTATTTTTCTATTGGCTCTGTTAAGCCAATATTAACAACATATTATGCAGGAAACAACACGAGAAGAAGAGAGTTTGGGACTCAAGTCGCTTATCACTGAGCTTGTCAAAGTCTTTCTTCTAGCGGTAGTTATCATTATACCGGTTCGCATCTTTTTGTTCCAACCTTTTTTTGTGCAGGGTTCGAGTATGGAGCCGAACTTTCAGGATGGGCAATACCTTATCGTGAGTGAGTTGGGCTACAAGCAAGTACGTCTTGGTACCGAAAAAACAGCCCCGATGATTCTGTCAGACTTCCGTAAGCTGTCTCGCCAAGAAGCTATCGTCTTTCGTTATCCGAAAAAGCCAGATCAGTTCTTCATTAAACGTCTTATCGGACTTCCCAGAGAGACTGTCGCTATCAAGAATCATCAAGTCGTGATCAAAAATAGTGAGCATCCAGATGGGTGGATTCTTGATGAGTCAGCCTATGTCTTGAATGATGTGACTCTTGTAGATATGGCACCGGTCACTCTGGGTGAGGATGAGTATTTTGTGATGGGAGATAATCGAGATTTCAGTTATGACTCGCGAGCGTTTGGGCCAGTCGGGAAAGAGTTCATCATGGGAAGAGTATTGTTACGAGCTTGGCCATTTGGAGAGGCTCGAGTGTTCTAGTATTTCATATAATTTAAACAGTGTAAGGTAAAACCCTATGTCAAAGGTAAAGAAGACAGCAGTAGCACCCAAAAAAACCACGAAGAAAAAAGTCGCAACCAAGCCGACTAAGAAAACAACAAAAGTAGCAGCCGTTGAAGAGGAAATGCTCCTTCAGACACTGCGTGGGATGCGTGATATTTTGCCAGACGAGCAGCCCTACTGGGAGCGAGTGCGGAGAATACTGACGTCTGCTTCGCATGAGTATGGTTTCAGTCGGATTGATTTACCAACAGTGGAGTTTGCTCATCTTTTTGTACGCAGCGTGGGAACAGGGACAGACATCATTGATAAAGAGATCTACCTCTTCAATACGCGTGGTGGTGACCGCGTTGCTCTTCGTCCTGAGATGACGGCTGGTCTTTGTCGCGCCTACATCGAACACGGTATGGGGGTACTTCCGAAGCCTATCAAGCTCTTCTCTATGGGACCTATCTTCCGTTATGACCGTCCACAGGAAGGACGCTACCGCGAGCACTGGCAAGCCAACTTCGATATGTTCGGTGAGGCAGATGCTATCTTGGATGCGCAGACCGTACAATTAGCGTACCGAGTCGTGCAACAACTGGGTCTTAAGAACATCGAATTCCAAGTTAACTCGATCGGAACACCAGAGACAAGAAAAGATTACGAGAAAGCTTTGGTGCGTTACCTCGAATCACAAAAACAAAAACTCTGCGAGAAATGTCGTGAGCGTTTGACCTCTAACCCGATGCGCATCCTCGACTGTAAAGAAGATAAGTGTATTCAGCTCACCGCTCACGCACCACAATCACTTGATTATCTTGATCCAGAATCTCGTGAGCACTTCAAGAAGTTTCTCGAATATCTCGATGAGCTTGATTTGCCGTACTCTATCAATACTCGCCTTGTCCGTGGACTGGATTACTACACACGCACCGTCTTTGAGATTCGCTCGACTGATAAGGATGGTAAGAACTACTCACTCGGTGGTGGGGGACGCTACGACCGTCTCATCGAAAGCCTTGGCGGTGAAGCTACTCCAGCTATCGGCTTCGCTCTCGGTCTCGATCGTATCGTCATCGAAATGAAGCGTACTCAGGTCAAGCCGTACCATGCTCCTCAGCCGAAGGTTTTCCTTGCACAGCTTGGTGAAATGGCGAAGAAGAAGAGTTTGAAGTTGTTCTCAGAACTCGAGAAGAACGGAGTGCTTTTAGCTGAAAGCTTTGGCCGAGGCAGTCTCAAAAGTCAACTCCGTGTCGCTAATCGTCTCGGTGTAGAAGTGACTGTCATCATTGGTCAAAAAGAAGCGCTGGATGAGACCGCTATCATCAAAGACATGGTCTCAGGTACACAAGAGACTGTTACTCAAGAAAAACTCGTCGAGGCTGTGAAGAAGCTTCTTAAAGCCAATCAAGCATTGGTAGGGTAAAGAATACCAAAAATATGGAGACTATTTTCCACAAGATGGCGAAGGGAGAGATAGTACCTAACGAAGTCGTCTATGAGGATGAGAGGGTGCTTGCCTTTCGAGATATTCATCCACTTGCACCAGTGCACGTAGTGATCATTCCAAAGACCGAGATAATATCTCTTGCGGGTGCTACAGAGGGTGACAAGGAGACTCTCGGGCACATCCTTTGGGTAGCGCACATCATAGCAGAGCAGGAGGGTATAGCCGAGAGTGGCTATCGAGTGGTGACCAATAGCGGCGAAGATAGTACCCGTGAAGTAGAGTATCTCCACTTTCATCTCATCGGCGGAAAACGCTTGGGAAGTAAGATTGGATGATATGGAAATTCAAATTCAGAAAGATGTTGTAGATTGGTTATCTTCTTTTGGAGTTTTTGTTATTGGTATCATAACTGCATACATTGCTTATAGACAGCATAAAAATGATTCAATGAGACTGAGGTTTGATTTATATGAGAAAAGGTTTGAGGTCTATTCTCGTATAAGGGAATATCTCGCTACTATATACAGAGATGCTGATGTTGAATATAATCAAACTCAAATTTTTAAGTTTGAAACATCACAAGCAAAATTTCTATTCAATGAGGAGATATATAAACTTATAGAAGCTCTTCATAAAAAGGGTATAAGGTTACATTATGTAAATACTCTTTTGAATGACGTAACTCTGGAAGTGGGTGATAAGCGAACTAAATTAGCTGAAGAATCAACAGAAATTCTTGAATCGTTTATAAGATACGGAGATAACCTCGAGGAGTATTTTAATGACTATCTAAAAATATAGTGGATAGGCTAGTCAAATATATAGAAAAGTCTCAAAGATAGAGGGCTTGCAAGAATCGAAAAAACGTGTTACACTAGGTCCATCCAAAATTACTAGAAGGAGGAGTCCAATATGATCCAAGTGAAAAAGAAAGAGAAAGAGACGCCTGAAAGCCTCATCCGTCGTTTTACTCGTCGCGTCCAGCAGTCTGGCGTACTGCGCCAGGTGCGTAAAAAGCGTTTTCATCAGCCTGTCAAAAGCAAAGACAAACGCCGTAACGAAGCTCTCTACAAGGTAGAAATCCGTAAGGAAATCAGCCGCATGAAGAAGCTCGGTAAGTTTGATGAAGAAACACTGCGTGAAATCAAGAAAAAGATGAATCGCTAGTAAGAAGAACTCCCCCTTAGGGGAGTTTTCTTTTGCTTTTGTGCTGGGATTTGCTACTCTAGAGAAGTAATTGTTATCAAGAGAGAGTTATGAAATATCAAGACACGATGGAAGAGCTCAAGGGAGCGATGAAGGCAGGAGATACAGCTAAGCGAGATGTCATCCGTTTACTTCAAAGTGCTTTGAAGAACTATGCGATTGATGCACGGACACCAGTTGAAGAACTTGGTGATAGTGATGTCGAGATGGTGATCAAGAAGCTCGTCAAGCAACGAAAAGATAGTATCGCTCAGTACCAAGCGGGTGGACGTGAAGACCTGGTCGCCCAAGAGCAAAGCGAGCTCGACCTTCTATCAGTCTATCTTCCCAAAGAAATGGAAGATGATGAGTTAGCACGTCTCGTCGATGAAGTACTAAGTGAAGGTGGCTTTACTACCAAAGCAGATATCGGTAAAGCAACTGGTATGGTCATGAAGAAGGCGAATGGCAGCGTTAGTGGGGACAGAGTGCGTGATATGCTGGCTTCGCGATTGACGGCGTAGACATGAAGCTTTCACTGGATCAAGTCGTCGAAGTAGATACTCCTTTCCAAGAGGGATTCTTAGAGGATATTGCCTTAAGGACACTTGAGAAGATAGATTTTGTTATCGGCACGACCACAGCAATCAGCCTTGGAGTGGCTGCTGTCAGTGAGGAGCGCATCCAAGAACTCAACAGAGAATATCGTGATAAAGACAAAACGACAGATATTCTTTCTTTTGGGAGCGAAGAGAACTGGCTAGAAAGAGGGTCATTGCCAGCGGGGGAAGAGTTTTTCTTAGGAGATCTCATCTACAGTCCAGCTTTTATCCTTCGCGCAGCAGCAGAAGATGGTATTAGTCCTGAACATGAAATGGCCTACATTTTTTCTCATGGGGTACTACATCTTTTAGGGTATGATCATAGTGATGAGATGTTTGCCATTCAGGATGAAGTGACCAAAGAATACAGTCAAACACAAATACAATAGTATGCGTTTCCAAAAAAGTCTCAAATTCGCTTGGCATGGTCTCATCTACGCTTTTCGTTATGAAAAGAATTTCCGCATTGAAGTGTTTGTCGGAAGTATTGTCATGATAGGAGCTTTCTTGCTCGGGCTGACTACGCTTGAGAAGAGCATTCTCCTTTCTATCTGTGCACTGGTCCTAGTGATGGAGCTGGCTAATACAGCGTTAGAAAGAATCATTGATATGTTGAAGCCGCGCGTCCATCCGTACGCTAAGGTAGTGAAAGATGTGATGGCAGGCGCAGTCCTTCTTGTCTCTTTCATGGCTGTTTTGGTAGGGATTCTCATTTTCCTGCCGTATCTTTTGGTCGGAGTATAGAGAGTGTTTGGCCAGTCCTCAAAAACGGGGTATAATGTGAGCTAGGGTAGGAGCTCTTTTTTGTGAGAGCCGGTTTTGTTGCTCTATTTTCATATGGCCAAAGGAAACTATTACGTAGGACTAGATATTGGTTCGTCTGCCATTCGAGCGGTCATCGCTGAGAGTCATGGTGAGGACGAAATGCTCCGTGTTATCGGTGTCGGTAAGACACCGTCTTTTGGTATGCGTAAGGGAGTAGTGGTAGATATTGAGACTGTTGCTAAAGCCATAAACACCGCATTGGAACAAGCCGAGAGAATGGCTGGACATGCCGCCGAAAGAGCAGCAGTAAGCGTCAGTGGGGCAGATCTCCTTTGTCAGGAGGCTCTTGGCGTAGTTGCTGTAGGGCGAGCAGATGGAGAAGTGACCGAAGATGATACCACTCGAGTGATGGATGAAGTAGAGGCCCGTTTGACTATGCCACTGAACCGAGAAATCATCCATGTTATCCCCAAAGACTACCGTCTCGATGACATCAAAAACATCAAAGATCCGCTTGGTATGCGAGGAGTTCGTCTAGAAATGAATGCGCTGGTCGTCAGTGGAAGTTCGTCTCATCTCAAAAATATTCATCGTAGCTTAGACCATGCCGGTACCGCAGCGACACATATCGTCGCCGAACCAGTGGCTTCTGCCGAGGCAGTGCTCACTCTGAAACAGAAAGAGCTCGGTACGGTCTTGGTCAACATGGGAGGGAGCACCACTTCTATTGCAGTGTATGAGGATGGAGACCTTCTTCATCTCGCAGTTCTTCCGGTAGGAGCGAGTCATATCACCAATGATATTGCTATTGGTCTGCGTACTTCTATCGAGATAGCTGAGGCCGTGAAGCTACAGTATGGGACGGCTGAAGCCAAAGATGTTCCTAAAAAAGAAGAAATAGATCTCAGTCTCTTCGACTCAGAAGAAAGTGATATGGTCAGTCGTCATCATGTAGCTGAGATTATCGAAGCTCGCTTGGAAGAGATTCTTGATTTTGTAAATACAGAGCTCAGAAACATTGGTCGCGAAGGGTTGTTGCCGGGCGGAGCTATTTTGACTGGTGGTGGAGCGCTCCTACCCGGGGCGGTAGATGTAGCTAAAAAGATTTTGCGCCTACCGGTACACACTGGATACCCGAAGTCACTCAGTGGTATTCTTGATGAGGTAGACAACCCAGAGTTTGCTACCGTGATCGGCTTGGTTATGTACGCCGAAAAGTCAGGAGGCACTCATGGAGGAGGATTCTCAGCTGGTAAAGTGTGGGAGCAGATGCCACTTGGTATGCAAGGAATGACCAAAAAGTTCAAGGACTTGACGCGCAAGTTCTTACCATAAGGTGATACCCAAACAAAGACAAAAGGCTTTGAGAAAGCCAAAAATACAAACATTTCTTGAAGGGGTTCTTCTTGACACCCGCTCTCTTGGTGTGCTAAATTTGAGTTTCAATGCGTAGTCCCCACCGGGAAGAGAGTGTAAAACAAAAATTATTGCTACCAAGAATCAATATTTTTATTAAACACCTATTTAAAGGGGACATATATGGCAGAAATCAAACCAGACATCGAGACGTTTGCAAAAATTAAGGTCGTAGGAGTAGGGGGCTCTGGTGGTAATGCTATTTCGCGCATGATCGACGCGAAAATCAAGGGAGTGGAATTTGTTGCTATCAACACTGATGCACAAGCTCTCCATCATTCGAAAGCACAAGAAAAAGTACACGTAGGGAAGAACCTCACCAAGGGTCTTGGTGCTGGTATGAATCCAGAAGTAGGTCGTCAGGCAGCCGAAGAAAACCGTGATGAAATCCAAGAAGTCCTCAAGGGTTCTGATATGGTCTTCGTCGCTTGCGGACTTGGTGGTGGAACGGGAAGTGGTGCTGCACCGATTGTGGCTGAGACCGCCAAAGAACTTGGAGCGTTGACGGTAGGAGTAGTGACTAAGCCTTTTGCTTTTGAAGGATCACAACGCCGTGCCATCGCTGAAGAAGCACTCGAGAATTTGAAAGACCGAGTTGATACTCTCATTACTATCCCTAACGACCGCTTGCTCTCTATCATTGATAGGAAGACGACTCTCGTGAACGCCTTCCGTATCGTTGACGATGTTCTCCGTCAGGGTGTGCAGGGTATCTCTGATCTCATCACTCGTCCAGGAGAAGTTAACGTCGACTTTGCTGACGTACGTGCCATCATGGAAGACAGTGGAAGTGCTTTGATGGGTATCGGTATTGCCTCTGGAGACAATCGTGCTACCGAAGCTGCTAAGGCAGCTATCAATAGTCCTCTCCTCGAGCTTTCTATCGATGGCGCGAAGGGTGTACTCTTCAACATCTCTGGTTCTTCTGATATCGGTATGCTCGAAATCAACGAAGCCGCTAACATTATTACTGAGACTATTGATCCAAATGCAAAGGTTATCTTCGGTGCAGTCACTGATGATCAGATCCGCAAGGGTGAAATTCAGATTACTGTTGTTGCGACTGGTTTTGACCTACCACGTACCAAAGAATCAATGCCTGGTTTGATCACTCGTGTACCGAGTACCCCGACACCGATTCGTGAGCATCGTGAAGAGCGCGTTCGTCCTGAACCAATACCAACCGTGACTGCGAAGCCAGAAGTAGATACCAGCTATGAAGAGGAGGATGATATCTTTGGATTCTCAAGTCGCAAGATGGAGCAGCCAGTGATGATCATCGATGAGAAAATCCCGACTCGACCACAAAATCCTCGTGGAGAAAGCAAGGAGCTTTCAGAAGATGATGATCTAGAGATACCAGCTTTTATTCGCCGCAAGATGAAGAAATAGAAAGATTTTTCATTTTGGAAAATTTCTTTGTCGTGACTTCCGGTACTCGTTCGCGTTATGCTTTGGTAGCGTTCACTCTGTTCCTCAGTCACTTCGCGAAATTTCCTCAAAATCAAAACTCTTTGTCGTCTGTTCACTATCCATAGGCGTTAAAGAAAGTCTATGCCCAGCCAAAAATGCTGGGCTTTGCTATAATAAGGGTAGATAATTTTCAGTTTCTTTTTGAAATATGCAATGTCCATTTTGTAACAATGAAGAAACCAAGGTCGTCGACTCTCGTGATACACAAGAAGGGCGGGCCATTCGTCGTCGTCGAGAGTGCGAGAGCTGCGAACGACGTTTCAGTACCTATGAGACATACGAAGGCTTTCAGACGTTGATCGTCAAAAAAGATGGTATCAAAGAACCCTATGACCGCGCCAAGATTGAGCGTGGACTCCGACGTGCTTTTGAGAAGCGGCCGGGGGCTGAGACCAGTATTGAGACGATCTTAGGTGAACTCGAGGTTTATATCCAAGACCAACAAAAGACAGAGATGACTAGCCGAGAGCTTGGTGATACGGTACTCCGCCTTATTAAAGAAGAAGATCCAGTCGCCTATGTTCGCTTTGCCAGTGTCTACAAATCATTCGGGAGTCTCGAGCGTTTCCGGAAGTTCTTGGAGCAGGTGTAGTTAATCTTTGAGGGAGAGAGATGACATGCGTCCGCACTTTTTTCTCTGGAGTTTTGTGGTGGGGTTTCTCTTGGGAGGGAGTATTCTTTTTGGTCCTTGGTTTAATGACCGAGGACTTTTTCTTTTGGTGTTAAGTGGTATTGGAGGACTGGTGGTGCTATGGGTTCCACGATATCTTAATTATCTGCTGGTAGTGATATTTGGTGTCGGACTAGCTTTTCTTATTGGCGGGAGGAGCCATGCTCTGTGGCAAGGAGAGAAGCAGGGGCAGACTACATTCGCGCATGAAGTGATGCGAGTGCAGGGATTTCTTGTAGAGAAGAGTCTTTTCCGAGAGATTGTCCTCAAGCCAACATGTACCGAAAGACATTGTGAGAGGGCAGTCTTGTGGCGAGCACCACTTGTCACGCATCTTCATGCTGGAGAGAAGATTCGTTTTTCTTGTACTACTGAAGAGGCCAAAAACTTCACTCCAGATTTTGATTATCGTCTGTACCTTGCCAAGGAAGGCATTGGCTCCATTTGCCAAAAGAATGGACAGTTAGAAGAACGGTTGCTGCCTGATTGGCAGGGAAGATTTTTCTTTTGGATCGAACAGAATAGACAGAGGACCGAAAAAGTTCTCAGTCGAGCGTTGCCACAGCCAGAGCTCGGTTTGGCTTTGGGACTTATCTTGGGGGGAGGAAACTTCTTGGATAAGGATATAGAGGAAAGTTTCAAGCGGATAGGGATGACGCATATTGTCGCTGTCTCCGGGTATAACATTCTTCTAGTAGCTGCTGGAAGCTTCTTCGTGCTTGGGGCTCTAGGACTTTGGCGGCGTCAAAAGCTTCTCTTGGGGAGTATCATCATTTGGGTATTCATCCTCTTCGTGGGAGCACCGGCTTCGGCGGTGCGGGCGGGGAGTATGGCGCTTCTTTTTTTCTTGGCGCTTTTGACAGGGAGAAAGGCCTCGGGTTTTTTCGTCCTCATTCTCTCAGCTTTTCTCATGCTTCTTTTCAACCCGCTCCTCCTTTTCTATGATATTGGTTTTCAGCTTTCTTTTCTGGCCTTACTCGGGATTCTCTTTTCTTCGGAATGGTTGATAACAAAAGACTGGGATAAAAAAGAAATAGCCCGCCAAACATTCATGACGACACTCTGGGTCGAGATGTATGTACTGCCTTTGATTGTCTATTACTTTGGCACATTGACATGGTTTTCTGTAGTGGCCAACATGGTCTTACTACCGATTATCCCACTCGCTACGCTTGGTTCTTTCGCGCTTTTACTTCTCGGTTTTTTACCAGATAGTCTTTTTCTCTTCTTGGCCATTCCGGTCTACTTACTCCTTCACATAGTGATTCTCTTCGCGGAGTTTTGCGCGAGACTGCCATGGGTCTCTCTTGAGGGTCTCAAGCTAACGCTCGAACAGCTGGCACTTGTCTATAGCATCATCATTTTGTTTTCAGTGGTACAATTACGAAAACGAAGAAAAAACTGGTATGCCAAAGCCTTTGTGGTGGATGACTAATCTTGTCTTGGGAGGAGTGCTCGTGTCGGTACTTACTCTTTTTTTGTGGCAGGGACAAACGAAAGATGTCTTCGAAGTAGTCTTCCTCGATGTCGCTCAGGGAGACGCTATTCTTATTCAGGACGGAGAGACGCAGGTGCTTATTGATGGTGGACGGGATGGACTAAGATTGCTTTCTCGGTTAGGCCGCTATATGCCTTTCTGGGATCGTACCATCGAAGTAGTTGTAGCGACCCATCCAGATAGGGATCATATTGGCGGACTGCCGACACTCTTCCGCAATTATCAGGTAGAGACTCTGCTTACCAATGGACAGAAGGGTGAGACGACTACCGCGCAGATCTTCGATGAGTTGGCATACTCGAGAGTGAAATACCAAAAAGAAGTTGCTGAAGGGAGTGAAGTAGTGCTTCCAAGTGGGGCAACGCTTCGTTTTCTCTACCCACTTCTTCCTCTGCCAAGCGATAGTCCTATTGAGACCAACGAGGGGAGTCTGGTGGCACGACTTGACTTCTCGGAGACGAACTTTCTTTTCACTGGGGATTTGCCGAATGAAGAGCTCGCCCTTTCTTCGGTGCAACCAGTGGATGTACTTAAGGTTGCTCATCATGGGTCGCGATTTTCTACGAGCGGAGCTTTTCTGGATATGCTCAAGCCAAAAGAAGCAGTGGTGTCTGTAGGAGAAAATACCTACGGACATCCACATCCTACGGTCCTCAAGAATCTGGCGGACCGGGGAGTGAAAATCTACCGCACGGATCAAGAGGGGGATATCGTCTATATTTGCGAAAAAAAAACCAAACAGTGCCACAAAGAATAGAGAGCAAGTCTTGCTCGAAGAGGGTATTCGTGGTAGAATAGTTCTGTTAAGAAGTCTAATAGTATATTTTTTATGGCTGACATGCATCCGAAGAAAGAGCGCACTCTCGTCATCATCAAACCAGATGGTGTGCAGCGCTCACTTATTGGCGAGATTATTGGTCGTTTTGAGCGTGTGGGACTGAAGATGACAGCAATGAAGATGGTCATGGCGCAGAGTCAGCAGTGCTGGGATCACTACAACAAAGATGATGAGTGGTTTTTAAAGAAGGGAACGACCGTAGTCGAGAATCGTAAGGCAGCCGGCCTAACAGTAGACAAGGAGCCCATTGAGTATGGGCGTGACATTATTGGCGTCATGGCCGAATACATGACAGCCAGCCCAGTAGTGGTGATGATTTTTGAAGGAAATGCCGCCACCGCTGTCGTCACCAAATTAGTCGGCGGTACTGAGCCGACTACATCAGACATCGGTACTATCCGTGGTGACTATGCCCTTGATTCTTATCAGATAGCCAACCAGGATGGTCGTGGAGTTCGTAATCTTATCCACTGTAGCGAAAACCCAGAAGAAGCAGAGCGAGAAATCAAAATCTGGTTCAAGCCAGAAGAAATCATCGCTTACCGACTAGTACAAGATCAAATCCTTTACGATGTGAACCTCGACGGCATCCTCGAGTAAGAGCGAAGAATCAAAAAAACAGCCCTTAAAGGGCTGTTTTTCTTTAACTCACTTTTTTATGGTCGGGATGCCGGGAATCGAACCCAGACTACACCCACCCCATGGGCGCGTACTACCACTATACTACATCCCGATGATTGAAAAATCCCCTCGGAAGAGGGGATTTCTTTTATTTAGAAGCTTTGGTCAGGGTGCGGATAGCGCGGGTAGAGAGCTTGAGCTTCATGCCGCCAAGGCGCTTTGTCTGGACATTGACCTTGAATTTGCGGCGGGTAGCGATATTGGAGTGACTGCGAGAGTTCCCAGTTTGGGTACCGCGACCAGTCATTTGGCAAACACGACTCATAGGAATATAAAGATTGAATACTTGTAGGTTCTAGAGTATCATGAAGGAGTCTTCTTGGCAAGTCCAAGAGAGTCAGATAGCAAAATAATGCCCGAACTTTCACTAATGTAGCTTTATGCAACCAGAAATTATCCTTATCATCTTCTACCTTGTGACCCTTATCTACTCGGTCATTATTCATGAAATCTCTCATGGAGTCGTGGCTTTGTGGCTCGGAGATTTGACCGCTAAGTATGCTGGCCGACTCAACTTAAACCCCATGAAGCATATCGACCCATTCGGTTCGATTATCCTCCCAGCACTTTTGATGCTTTCGACTGGTTTTGCTTTTGGCTGGGCTAAGCCAGTTCCTTATAACCCCTACAATCTGCGTGACCAGAAGTGGGGGCCGGTCTGGGTGGCCTTGGCTGGGCCTGCAACCAACTTCATCCTAGCTACAGTAGCAGCGCTTGTTGCCTTGGCACTTCCTTTGGGGACGCTTGCGAAGAATGACGTGATCAGTCGGTTCTATATGATAGCTAATGGTAGAGGAGGATTTATGGAGAATTTTCAGCTGTTTGCTGAAGCACTCTCGGGGTCACTCTCGGCAACACTCTTCGGTCTACTCCTCATGATCGTCTTTTGGAATGTTATCTTAGGGTGTTTCAATCTTCTGCCTATCCCGCCGCTTGATGGCTCTAAGCTCCTCTACGCACTCTTCCGTATTCCCGAGCGCGTGGAGCTCGTTCTTGAGCAGTATGGTTTACCGCTTCTTTTTCTCTTTATTTTCCTCTTTTCTTATCCCATCAATCTCTTCATCTCTTTTGTTTTGAGCTTTTATATAGGGATTTTGGTGTAAGGGCACGAGTTAGGCTAAAAGCCATTCTCAAATGATGGGCAGGAGGGGGAGTCTGGAGTTGACAAAAATTGAAAGAGAGCCTATTATAAGGATTACACGGAAAAGTCTCATGGCTTTTTTCGTTTTTGTTCTAAATTCACTTTATCCGTATTATTTTTTAGTCCTGTGGCTACCATCAATCAACTTATCAAGCGCCCACGTAAACCCCTGGTGAAAAAGACAAAATCACCAGCGATGGCATACTCACTCAACAGTATCCGCAACCGCAACACCACCCATGAAAGCCCATTCAAGCGTGGAGTATGTCTCAAGGTTTCTACGACCACTCCAAAGAAACCAAACTCAGCTCTGCGTAAGATTGCTCGTGTGCGTTTGACCAATGGTATGGAAGTTACAGCCTATATTCCTGGTGAAGGACACAACCTCCAAGAACACTCTATTGTCATGATTCGCGGAGGACGTGTGAAGGATCTTCCGGGTGTACGTTATCACGTAGTGCGAGGAGTCTTCGATTCAGCTGGTGTCCAACGCAAACAGAGCCGCAGTAAGTATGGTGCGAAGAAAGAGAAAGTAAAAAAAGACTAGCCAATAACGTATCATAAATTTTCTTGAATTTTATTTAATCTATGCCACGAAGAAAGAGACAATATAAGCGAGAATGGAAGCCAGACGCTTTGTATGACAATCCATTAGTCGGTCATTTCGTAGGAATGATCATGTGGGACGGAAAGAAGAGTGTCGCCGAAAAGATCATCTATGATGCTTTTGATATCATCCATGCTCGCACCAATAAAGGTGGTCTCAATACCTTTGAGCAGGCTATCAAGAATGTCGCCCCTCTTCTCCAGTTGAAGAGTCGCCGTGTCGGTGGTGCCAACTACCAAGTACCGGTGCCGGTATCTGGAGAACGTCGCCAAGTCCTTGCTATGCGCTGGCTCCGTGATGCCTGTCGTGCCAAGAAAGGTAAAGGTATGGCTGAGAAGCTTGCTGACGAACTGATCGATGCCTCCAACAAGACTGGTACTGCGATGAAGAAACGAGAAGACACCCATCGTATGGCCGAAGCCAACAAGGCATTTGCTCACTTTGCCTAAGATTTCCCGAGTCAAAGCCCTATCTCAAGTGGGGCTTTCTCTCTTTTTATAAAGTTTTAAAACATAATTTCATATGACCACGAAAAACGTCCCCCTCAATCAGTTCCGTAACATCGGTATCATCGCTCACATCGATGCCGGTAAGACTACCACTACTGAGCGCGTACTTTTCTATACCGGTATCACTCACAAGATTGGTGAGGTGCATGAAGGAGAGGCAACAATGGACTGGATGGAACAGGAGCGTGAGCGCGGTATCACTATTACCTCTGCTGCAACGACTTGTTACTGGAAGGATCATCAGATCAACATCATCGATACACCAGGTCACGTGGACTTCACTGTAGAGGTGGAGCGTTCACTTCGTGTGCTTGATGGTGGTGTCGTAGTGTTCGATGGTAAGGAAGGTGTGGAGCCTCAGTCTGAGACCGTGTGGCGCCAAGCTGATAAGTACAACGTGCCTCGTATTTGTTTCATCAACAAGATTGATAAAGAAGGTGCTGACTTCGAGAACGCTATTTCTTCTATCTGGAACCGTCTTACCTCTAATGCTGTCGCTGTACAGCTTCCTATGGGAGAGCGTGGTGACTTCTATGGAGTGATCGACTTGATGAAAATGAAGTCATACACTTTTAGTGGTGATATGGGTGAGATCATCACCGAGAGCGAAATCCCAGCTGAGCTTCTCGATAAAGCCAAAGAATGGCGTGAAAAAATGGTAGAGCGTATTGCTGAGACTGACGATGTGCTCATGGAGAAGTATCTTGGTGGTGAAGAAATCTCTGTCGAAGAATTGAAGGCTGCTCTTCGCCAGGCCGTTATCGATGTGAAGCTCATCCCAGTCTTTACCGGTACCGCTCTTCGTAACAAGGGTGTGCAGTTGGTGCTCGACGCTGTTGTTGACTACCTCCCATCTCCACTTGATATTCCTGCAGTAGTCGCTACCGATCCAGATGATGATGCGAAAACCATCGAGCTCAAGACTGACCCAAGCGAGAAGTTCTCTGCATTGGCTTTCAAAGTGGCTACTGATCCTTTCGTTGGTCAGCTGACCTTCTTCCGTGTTTACTCTGGAACCATCAAGGCTGGATCATATGTCTTGAACGCTACCAAAGGAGAAAAGGAGCGTATCGGACGTATCCTCCGTATGCACTCTAACTCTCGTGAAGAAATCGAAGAGCTTGGAGCTGGAGATATCGGTGCTTTGGTAGGTATGAAGGTGACCACGACTGGTGACACTCTCTGTGATCCAGAAAACCCAGTTATCCTCGAATCAATCATTTTCCCAGAGCCAGTGATCGATATCGCTATCGAACCGAAGACCAAGAGCGACCAGGAGAAAATGGGTATCGCTTTGAAGAAATTGATGGAAGAAGATCCGACTTTCCGTGTGCGTACAGATACCGAGACGGGTCAGACTATTCTCTCAGGTATGGGTGAGCTTCACCTTGATATCTTGGTTGACCGTATGAAGCGTGAGTTCAAGGTAGAAGTGAATGTCGGTCGTCCACAGGTAGCCTACCGTGAAACTATCCGCGTCAAAGCAGAAGCAGAGGGTAAGTTCGTTCGTCAGTCTGGTGGTCGTGGACAGTATGGTCATTGTTGGGTACGTCTCGAACCACAGGAAGTGGGAGCAGGGTATGAGTTCGCTGATGAGATCAAGGGTGGTGTCATCCCACAGGAATTCATCAAGCCTATCGATAAGGGTATTCAAGAAGCGATGGAGACTGGTATTCTTGCTGGCTACCCAATGGTAGACGTCAAAGCGACTGTATTCGATGGATCATATCATGATGTTGACTCATCTGAAGCTGCTTTCCGTGTCGCTGGATCTATGGCCTACAAAGAGGCCGCCAAGAAAGCTAAGCCAGTCATCCTTGAGCCAGTGATGAAGGTGGTAGTGACCACCCCAGAACAGTTCATGGGTGACATGGTCGGAGACCTTTCTTCTAAGCGTGGAATTATCAAAGAGATGATCCCTCGTGGTGAAGGCGCTAGCGCCGTCAAAGAAATTCACTCAGAAGTACCTCTTTCATCTATGTTTGGCTATGCTACCCAGATGCGCTCTATGAGTCAGGGACGTGCGAGCTACGCGATGGAGTTCAGTCACTATGCTGAAGTACCATCAAATGTCGCTCAGGAAATTATCGGTACTCGTACAGCTGCTAAGTCTGAATAGGATACTTGAAAAAATTAAAGAGCCGTCTCGCAAGAGGCGGTTTTTTTTATTGACAAAGTATCGGCATTAAGTTAATGTAGCGTGTTGGTAATGTCCAACGAGTGACAGGGAAGGGTTCTATCGATGACATATTTTCAGGCTCGCGGTGGATCATATGGCTCACAGCATGTTCCGGCGCACTATGGTTGCGATAGTGAATCGCATAAAGGTAAAGACATGCTTGATACTGGCAGTTTTACCAGGGATGAGGTAGCCACTTTTACCGCCCTTAAAAGTCGGGAGGAAGTTCATATTTGTGCCCCATGTCTTAGAAGGGAGCTAAGCCAGATTCGAAAAAATAAACGTCAGGAAGGCGGATAGGATGCGAAGACTAGGCTTTGTAGTGCGGGTGGGGATAATTCGATCCCCGCCACGCATTTTTTGTTAAATAATCCCTTCCACAAGCTCAGGAAAGCATTTTAGCGCTTGACAATATTTCCACGAGTTGTTACTATAGTACTTGACGCTTTTAAAACGAGCTTTTTTCTTTTTCTGGGCAAAAAAATCCCCCCAGGAAAGGAAAAAACGAGTCAAAAGTAAAATAATTAAGAACTAATTTTTAAGGACTACTTAAAATTATGGCAGAGCAGTTTCAACGCACAAAGCCTCACGTAAACGTGGGAACCATCGGTCACGTTGACCATGGAAAGACAACCTTGACCGCCGCTATCCTTCACGTGCTTTCGATGAAAGGATTCGCTAAGGAGCGAGGTATTGATGAAATCGACAAGGCTCCTGAGGAGCGTGATCGTGGTATTACTATCGCGACTGCTCACTGTGAATACGAGACAGACGCTCGTCACTATGCTCACGTTGACTGTCCTGGTCACGCTGACTATATCAAGAACATGATCACTGGTGCTGCTCAGATGGATGGTGCTATCATCGTAGTTTCTGCTACTGATGGTCCTATGCCTCAGACTCGCGAGCACATCCTTTTGGCTCGCCAGGTGGGTGTGCCTGAGATCGTTGTCTTCCTCAACAAGGTAGATATGGTGGATGATCCAGAACTCGTAGACCTCGTTGAAGAGGAAGTTCGCGAACTTCTTTCTAAGTACGAATTTGACGGTGCAAACGCACGCGTTGTCCGTGGATCTGCTTTGAAGGCTCTTGAGTCAACAGACGCAGAAAGCGAGGCAGCTAAGCCAATCTGGGATTTGATGGCTGCATTGGATGAAAAGATTCCTGAACCAGTTCGTGATACTGAGAAGCCTTTCCTTCTTCCTATCGAAGACATCTTCTCAATCGAAGGACGTGGAACAGTGGTGACTGGTCGTATCGAGCGTGGTATCATCAACCTTAACGAAGAAGTAGAAATCGTTGGTCTCCGTGATACTCAGAAGACCGTTGTGACTGGTATTGAAATGTTCAACAAGTCACTTGATAAGGGTATGTGTGGCGATAACGCTGGTATCCTCATCCGTGGTATCAAGAAGGAAGACGTAGAGCGTGGACAGGTATTGGCTAAGACTGGCTCTATCAAGCCTCATACTGAATTTGAAGCAGAAGTCTATATCCTTTCTAAGGAAGAAGGTGGACGTCACACTCCTTTCTTCAAGGGTTACAAGCCTCAGTTCTACATCCGTACAACTGACGTGACCGGTGAAGTAGAGCTTCCAGAAGGAACCGAAATGGTAATGCCTGGAGATACCGTCAACATGAAGGTCAAGCTCCTTGCGCCTGTCGCTATGGAAGATGGTATGCGCTTCGCTATCCGTGAAGGTGGACGTACTGTCGGTGCTGGAGTAGTAGTAAAGATTGTCAACTAGCCAATCTTGAGGTAACTTGAGTAGAGAGTAGTAAGACTACTCTCTACGAATGTTCCCTTAAAATGGACACAAGAAGTTAGATTATACACGCATGAAAAAAACAGAAGTTGCACAAAGTACCCTTCGCGTACGTATCAAGATCAAGGCTTACGATCACAAAATCGTAGACCAGTCTGCACGTAAAATCGTCGAAACAGCAGAGCGTTCTGGAGCTCAGATCACTGGCCCAGTACCGCTTCCAACAGAAGTTCATCGTATGACGGTCAACAAATCGACCTTCGTGCATAAGAACTCTCGCGATCAGTTCGAAATGCGTGTTCACAAGCGTTTGATTGATATCGTCAATCCTACCGCAAAGACGATTGATAATCTCACCAACCTCGATCTCCCAGCTGGAGTCGACGTCGAAATCAAAATGTAATTCAAAAGAGAGGGGTTCCTTTGAGAGAGTATGTTTCGCTAGAAGCACATTGTCTCAAAGGAATACCCAAGAGTAACTCGTGTAAGTCTGCTTAGCAGATACTACATGGGCCAACGTTTCTTATTTTTTTGAGAAACTGGCTACGTATCTAAAGTCAGTTTTTTGTTTACTAAAGACCCATTAAAAGTATATGAAGTTTCTGATCGGAAAAAAACTCGGCATGACCACCCTTTTTGATGAAGAAAAAGGTGCTTTGAATGTGACTTTGATTTCAGTAACCGAAAACAAGGTAGTCGGCAAGCGTACCAAAGACAAGCATGGTTATATGGCTGTAGAAGTAGCTACCGCAAAGACTGCTCGCAAGCAATCAGTCAAGGAATTCCGTCTTGATAAGGATTTGACTGAAGAAGAAACCAAAGAAGCAGTCGCTTTTCTTGATGGACTCGAAGAAAACGGTACCTTGGGTCTCGATCAGTTCACTGTAGGTGAGAAGGTCAATATCACTGGTATCACCAAAGCCAAAGGTTTTCAGGGTGTTGTGAAGCGTTACAATTTCCGTGGAGCTCCAGCTTCTCATGGGCGTAAGCATGATATGCGTAAGCCGGGATCTATCGGAGCGACATTTCCAGAACACGTTATCAAGGGTCGTCGTATGGCAGGTCGTATGGGTGGTGACAAAATGACCGTTCAGAATTTGATGGTGGCCTATGTCAATCAAGAAGAGGGTATCCTCGCTGTCAAAGGTGCTGTCCCAGGTGTCAATGGTCGCATCGTGAAAGTTATCGGAGCATAAAGAAAATTACCACTATGATACAAGTAGCTGTTACCAATCTTCAAGGCAAAAAAATAAAAGACATCGAATTGAACGAGTCTCTTTTCGGCCTTCCTTCAAATGATGTTCTCCTTCACCAGGTGTATGTCGCTTTGACTGCCAATGAGCGTCAGACTATTGCTCACACCAAAGACCGTTCTGAGCGTGCTGGATCAGGCAAGAAGCCTTGGAAGCAAAAAGGAACAGGACGTGCTCGTGTCGGTGAAGTACGTAATCCAGTTTGGCGTAAGGGTGGTGTCGTCTTTGGTCCTCGTAAGGAGGAAGTATACGGAAAAGACACCAACAAGAAGATGCGTCAAAAGGCTACCATGATTGCTTTGGCAGAAAAGATCAGAAATGAGAAGCTCTTGGTGGTAGACTCACTCGTTTTTGCAGAAGCAAAGACCAAGCTCTGGGCAGAAGCTCGTCAGGCACTCGGTGTCAGCTACAAGAGCACTATCGTGGCTTTTGGGGGAGAGGAATTTGCTCAGGCACGCGTCACTCGCAATATCCCAAGAACTACCAATACATTGGCAGAAAACCTCAATGTAGCCCAGCTTCTCAATCACGAGTACATCGTTGTCTCAGAGAAAGCTCTTGAGGCTTTGACTAATCGCTTTAAGGCATGGGAGAAATAAGTCTATGGCACTATTTACAGAAAAAACTGAAAAGAAGACAAAGAAGGCCGCTACTAAGAAGTCAGTAGCTGATATGAATTTGACTGGAGTAGCCTACCGCGTACTTCTGAAGCCTCGTATCACGGAAAAGGCCTACACTCTTGGAGCAAATGGCAAGTATGTTTTTCAGGTAGCAAGCGTTGCTACCAAGCAAAGCGTCAAAAGAGCAGTAGAAGAAGTCTATGGAGTAGCTGTAGAGTCAGTCAATATTGTCACTCTTCCAGGAAAGACCAAGGTCTTCGGACGTCGTCAGGTAGCTGGTAAGCGTCAGTCAGTGAAAAAGGCCTATGTCACTTTGGCTGCTGGTCAAACACTCGAATTATTCAAAGCAGGATTGTAATTCTCACACGTTATGGCAATTAAAGTTTACAAAAGAAATAATGCAGGACGACGTAACATGTCTGTGGTGAAGCCAGAGGCTGTGACTGACTGTGCTCCAGAAAAATCTCTTCTCGCACCATATAAGAAGCGTGCTGGACGTTCACACGGAAAGATCTCTGTTCGTCACCAGGGTGGTGGACACAAGCGCCGCTTTCGTGTCATTGACTTCCGTCAGAATAAGTTTGGTATCTCAGGAACCGTGAAGAGTATCGAGAAGGATCCAAACCGTTCAGCTTTGATTGCTTTGGTAGCCTATGCTGATGGTGAGAAGCGCTATATCCTCGCTACCCAAAAGATGCGTGCTGGTCAGACAGTTGTGTCTGGTGAAGATGCACCTATTGAAGATGGTAACCGTTTGCCACTTCGTGAGATCCCAGTCGGAACTATCATTTGTAACATCGAGCTCAAGATTGGTAAAGGTGGTCAGATCGTACGTAGCGCGGGATCACAGGCAACTTTGATGGCCCTAGATGGTCCAATGGCTCAGGTGAAGCTCGCTTCAAGCGAAATCCGCTTGGTCAGCAAGGATTGCTATGCTACTATCGGGCAAGTGAGCAACTTCGAACACAGTGCAGTCACTATCGGTAAGGCAGGACGTGCTCGTCACATGAACAAGCGTCCAGCAGTACGTGGTTCCGCTATGAACCCGGTAGATCATCCACACGGTGGTGGAGAAGGACGTCAGCCACTTGGTATGCATCCGAAAACTCCTTGGGGTAAGCCAGCACTTGGTAAGAAGACCCGTAAGAAGAAGAATCCAACTAATAAGTATATTGTCCGTCGTCGGAACAAGAAGTAATCAAAGAAAGTATGTCACGTAGTCTCAAAAAAGGTCCATACGTAGATCAGAGAGTCCTCAAAAAACTTGAGGGCAAGAAGCTTGGTGATCGTGAAGTGATCAAGACCTGGTCTCGCGCCTGTGTTATTGCTCCAGAAATGGTTGGTTTTACTTTCGGCGTGCACAACGGACGTGAGCACGTGAACGTGTTTGTCACAGAAGAAATGGTAGGGCACCGTCTTGGAGAGTTTTCTCCTACCCGTAAGTTCTATCGTCATGGAGGTAAGATGCAGAAAGAACTGGAACAAGCTGCTAAACAAAGAGAGATTGATGCCGCGAAAGCAGCTAAGGCTTCTCAGAATGCTAAGAAATAGTTTTTATGAAAGTACAAGCAACCCTCAAAAACCTACGTATCTCTGCTCGTAAGACTCGTCTCGTCACACGTGGCTTGGTTGGTATTGATGCTCGTGAAGCTATGATTCAGCTTTCTAAGCAAATCAAGAAATCTTCACCACATCTCGAAGCCCTCTTGAAGAGCGCTATTGCTAATGCTGTGAACAATTTTGGTCTCGCAGAAGAGAATCTCTACGTCGCTGATATTCGTGTTGGCGAAGCTCAGACACTGAAGCGTTGGTTGCCGCGTGCTTTTGGTCGCGCTACCCCGCTCCTCCGTCGCGGCTGTCACGTCACTATCATTTTGGATGAAAAAGTAGAAGGAAAAGGACGTGTAGAACCAGTGAAGAAAAAGACTGTTAAGGAAGAGACAAAAGAGGGGGAAGTAAAGAAGGCTCCACAGCAAAAGAAACTCGCAAGTGAAAAGGTCGGAGCTGCGCCTACACAGGCAGCGAAAGTGAATAAAGTATTTCAAAGAAAATCTGTATAAATTATGGGACATAAAGTAAATCCAACTGGAGTACGTCTTGGTATCACAACTGGCTGGCAGTCACGCTGGTTTGGTGATAAGAAAATGTACCGTGAACAGCTCAAAAAAGACGTTGAAATGCGTGAGCTTATCATGAAGAAGTGGAAAGCAGCTGCTATTGCCTCTGTTGGTATTGAGCGCTCTGCTAATGCTGTTCGTTTGATTATTGAAACTTCTCGACCAGGTGTATTGATTGGACGTGGTGGAACTGGTATTGAAGACCTGACACGTGCTGTCAAAAAGAGCTTCTTCGCCGGTAAGAAAGTAGATCTCAAAGTAGAAGTTCTCGAGGTCAAGCAGGCTGAGACTAACGCTATGTTGGTTGCCCAGCAGGTAGCTGAACAACTTGAGCGTCGTATCCCATTCCGTCGAATACTCAAGGGTATGCTCGATCAAGTAGAAAGCCACAAGGGAATCGAAGGGGTGAAGATTGAACTCTCAGGTCGTCTCGGGGGTGCAGAAATGTCTCGTCGTGAATGGTTGTCTCGAGGCAAGATCCCTCTCCACACTCTTCGTGCTGATATCGATTTCGCTCGTTATGAAGCGAATACGACTTACGGAGTGATCGGAATCAAAGTTTGGATTTACAAGGGAGAAAAATTTAAGGAGGCTCATCAAGAAGAGCAAGAATAGTATACACACAAAGACACGCTTATGTTACTCATGCCAAGAAAAGTTAAGCACAGAAAGCATCACCGCGGTGGTTGGTTTAAGTCACCAGCAAACCGTGGCGACAAGGTAAGCTTTGGAAGCTTTGGTCTTAAGGCCACTGAACAGGGGATTATCTCTGCTCGTCAAATTGAAGCTGCTCGTCGTGCAATGACTCGCTCTATTCAGCGTGGTGGAAAGGTGTGGATCCGTGTTTTCCCTGACAAACCAATGACGAAGAAGGGTGAACAAACTCCGATGGGTAAAGGTAAGGGTAGTGTCGATCATTTCGTAGCGAAGGTGCGTGCCGGAAGAGTTCTTTTCGAGCTCGATGGTGTGAGCAAAGAAGCAGCTGCAGAAGCGATGCGCTTGGCATCATATAAGCTCGCAGTGAAGACTCGTTTTATTGAGAAGCAATAAGGAAACGTTTATGAAAGCAAAAGAATGGCAGGAAAAAACGAAGACCGAGCGTCAAAAAGCGCTCATCGACCTACAAGAGCAGGCTCGCAAGCTTCGCTTTGATATGGCGACTCGTGAAGCCAAGAATGTGAGTGATTACAAGAAGATCAAGAAAGACATTGCTCGTCTGAAAACGATTGAACGTCAGGAAGAGGTTTCCCTTGACGAAACAGAGAATGTCGGTTAAACTATATCTTTACTAAGCAGAAATTATTGTATGAACACAGTGAATACTCCAACCAAAAAAGTACCAACGCACAAGGGTGTCGTGGTCAGCACAAAGATGGATAAAACCATTGTGGTTAAGGTTGACACACTGAAGACTCATTCGAAGTACCGCAAGCAGTACACTTCAAGTAAGCGCTACAAAGTACACACCGAAGAGAACAATTACCAGTTGGGAGATGTAGTTATTTTCCAGGAATGCCGACCATACAGTAAGGACAAACGTCATCAAGTAGTGACTGAAGCTAAATAAACGAGAAAGCAAGAATACAAGTATATGATCCAAGTAGAAAGCATGCTCAAAGTAGCCGATAACAGTGGTGCCAAGCTCATCAAGTGTTTCAAGGTGCTCGGTGGTACACGTCGCCGCTATGCTTCGTTGGGTGATATCATCGTTGCTTCCGTCAAATCAGCTGAGCCACGAGGAGCCGTCAAAAAAGGTGATAAGGTCAAGGCGGTTATCGTTCGTCAGGTAAAGACCTATCGACGCAAAGACAACTCATACATTCGTTTCGATGAGAACGCAGCTGTTATTCTCGATAACAACAACAAAGATCCAAAAGGGACACGTATTTTTGGACCAGTGGCTCGTGAGTTGCGTGAAAAAGGTTATACCAAGATAGTTTCATTAGCACCAGAAGTTTTGTAAATCAGCAAGAATTTTATGAAGATCAAAAAGGGAGACCTCGTACAAGTAATCGCTGGAAAGGACCGTGGAAAGCGCGGAGCTGTTCTTGTTGCTATGCCAAGTCTAGATAAGGTAGTTGTAGCAGGAGTCAATATCATGAAGCGTCACCTCAAGAGCGATGGCACCAAGAAGGGTGAACGAGTAGAGAAAGAAGCTCCTATTCATATCTCTAATGTCATGTTGGTCTGCAATGATACCGATAAGCCAACTCGTATCCGTTATGAAGTAAAGGGTGGAGAAAAGGTACGTGTCAGTAAGAAGTCAGGGAAAACCATCTAACAGAATCCTCCTAAGAGAGAAGAATCATTATGAAAACAACGAACATCAAACAACGCTACCAGAAGGATGCTATTCCAGGGATGAAAGAATCTCTTGGTATCAAGAATCCAATGGCTTTGCCAAAAATCGCTAAAGTAGTGGTTAATGTTGGTGTTGGTAAAATCTTGAAAGACTCAAAGCGCGTGGATGAAGTGGTTGCTTCTCTTGAGAAGATCACTGGCCAGAAAGTAGTCATGACCCGTGCCAGAAAGGCTATCGCTGGTTTCAAGATTCGTGAAGATTTGGAAATCGGCGTACGCGTCACTCTTCATGGTGAGCGTATGTGGAGCTTCCTCGACAGACTCTTCCTTATCGCTTTGCCACGTGTACGTGTCTTCCAAGGACTTTCAGAGAGAGTAGTGGACTCATACGGTAACGCTAATATTGGATTGAAAGAACACAGTATTTTCCCAGAAATTGTCCCAGAAACCGTTCAGCATTTGTTCAGTTTTCAGGTCAATATCGTTACGACCGCGAAGGATAAAAAAGAAGGTATGGAGCTGTTCCGTCTCATCGGACTCCCTCTCCAGACAGAAGAGACTAAATAAGCAAAAGATATATTATGGCAAAGACATCCACTCACGCAAGAGCACTCAAAACACCGAAATTTTCGAGCCGTCAGGTCCGTCGTTGTTGGAAGTGTGGTCGAAAGCATGGGTATATGAGAAGATTCGACCTCTGTCGTATTTGTTTCCGAGAGCTTGCGCTTCGGGGACTCATCCCAGGAGTGAAGAAGGCTTCCTGGTAGTAACCGCTAATGACCTCGTCATCTAAGAACTAAGAAACTATGTTAGATCCAATCGCAGACATGATTACAAGAATCAGAAACGCACAGGCCGCCGGTCATGCAAGCGTGCGTATTCCTCTGTCTAAATTCAAAGAAAAAATCGCTGGAGTACTCCTCGAAGAAGGTTTCATTGAGAGCGTTGCAAAAGAGGGAGAGGGGGCTCAAGCTGCCTTGGTAGTCGGTCTTCGCTATACACAGGTCAATCCTACCAAGCGTGTCCCTGCTATTTCTGAAATTACTCGTGTGAGCACAGAAGGATGTCGTATCTATGTGAAGAGTAAGGATGTTCGCAAGGTAAAGAATGGCTACGGTATTTCTATCCTTTCTACTTCTCAGGGAGTGATGACTGGTGGCAATGCCTTCAGAAAAGGTTTGGGAGGAGAGTTTCTTTGTAAGGTCTGGTAATTTTTAGTACTACTATGAGCAGAATTGGAAAAAAACCTATTAGCATCCCAGCTGGCGTAGATGTCAGTGTCAATGCCAACATCATCACCGTCAAGGGTGCGAAAGGAACACTTGATTTTACTTTTCGTCGAGAAGTAGCTATTGCTACCGGAGAAGGCCAGGTCAGTGTCGAGAAAAAAGGAAGCACCAAGCTGGCTCAAGCCCTATGGGGGACGACTGCCAAGATGATTGCCAATATGATTGAGGGTGTCCAGAACGGCTTTCAAAAGCAGTTGGAGCTCAATGGTGTCGGATACCGTATGGCCATTGCTGGTAAGAAGATCACTTTGGCGCTCGGATTTTCACATCCAGTGGAGGTGATTGTACCAGAAGGCCTTGAAGTGACTATCGAAGGTAACGTCATGACTGTGAAGGGTATCGATAAGCAGAGCGTTGGTCAGTTCGCAGCCGTAGTTCGCAAGTTGAAGCCAGTAGAGCCATACAAGGGTAAGGGCTTCCGCTATGTAGGTGAAGTGGTCAGACGTAAGGAAGGTAAGAAAGCTTAATAAAACGTTCTATGTTGAAAAAAATTAACCGTCTCAAAAATCGCATAGCTCGTAAGCGTCGCGTTCGTGGCAAGATTGCTGGAACTGCTCTTATTCCTCGTGTCGCTGTGTACCGCAGTCTTCTCGCTATTTCTGTCCAGTGTATCAATGATGACAATGGCACTACTCTTGCTCAGGCACACTTGCGTGAAACCGGTAAGGCTCCTAAGAACAATATTGAAGGTGCAGAAAAAGTGGGAACACTTCTCGGAGAGCGCCTCAAAGGTCTTGGTATCGAAGCTATTGTTTTTGACCGAGCAGGTTACAAGTATCATGGTAAAGTCAAAGCTTTGGCTGAGGCTCTTCGTAAGCAGGGGATTCAATTCTAAATTCTATTGAAAGTGTTTTAGTAAAAATATATGGATAAGCAACGTAAACCAGGAAAACAAGGCAAAAGACCAGCTCGTCGCGAAAAGCCCGAGTATGAACAGAAGCTCTTAAATCTTGCTCGAGTGACTCGTGTGGTTAAGGGTGGGCGCCGTTTCCGTTTCCGTGCCACGTTGGTTATTGGTAACCGTAATGGTAAGGTGGGTGTTGGTGTTGCTAAGGGAGCAGATGTTTCTGATGCTATCCAGAAGGCTTTTAATGATGCAAAGAAAAATATCATCACTGTTGAACTCGAGAATGGAACCATCACTCATGATGTCATGGCTAAACTCGGAAGCGCTAAGGTACTTCTGAAGCCGGGTCGTCCTGGACAGGGTGTGATTGCTGGTGGAGCAGTGCGTGCGGTAGTTGATCTTCTTGGTATCAAAGATATTGTTTCTAAGTCTCTTGGTGCCTCAAACTCACTGAACGTGGCTCGTGTCACCATCGAAGCTCTCTTGAAGCTCAAGGCTCCTCGTGTCAAAGAGGTAGTAGCTACTGAAGAAGTTAAGGAGGCTACCCAGGCTTAAGCACTCACTGAAATATAGAATTATGCAAATTCATCAACTTACACTTCCAACCAGAAAATCACCAAAGCGTATTGGTCGTGGCGGTAAAAGAGGTACTACCGCTGGAAAAGGTACCAAAGGTCAGAAGGCTCGTTCAGGAGCCTCAGTGGACCCTCTTTTCGAAGGTGGTCGTTCTACTTTTGTAGAGCGTTTGAAGAAGGTGCGCGGTGCCAAAGCCGTCAATCCAAAGAAACACACCGTCACTCTCGCCTCTCTCGACAAGGCTTTTGAGTCAGGCGAGACTGTTACTATTGCTCTTTTGGTAGAACGCAAAGTAGTTGGTAAAAAAGCTTTGAAAGAAGGGGTAAAAGTCGTTGGTACTGGTACAACCAAGAAAAAACTGACCCTCGCAGACGGTATTCGTTTCACAGAATCTGTCGCTAAGGCTCTTGATATTAAGGCCTAGTCAAAGCCTTTTTTCTCCGCTATACTAAAGAAAGATGAATACTCTATTCTAGAGTATTTTTTCTTTTTTAATCACTGTTTGTCTGATTCCATCTTATGTGGCAAAACCTCGCTCAAGTGTTTCGTATCTCACATCTTCGCAATAAGATTTTCTTTATTTTGGCACTCCTCGTTGTGTACCGTATCGCTGCCAATATCCCTTTGCCGGGGGTAGATGTACTTGCCCTCAAGAAAATGTTCGAGGAGAATGCCTTTCTGGGACTACTTAATGTTTTTTCTGGTGGAGGATTGAGTAATATCTCTATCGTGCTCTTGGGAGTCGCTCCATATATCACAGCTTCTATCATCATGCAGCTTTTGACAACATTGGTACCATCACTAGAACGCATGTACAAAGAAGAAGGTGAGCAGGGTCGTCAGAAATTCAATATGATTACCCGTTGGCTGACTGTACCACTAGCAGCTTTGCAGTCGTTTAGTATGCTTTCACTTCTTCGCTCTCAGAATGTCTTGGGGGCAATAGATCCTTTCACTATGGTGGTGATTATTATTTCAGCTACTGCAGGAACTATCTTCTTGATGTGGCTCGGCGAGCTCATTACAGAGAAGGGATTAGGAAATGGAGTATCTCTCATCATCTTCGCTGGTATTGTCTCTAGTCTCCCGACGGCTGCTTCACGTTTTTTGGCAACCTGGGATTCATCACAGTTTTTCGTTTACGTACTCTTCCTCTTGGTAGGAGCTATCACTATTGCTGGTGTGATTCTGGTCAATGAAGGTCAACGTACTATTCCAGTCACCTATGCTAAGCGCGTACGTGGAGCCAACTCTTATGGGGGGAGTTCTACTCATCTGCCTTTGAAAGTCAACCAAGCTGGTGTTATACCGATTATCTTCGCAGTTTCTCTCATTCTTATTCCGACTATGTTGGCTAATTTTCTCGCAACCAGTAGCCGGGCTGCGATAGCGAGCAAAGCTATACTTATCTCTGGGTGGCTGCAAGATCAACTGGTCTACGGGAGTATCTACTTCGTTCTCGTAGTTGTTTTTACCTACTTCTATACCGCAGTGGTCTTTGATCCCAACAAGATAGCTGAAAACCTTCAGAAACAAGGAGGGTATATCCCAGGTATCAGGCCAGGGAGAACAACAGCGGAATATCTCTATCACATCATGAATCGTATCACCTTGGCAGGGGCACTTTTCTTAGGCCTTATTGCTGTCATGCCATACGTCGTCCAGGGGATGACTGGTATTAGTTCTGTATCACTTGGTGGAGTGAGTGTACTGATTGTAGTCTCAGTGGTACTCGAAACCATCAAACAAATCCAGAGCCAGATGATGATGCGTAGTTACGAAACACTCTAAAACATACATGTCTATAGCCACTCATTCTCAGCGTGAAAACTACATTCTTCTTGGTCCACCAGGAAGTGGTAAGAGTACACAGGCTAATCGATTGAAGGAGAAACATCAACTGTCACACATCGATATCGGAGGAGAGCTACGACGTCTTGCCGAATCCGACACAGATCTTGGTAAACTCATCAACGAAATCATCAATATCAGAAAAGAACTGGTACCAGATGGACTCATTGGGGATGTACTGACGCATGTTCTTCAAGGGATTGAGTCAGAGAGTGGTATCTTGATTGACGGAGCACCAAGAAGAGTGTCACAGATTGATGAAGTTGAGGACGCACTTGCTGCACAACAAAGAGAGATACACAAGGTCATTTTTCTCGACCTTGAAAGTGTTGTGGCTGTGAAGCGTATCTCTACTCGATGGCTGTGCGTAGACTGTAAGAATCCATATATCGGTACTCAGGCTGAGATAGCAGCACTTGGTGTATGTCAGAAATGTGGCGGAACCATTAGTCAGCGCAAAGACGATACAGAAGAAGGAGTGCAAAAACGCTATCAGGTATTTATGGAAGAAACGCGTCCAGTCATTGAGTATTATCGTAACCTTGGTAAGCTCATTCAGATAGATGCTAGCCTTTCTCCAGAACAAGTGTCAGACTGCATCGAACAATCTTTAGTCTAAATATGAATCTTTTTGTCAAAAGTGAAAATGAAATAGAAAGTCTAAGAGCCTCTGCCAAGCATCTTGCGCGGATTCTTGATGAGGTTTTGGCTATGGCTAAGCCCGGGGTGAGTACGTGGGAGCTTGATCAAGCCGCAGAGCAAAGAATGCGTGCTATCGGTGGCATCCCTATTTTCAAAGGGTACGGAGCAAGTGATAGACCTTTCCCAGCTTCTATCTGCGCATCTCTCAATGAAGAAGTCGTCCATGGTATTCCCCGCAAGGACTGTATCTTAAAAGAGGGCGATATCCTCAAAATTGATATCGGTATGCGCTACGATGGTATGGTGTCTGATATGGCCAGAAGTATTGCTATTGGTGAAGTTACCCCAGAGGCCAGGCGTCTCATGCAGGTGACAGAAGAAAGTCTTCTACGAGGCATCAAAACCATCAGACCAGGTGCGAAAGTAAGTGATTATGCAAGAGCTGTTCAGAACTATACAGAAGGGAACGGTTTTTCGGTGGTTCGAGACTTGGTAGGGCACAGTGTCGGACGAGAGCTTCATGAAGACCTCCAAGTACCGAACTACGTGACGCGTGATGTACCTGATGTGACTTTGGTGGCTGGGATGACTTTGGCACTTGAGCCGATGATTAATATTGGTACATTTGAAGTAGAAATAGCCGATGATGACTGGACGTTTATCACTGCTGATGACAAGCTTTCTGCTCATTTCGAAGATACGGTGTTGGTGACAGAGGATGGGGTGGAGATTTTGACCCGTCCCTAATTTTTAGTGTTTAGAGTTTTAAACAAAATCATAAAATATCTTTTCCTTTCACCACCATACTCCTGTTTGAAAGCCATCAAACTCAGAGTCGAGAAAAGCTGCTGCCACGAGGAGTACCTCGGGTGTGCATATTTTCTAACGACTCTTTCGTATGATGTCTGGCCAAACATCCGCAAAGGTGTTCAAGAAAAAGAATTTTAAATTTTATTTTTAAAACCATTTGTAAGAATTGACAGTAGTCTAGGGTTGGAGCGTCACTAGAATGCATGCGAGCCTGGACGCTTGCGGCCCGTGAACAGACATTCTGGACGCGTAAACCCATAGAGTAGTCAATTCTGAAACAGGTTGAAAAAATGAAGTTTAAATGGCTATATTATCTAGATGTATTTTATATGGAGAGTAAAAACTTTTTAGCACTTGATTGGGGACGAGCCAAGGTGGGGGTGGCTTTGGCTCATGCCGAGACACGCATCGCCGTTCCCTACGGTATCTGGCCAGTAGATGAGAATCTGTGGCCAGTCTTGGAGGAGATTGTCCGTATTGAGGAAATAGGAACAGTGATCCTTGGTGACCCAGAGCATCCAGAGGCAGACTTCGCGGAAGAGCTATCGGAGGTAAGAAAAAAACTTCAAGGCTTAGGTGTAGAGGTAGTGATGCAGAACGAGATGTTTACTAGCAAGATGGCTCAGGCTAATAGGCTCGAGGCTGCTAAGAAGGCTATCCAGGCCTACGATGATGCTGAAGCGGCTAGAATAATACTCAGTGATTGGCTAGAGAAATAGCATAGAAAAGATGAGTCTGTAGAAAGTAGCAGGCTCTTTTCGTTTATGGTAAAATATAGGTGGAATTATACACACCAAACATTTTGTCTATGGAAAAACCATTTCTTTCTGTTATCATACCTGCTTATAAAGAAGGGGAGCGTATTGGACGCAATCTTCTCGAGATAGACAAGTATCTCAAAGGGAAGAATTTTACTTATGAAATCCTGATCGTTGTCGATGGTTCGCCTGACAACACAGCGGAAATTTCTCGTAACTATGCTCTACAGGTGCCACATATCCAGGTGATTGAGAATCCAGAAAATCACGGAAAAGGTTATGTCGTTCGTCAGGGACTTTTGGCTGCACAGGGTGAGTATAGACTTTTCCTTGATGCTGATGGTTCTACCTCTATCACTCACTTCGATGCCTTCATGACACAGTTCGAAGCAGGGTATGATGTGGTCATTGGTTCTCGAGATATCGAAGGAGCCTTCATTCAGGTACATCAGCCAAAGCATCGTGAAATCATGGGCAACATGGGGAATATCTTGATCCGAGTAGTCTTGGGCTTGTGGAGTTATCCTGATACTCAGTGTGGCTTCAAGATGCTTAAGGCTGAAGCAGCAGAAGAGGTAGCGAGTCGCATGGTAGTCGATCGTTTTGGATTCGACTTTGAGCTTATCGCTATTGCTCACAAACTTGGTTTTAAGATCAAGCAAATGCCAGTACGTTGGATGAATGAAGAAGGGTCAACAGTCAGCCTGACCGGTAAGAACGGCTTTATCCAGGTACTTATTGACCTTTTCAAAACACGTCTACGCTTCTGGGGAGGGCGTTACCGTATCGGTCAGTACAAAAAAAAGAGAAAGTAGGATCTGGATCAAAATATTCTACAAAACAAAAAAATGTCTCCTACAAAAAATACAACTGAAACACCGAAAAGCTTCTCCCAGCTTCGCCAGGATTTGATCACCGGCGACTGGGTAGTGATTGCGACTGGACGAGCCAAGCGACCAGATGATTTCGTCGTGCCTCGAGCCGAATCAACGAGTCATGATGATCCGTTTGAGGACCCAGAAGCAAGCGGTCAGGAGCCAGACACGCTCATCTACCGACAGAGTGATGGTGACTGGAGCTTGCGGGTTTTCCCAAACAAGTACCCAGCCTTCATGAGCGGTAAGTCACCAAAGACTCATCAAGAAGGGCCATACACACTCCAAGCAGGAGTAGGTTACCATGAAGTGGTAGTGACGAGGGATGCCAAGCGCTCTATTGCTGAGATGGAAGTGTGGCAGGTAGCAGAACTTATCGATGCCTATCAGGACCGCTACCTTGCTTTGATGAGTAAGAAAAGCGTCAACTATATTCAGATTTTTCATAATCATGGCAAAGAAGCAGGAGCATCAGTCACTCACCCTCATTCACAGATAATGGCTATTCCTGTTATTTCTCCAGAACTCACCAATGACCTTGAGGGAGCTCGTCGTTATCGGCAGGCTCACCGAGTGAATGTGTTTGAAGTGATGGTGGAATACGAACGAGAAGAGGGTAAGCGTATGGTATTTGAGAATGAGCATTTCGTAGTCTTTTGTCCCTTTGCTTCACGAAGCTCATTTGAGATGTGGGTAGTACCAAAAAAACAGTGCCCATACTTCGAAAGAATTACCGATGAAGAAAAATACGCCTGCGGAGAAGCCCTTCATATGGCTTTGAAGAGCCTTTTTGTTGGTCTCAAAGATCCTGCTTTCAACTTCTACATCCACACCGCTCCGTGTGATGGCCAGGACTATAGTCACTATCGTTGGCATATCGAGATAGTGCCTCGGATTGCTATCTGGGCAGGTTTTGAACTCTCGACTGGTATAGAGGTCTCCACCATTGAACCAGAAACCGCTGCCCCTTTTCTCCGTTCTCAGATTGCATGAAGTATGTCTCAACCATTTCTCATTATTGCTAACCTCAAGATGAATCTCATGTCTCGCGCTGAAGTGCACCAGTATCTTCAGGTGCTGACGCGTGAAGTAGCTGCAAAGAATAAGACCTTTTCTGAGGTTATTATGTGTCCGCCAATGCTGTACCAGAATGAGTTTGCACATTTGCCAGAACATTTTGCTCGGGGAGCTCAGAATATGTTTTGGGAAAAGAGCGGTTCATACACCGGAGAAATTTCGCCAGTGATGCTCAAAAATGACGGTATCGAATATGTTCTCATCGGTCACAGTGAGCGCAGACTGTATGGTGGAGAAGATAATGAGATCGTACGCATGAAAACGCAAAGTGCCTTGAAGAACCTGCTCATACCCATTGTATGCATAGGAGAAACAGAAGAAGAAAAAAAGAAAGGAAAAACCATTGAAGTTTTACGTGACCAGCTTGCCAGTATTTTCACAGGTCTTTCTAAGCTACAAGCTGAAAAAATAATCCTTGCTTATGAACCCCGCTGGGCTATTGGTAGCGATCGCATCCCAGAGACGAGTGAAATAATGGAAGTGAGAGTCATGATCAAAGCTTTTCTTGAAGAAATGTTTGACGAGAGTACAGCCTCCCGTATTCGAGTGTTGTACGGAGGATCGGTTAAAAGCGCTTATCTTGGATCGGTATCATGGGAGGCTTTGATGGATGGCGTGCTTGTCGGAAGAGAGAGTCTGTTCCCGTATGAGTTGGTCAAGATGATGAGCTTGCACGAACAATACCTAAAAGAAATTCAATAAATCATTCACAATTATATGGAGAAAAAAGTACGAGTCGCTATCAATGGATTTGGCCGCATCGGAAGAGCTGCTTTCAAGATTGCTTTGCAGAAAAAGAATATCGAGATAGTAGCTATTAATGATTTAACTGAGCCAAGTGTGTTAGCGCATCTTTTGAAGTATGATACAGCATACGGTCATTTCCGGGAAGAAGTAGCAGTAAGCGCTAAGGGGATTATGGTAGGGGGTGTGGAGTACCCTATCTTTGCTATCCCTACACCCGAAGAATTGCCATGGAGTGAGCTAGCTGTTGATGTAGTCTTGGAATGTACGGGGCGCTTCACTGATAAGGATGCTTCCGCCAAACACTTGACTGCTGGTGCTAAGAAAGTAATTCTTTCAGCTCCATCTAAGGGGGATGATGGTTCGGTGCCAACTTTTTTGATAGGGGTTAATCATCATGACTACAAGGAGGAAACCGTGCTTTCGAATGCCTCATGTACCACCAATTCACTGGCACCGATCGCTCAAGTGCTTCATGAGAAATTTGGGATAGAGAAGGCCCTTATGACCACTATTCATTCATACACCGCCGACCAGAACATTCAGGATGGTCCTCATAAAGACCTACGACGTGCGCGCGCAGCTGCTGCTAATATTGTTCCTACGACGACCGGAGCGGCCATTGCGGTGACTCAGGTCATACCTGAACTTAAGGGGAAGTTTGATGGTCTTGCTGTGCGTGTACCAACTATCGTGGTATCTCTTACAGACTTTACTTTTCTTCTGAGTAAGAATACATCTGTGGAGGAAATCAACGCTACTCTCGTGGAGGCTTCAAAGGGAACTCGTTACCGACATGTTTTGGGAGTCACTAATGAACCCCTTGTGTCATCTGATTTTATTGGAAATCCATGTTCAAGTACGGTTGATCTTTCTCTCACTGCGGTTGTAGATGGTAATTTAGTTAAAGTGGTTGCTTGGTATGACAACGAATGGGGATATTCCAATCGTCTTGTAGAGATGGCTCTACACACAGGACAATAGATTTGTAAGTCAGCTGCTTATGGAGGAAGCAAGAAAACAGCAAGAAAAAAGACTGAAAGAGATACAGGCAATGACATTTGCTGGTCTTCCAGATGAAGCGATCTTGGAAATTTTGGCAGAAAGAAAGCATCTTGAAAACCTCATGCAGGAATATGCTCTTCAAGATCAAGCTGAAGAAGCATCTAAGCAAAAGAAAAAAGCACTCCTTCAGGAAGAAAAAGAGGTAGAAGAAAAAATTGAGCACCTAAATGAAGAGATACGTCCTGATAAAGCTGATGATGAGTTGTTGGCTCTTATCAAGGAACGTAAAGACCTCGAAGCAGAATTGTTACACATTGAAGAGGAGCTCGGTGAGCCCCTACCAAGACAGCTAACAGAAGTAGCTCCTCTAGAAGAAGTGGTCCAAAGCGTGCCTGAGCAAGAACCAGCGGAAGCAGCTGAAGAAGCATCTGCGGAAGTAGCAACAGAGACTGAATCACCGATCGAAGCTGAAGAAAAAAAAGAAGAGCTCTTCAAGAAGGGAGATTTTGGAGAAATAGGTATCCAGCCCGATAGGTTTAAAGATTCAGGGGATTTAGAAAGATACGTACATGAACTTGAGTCGAGTCGAGACTCGTTGGGGTCTTTTCTTCAATCTCTTCCAAGAGAGGCACGTTCCCATAAGGAGTTCATGCTCAAAGTAGCCGCTATTGATCCAGCGTATGCTATGCATTATGCCGTAGACCAGCTTCGTCGCGATGAAGATTTTCATATTCAGATTGCCATGTTGCCCAATACTCGTGGTACGGGTAATCCTCTGGCTGAAATGGATCCAGATATGAGAACAGAGAGGGTGGTGTTGGCAGCCACACGAGAGGACTTCCGCAATGTACGCTTCGTTTCTGAAGACATGTCTTTGTATGATGATATTGTAGCGGTTGCCAAGAAAGGTGCACTGGAGCAGGCAAAAGCTTTGAAGAATGCTATCAATGTGACAGTGTTCATACCAAAGGTTCTCCAAAAAGATGTGACCTTCATGGAACAAGTGGCAAAAGTAGTTCAGAAAAATTAAAAAGAGGCGACATGTACGATATTCTTATCAGGAAAGGAACCATCATTGACGGATCTGGAAGGCCGATGTTTCAGGCTGATATTGCTTTACGTGAGGGCATGATCATGGCCATCGGAGACCTGACCCATGAAAGAGGAGAGAAAGAGATTGATGCTACCGGAAAGTATGTCACGCCTGGCTTTATCGATGTGAACAACCACTCAGATACCTATTGGCAGATATTTAAGTGTCCATTTCAAGAGAGCTTGTTGTATCAAGGAGTGACTACCATCATTGGAGGTAACTCTGGATCATCCTTGGCGCCACTGACGAGTCCAGAGACCATTCGCTCTATTCAAAAATGGACAGATGTGCAGAAGATTAATTTCAATTGGCTCCGAATGGAAGAGTATCTTGAAGAGCTCCGAAGAAGAGGGTTGGGGGTCAACTTTGCTACTTTGGTCGGTCACGGGACGCTTCGTCGAGGTGTGATGAGAGATGTAGCTCGTACCATCACACCAGAGGATATTGAGATCATGAATACCCTTCTTCAGAAGGGGCTGAAAGAAGGGGCTATTGGTATGTCTACAGGTCTTCACTATACACATGCGCGTGATGCGGGTATGCGAGAAATCACTGAACTAGTAAAGACAGTTTCTTCTAAGGCAGGTGTGTATGCTACGTATGTTCGTGATGAAGAAGCAGGACTAGTAACCGCTATCGATGAGGCTTTACGGGTAGCAGCGGCTACCGGCGTTACTCTCCATATATCTCATCTCAAAGCCGTAGGAGAACCTCATTGGCCGAAGATGCAAGAAGCACTGGATTTGATAGAGTCCAAAGCACTTGATGGAATCAAGGTGACGTTTGATGTCTACCCATATACACAGACCGGGTCAGTTCTTTACACTCTTTTTCCTGAGTGGATTACCAAGGATGGTCGGCAGATGATGATGGCTAAGCTGCGAGACCCTCAAACCAAGCAAGCGGTATTGAGAGACTTGCGAGCCAAGAATCTCAATTACGACCAGATTCTCATCTCAGCCTCTTCACTCTCCAAGATGCTCACCCGAAGAAAGATTTCAGAAATAGCTGCTCTTCAGGGGACGAGTCCAGAGCAAACCCTACTAGACTTTTTGATGGCAAGTAACGGACAGGCTATTGTTTCTCTGGAAGTGCTCTCAGCCAAAAACGTACAAAACGCTATTCAGCATCCATTCTCTATTATTTCAAGTAATGGCGCTGGTTATAACCTAGAACATAAAGAAACAGGTGAGCTCGTCCATCCGAGAAGCTTTGGCACCTTTCCTCGTGTGTTACGTCAATACGTCAGAGAAGAGAAGCTTCTCTCTTGGGAAGAAGCTATTCACAAGATGAGTGGTAAGCCCGCAGAAGTATTCAAGCTTGAGAAAAGAGGTCTTCTCATGAAAGGGTATGTAGCTGATGTAGTCGTACTTGATCCAGAGACAGTTAGCGATAACGCCACACCTGAGAACCCCTATCAGTATGCCTCTGGGATAGAGACAGTCATCATTAATGGTCAAATTGCTCTTTCCGATGATACGCTTATTCCTATCAAACAAGGAAAGATACTGACTTCCAAACGAGGCTGGTTTGCTTAAAACCGCTTTTAGAGAGCGGTTTTTTCATACCGTGCCAAAGAAGAAAAAAAATGCCATACTGAGAAGGTATGCCCGGCACTACGATTGAAAAAGCGTAGTTTTGGTTGTATAAAATCTCTACGGGATGTCCTTTTTGAGTCACTGTAAGATTTATTGACATTTGTGATGGAATAATTTTCAATCGTAGTACTGGGTATGGAAATGAGAAAATCAAAGATAACAAGAGAGTTTTTCCAAGGCAAGCGAGTTCTTGTTTTTGGTTTTGGTACAAATGGAGGTGGAGTGGGTACGCTAGAATTCCTTCTAACTACGGAGGTGGCTCAAATTATTGTCACAGACCAGAAAAGCCAAGTGGATCTCCAGGAAGCCATCAAGCGGATACCAGCAGACACTCGTATTGAGTGGCGCCTTGGCGGGCACAGTAAGGAGGATTTTGAGAGGGTAGATGTGGTTATCAAAAATCCTGGCATTCGTTTTGACAATGAATACTTGGTGCGTGCCAAGGAATGCGGGGCTGATATTTTTGTGGATTCAGCTATTTTCTTTTCTTTGTGTGAGGCACCGATTATAGGAGTGACGGGCAGTAAGGGGAAGACTACCACGACGAGTCTTCTGGCGCACATACTTGAGGCAGCCGGTAAGCAGGTAGTCCGTGTCGGAGTGAGTCAGGTGGGTGTTTTGTCGCAGTTACAGGAAGTGACCGAAGAATGTATAGTTGTCTTTGAGCTCTCTTCTTGGCGACTAGCAGGACTGCGAGATATTGAGATGAGTCCGCATATTGCTATCATCACTAACCTCTATCCTGATCACCTCAACTACTACGAGGATATGCAGTCATACGCTGAAGATAAGGCGGAAATTTTTCTCTGGCAGCAGCCTGATGACGTCACTATTTTGTCGGCGGAGAACGAGTGGACAGAGTGGTTCGGGTCGGAGGCTCCCGGTAGAGTGCTTTCTTTTGGGAAGTCTTCACAAGAAGATGCTTGGCAGGATGAACTGACACTTTGGATCAAAGATGGTGAGGTTGAGGTGCCACTTATTGAAAAAAAGGATTGTGTATTACAAGGTGAGCATAATTTTGCTAATATTCTTGCGGCTACACTAGGGGCTATTGAAGCTGGAGTGTCATTTAGTGATATTCGTAGAGGAGTAGAAACCTTTCGAGGAGTACCGCATCGTTTTGAACGAGTGAGGGAACTTGATGAGGTGACTTATATTAATGATACGACAGCGACTATTCCTGATGCCGTAAAAGCATCTGTGGAGTCTTTATCTCAAGAAGTAGTATTACTGGCTGGAGGAAGTGACAAAGACTTACCATTAGCACCCTTGATTGAAGTGATCGAGACTCGAGTGAAGCATGCTGTTTTATTCAAAGGCAGCGCTACTGATAAGATAGTAGAGGAGCTCGACAAAGTGAACTATTCTCGTTACACAATTGTTCATAGTATGAAAGAGGCAGTGGATGTGGCGAGAAGTCAATCTCAGGCTGGTGATGTGGTATTATTGTCACCAGGAGCTGCGAGTTTTGGTATGTTTCGCAATGAATTTGACCGTGGAGAGCAGTTTCAGAAGAGCGTAAATGAGCTTTGACAAAGCATCCGTTGGCTCGTATACTAGTAGGGCTTCCGAGAAAAAATAAAGCTATTTTGACCCGCTACTTTGTTGACGCAAGCGCCAAAATACCTTTATTTTTTCTTGGTTTGCTTCTTTTCTCATTTTGTATTTCTACTTTTAATTTTTCACTTATTTTTATGTACGACATTATTATTATTGGAGGAGGTCCTGGTGGAGTGGCTGCCGGTGTGTATGCAGCTCGAAAGCAGATGAAAGCTCTTTTTATTACTGAAAGCTTTGAAAGTCAGTCAGCGGTCTCAGCGGGGATAGAGAACTGGATCGGCACAGAAAGTATCGCTGGTTGGGAGTTTGCACAATCGTTAGAGAAACACCTGCGTGCTCAGCAAGGTCTAGAGATTGAAGTGGGACACAAAGTAACCGAACTTATCAAAAATGAGGATGGTACATATACAGTGACTACACCGAAAGCAAGTTATCAGACAAAAGCAGTTGTGGTAGCTTCTGGTGGTCGCCATCGTCATCTAGAGGTACCGGGAGAAGAGAAATTCAAAGGAAAAGGAGTGGTTTATTGTTCGACATGTGATGCGCCTTTTTTTCGTGATAAGAAAGTAGCAGTAGTAGGTGGTGGCAATGCTGGTCTTGAAGCAGTCGAAGACCTTCTTCCGTATGCGAGTGAGATTACTCTGGTAGTACGGGGCGATGTGCTCAAGGGTGACCAAATCACGCAAGACAAAATTCTCGCCTCAGACAAAGTGAATGTCATTTATCACGCTGTGACTCAAGAAGTGCTCGGCGAAATGAATGTCACGGGACTTTTGTACAGTGACTTAGAAGAGGGGGTAGAGAAAACGCTCCCGGTTGATGGTGTTTTCGTGGAGATTGGTATGGTACCGAATACAGAGTTCGTAAAAGACCTCTTGAAACTCAACGAACGTGGAGAAATTATCGTAGATGGCAAGACAGCAGCGACGTCTCTACCTGGCATCTTTGCTACGGGAGATGCAACTGACGTTCCCTACAAGCAAAATAATATTTCAGCTGGATACGGAGTCATAGCAGCTCTTTCTGCCTATGATTATGTCCGTAAAGGGTAGCAGAACATCCGATTACCAAAAGGAAAAGCCTCTCTGTAGAGAGGTTTTTTGTTGGGTTGAAAAAAGGACATAAGTGAGCTATAATGAGTCTACTTTAGGCTTTATAGAAAGAAAAAAATGGAAGTATTTGAGATTACCGGTGGAAACACCCTGCAAGGAAAAATTACCGTCTGTGGCTCCAAAAATGCTGCTACGCCTATCATCGCAGCCACATTGCTCACGAAAGAGACGTCAACTATTCACAATATCCCTCGTATCGAGGATGTTTTTCGCATGCTGGAAATCTTGGAAAGTATGGGAGTGATGGTAGAGTGGGTAGATGAGCATACCGTTAAGATTACCCCAGGTGAATATGATGTTACCAAGCTTGATCAACACTTGGTGAAGAAACTCCGTTCCTCCATTCTTCTCCTTGGTTCTTTGTCAGCGACACAGAAAGAGTTTGTCTTGAGTCAGCCGGGCGGCTGTGTCATCGGCGCTCGTCCAGTAGATACGCACATGGATGCCTTGGCAAAGCTCGGAGTGTCTGTCATCAGAACAGAAGAGGGGTATGTCATTGACGCGTCAGGGAGACAGTCTGCTCAGATAGTATTGAGAGAATCTTCAGTGACTGCGACAGAAAATGTCTTGATGCTGGCAGCTGTGTTACCAGAATTGACCGTAGTGAAGCTGGCTGCTTGTGAACCTCACGTAGAGGATGTCTGTCGTTTTCTCATTGCTATGGGAGTAGAGATTGAGGGTGTTGGTACGACGACTCTTCGTATCAAGGGGCAGTCAATCCTTCATGGTTGTGAGCACATACTCATTCCTGATGCCAATGAAGCTGCTACTTTCTTGTTGCTTGGAGCCGCTACTGGAAGCAAGTTGACTGTCGTGCATGCTAGAGAAGAACACCTTGATGCTGTTTTGGAAAAGATGAAAGAATTTGGTGTGAGTTTTGAAATCAGCAATGATGAAATTACTGTGATACCGGGCAAGCTTCAGGCGGTGAACAAGGTAGATACAAGGGTATATCCAGGTATTCCGACAGATGTGCAAGCACCCTTCGGTATCCTCGCCACTCAAGCAGAGGGAGAGACTCTCATTCATGACCCTCTTTTTGAAGGACGTTTCAACTATGTTCAAGAATTAGAGAAGATGGGTGGACATGCTAAGGTCCTTAATCCTCATCAGGTAACCGTTCATGGTGCGACAAAGCTCAAAGGAACTCGTATTAAGAGTTTTGACCTCCGTGCAGGAGCTGCTCTTATCATTGCGGCTCTTTGCGCAGAAGGCAAGACCACGATCGAAGAAATTTACCAGGTGGATAGAGGGTATGAGCGCATCGAAGAACGCCTGCAGTCCATAGGAGCTGATATTAAGAGAGTAACAGTGTAGTTGCATGAAGAAATCACTTTTTTTACGTAAAATAGGCATCGACTTAGGAACAGCAAACACGCTGGTTTTTGTGCCAGGGCAAGGTATTGTCGTGAATGAGCCTTCTGTTGTGGCCATTTCCCTCTTAGAGAATAAGGTATTAGCCGTTGGTAATGAGGCGAAGGAAATGCTTGGTCGTACACCAGATACTATCGTAGCTAAGCAGCCACTTCGTGATGGAGCTATTGCTGACTATCGAGTTACAGAAGCGATGATTCGTTACTTCTTGAATAAAGTAAGCGGTCGGTTGCGATTCTTCCGACCAGAAGTAGTCATTTCTATTCCAGCTGGAATTACTTCGACTGAGCGTCGAGCAGTGGTAGATGCTGCAATGAAGGCTGGGGCAAAGGCAGCTTATGTTATCAAAGAGCCCATCCTCGCTGCTATCGGTGCTGGTATCCCTATTCACACGGCTCAAGGCAATATGATTATCAATATCGGTGGAGGGACATCTGAGATTGCTATCATCTCTCTTGGTGGAGTAGTGGCCGCACACAGTGCTCGCGTGGGAGGTAACCGTATTGACCAGGCTATTTCGGACTACATCAAGCGTAAGTACAGTTTGGCTATTGGAGATAGGACAGCTGAAGAAATCAAAATGACGATTGGTTCTGCGATGGCACAAGTTAAAGAAGACTACATGGAAGTGCGCGGGCGTGATCTTATGGGAGGGTTGCCAAAGACCGTCAATCTTTCTTCTAATGAAATCACAGAGGCTATCCAGGATGAACTCCGTGAGATTATCAATGTGATCAAGCAAGTACTTCAAGAAACACCACCAGAGCTCGCATCAGATATTATGGATAAGGGAATGGTGCTTTCTGGTGGAACGGGTAAGTTACGTCATCTCGATCAGCTCATCTCTAAGACTATCAATGTGCCATGCTACGTCGCTGATGACCCAGCTTTTTGTGTGGCGAAAGGTACCGGTATCGTACTTGAGAACCTTGATGTGTATAAACGGACTATCATGCTGACGAAGTAGCTATGAAGACCATAGGACTTGATGGATCAAGAGCTTTTTTGAAATACCGAACAGGTATTGAAGAGTACAGCTATCAAGTAATCAAGCATCTTCGAGATTATCTAACTGAGAGTCAGGTGCGTCTCTATGTACGCAAGAAGCTCCGTTTTCGTCAGGGGAGGCTCATATTTGTCTATCCAGAAATAGATTTCTCTTTACCTCCCAACTGGGAACTATGTGGCATCTGGGCACCGCGTTTCTGGACACAATTAGGTTTGTCACTTCAAATGCTTTTCCGTCCAGTAGAGACTCTGTTCGTGCCAGCTCATACTCTGCCGCTTATCGGTGGGAAACGTAATGTAGTGACGGTTCATGGTCTCGAATATGAAGTCAGTCCTGAGAGCTATGGTTTCTGGGAGCGACTCTATATGCGCTATTCTATTCGTTATTCATGTTGGAAGGCAGATACAGTTATAGCGGTTTCGGAAAATACAAAGAAGGATTTAATAAAGCTGTATGATGTAGCAGAGGAAAAGACACAGGTAGTGTATGAAGGCTACCGGCAAGAGCTTACCGCTGATAGCGTAAAGATTATAGGGGAGTCAGAGCATCCTTCTGCTGACAATTATCAGCTACCAGCTAAAAGCTACGTTCTCTTTATTGGTCGTATCGAAGAAAGAAAGAATGTGAGTCGTATTATCGAAGCTTTTGAGTTATTGAAAGAGCGCTATGCTATACCACATCAGTTAGTGTTGGTTGGCAAAACAGGATACGGTTATCAAAGTGTAAAATTCAAAATGCAGAATGCAAAATTCAAAGATGATATTCAAGAACTTGGCTACGTAACTAATAAGGAAAAAGGTCAATTGTTGGCTAATGCTTCAGTCTTTGTCTTCCCATCACTGTACGAGGGTTTTGGATTGCCGATACTTGAGGCACAGAGTTATGGGATACCGGTTGTGACCAGTTGTCTCTCATCGTTGCCTGAGGTAGGGGGGGAAGGAGCTCTCTACGCAGACCCTTATAGTCCTACAGATATAGCGGATAAGCTTTATCAGGCACTGACACTGACTGATGAAGCTAAGATAATTTTCCAGGAAAAAATGAAAACCAATCTGAAGCAGTTCAGTTGGGATAGTTGCGCAGAAGACATTGCTCAGGTGGTAGATTCTAGGCGGTAGGGAGAGGGTTTTTAAGAGAGAATGTTCTTTCCTTGCGTAGCTACAAGCTAGAACCTACAACCTACTGCCTGTTTCTAGCGTGCTATAATAGCAAAAGCGACCCGGATGGAACGTATCCAAGGGGTCGCTTCTGGTGAGAGGGATGATGAGTTTTACCCATCTTTTTTCTTGAGCTTTCGCAGCTCTCTTTTCGCATCGCTGTATTCCCAGGTCACGAAGAGGGCAAAACAGAACATCGCCGTGAATTCGTTGTCGGAGCGGTCACCGGCGAAATGGAGTACCGCTGCGGCACCGATTGCCATCAAAAGGTTAATGGCAGAGTCTTTCCAAGTGAGCATTAGAATCCCTTTCTGTTGGTGCTTTTACCAACTTTCTATGATAGCATATTTTGTATAAAAAGTCAATAGCTCTAAAGTAGATATGACCGAAAAGAAACCAAACTTGCCTGCCTCTGGGGGTAAAATAGCCTTAGTTCATGATTTCTTGACCACCTATGGTGGGGCAGAGAGAGTGCTCCAGAGTATGCACGCCCTCTATCCGGAGGCGCCCATTTATACACTTTTGGATAATCGTGAGCTTGTCGAACGGTATTTTCCAGGGGCAGATATACGCACTTCTTGGTTGATGAAGCTTCCGGCTTGGCTTCGTCGACGACCTAGGTGGCTACTTCTTTTTTACCCCGCAGCCATAGAGTCTTTTGATCTGCGGGAATACGACCTGGTTCTTTCTTCGTCTGGAGCGTGGAGTAAGGGATTGGTCACGCGTCTGCATACGCGACACATCGCCTATCTCCACTCACCGATGCGCTTTGCCTGGGACGAACAGCGGAATTACTTGAAACGTCTCAACCTCTGGTTCCCACTTCGTATCATCGGGAGATTTGCGCTTTCGTACTTGCGAGTATGGGATTTTCAAGCTGCTTTGCGCCCGGATGTACTCATTGCTAATTCTCACTTCACCAAAGAGAGAATTGCCAAATACTATCGTAAGCCTAGCCAGGTGGTCTATCCAGGCGTGGCTAGTACAACCACGGAGAATGAGGCCGCCAAAAGAGAATATTTTCTCGTGGTAGCAAGACTGACGAAGGCTAAGAATGTCGATATAGTTATTGAAGCGATGAACAAGCTGAACCTCCCTCTTGTAGTCGTGGGAGATGGTGCAGAGGAGGGAAGTCTTCGTCAGATAGCTGGTAAGACTGTTCGATTTGTCGGTAAGGTCAATGATCAGGAATTAGCTCAGTACTATGCCGGTGCCCGCGCGCTTATCATCCCTTCAGAAGAAGATTTTGGGATAGTAGCAGTAGAAGCTCTGTCTCATGGGACGCCAGTCATTGCCTATGCTCGAGGAGGTGTACAAGAAATCATTGACGACGGAGTACAGGGTTTATTTTTTGGTGAGTTCATGCCAGAGATTCTTGCCGAGGCTATTCTTCGCTTTATCCAGACTGAAGCTTCGTTTGATCAGGACTCGCTCAAAGAAAAAGCGAGGCAGTTTGGTGAAGTGGCATTCAGAGAGAATCTGCGTCGAGTGATTGAGGGTTAAATAACAAGAGAGGGTCTATGGGTATTATCGGGCATCACAAAGAGTGGAATACACTTCTGTCACTCCACACAAAAAAGACAGTGCCAGGAAGCCTTCTTTTTTCTGGTCCAGAAAGCATCGGTAAGTGTTTGGTGGCAGAGCAGTTTGCCATCACCCTCCTTGACCAGGAAGGAGCTCAGACTGATCAAGATACCTTACTTGATATGAAGAAGGTATCACCTGAACAGGTGGTCAAGCGAGGAGTGACTCGCAAGAAGAGTATCGGGGTAGAAGTAATACGAGAGAGTCTTCACTTTCTCAAAATTTCCACCCAGTCATCTTTTCGAGTTCTTATTATTGATGACGCACATCTACTGACGGTGGCAGCACAGAATATGCTGTTGAAGTTTGTAGAAGAGCCAGAGGCAAGGACAGTACTTATCTTTATCACTCATGAGCGCCAGAAGCTCCTTGAGACCCTCCTTTCTCGTCTTTTTGAGGTGCGTTTCGGTTTTGTTGGTGAGGAGATATTGAAGAATGAAGGTAGACAATATGGCCTTGAAGTGAGCACTGATATACCAGAGTTTTTCTTTCGGTTGGGCAGGCCGGGTATTTTGTTTCAGGCCAAGGAGAACCCTAAGCAGTTCGCTCAAAAAAAGGCACTCCTGACCAAGCTCTACCAACTCTCGACGCTTTCACTCAAGGAAAGACTTTCTCTCGCTGAAGAGCTCTCTAAAGATATTTCTCTTTCCGTACAGTTGTTCGAATGGTTCTTGCCAGGCCTTTACGTACGAGTGAAAGCACTCAGTGACAAAGAGCAGATAAAAAAACATCTTGCCTTGCTTGATCTCCTCCAAGACACACTCATCAAACTGAAAGAGCCGGGAGCACAGGGGAGACTTGTTCTCGAGCAGCTTTTTCTTTCGTTAGCCTAAGGAGTATGTTCACCAAGAAGAAAAAAACATTTCGTGAAGATCTCTACTTACCCAAGAGACAACTCAAAAAACCAAAGCGTAGCGAAAACCTTGAGACCAAAAAAAAATCATTTCCCTGGCTGATGAGTTTTCTTTGGGTTCTTTTTTTGGGAACAGTAGGATATATGCTTTTCTTTTCACCAGTCATGAAAGTGACAGTTTTGCATGTAGAGGGTGAGAAATTTGTGGAGAAGAGTAGAGTGGAGGAGCTCTTTGTAGCTGAGAATGAGTCTAAGTTATTCACCTACATACCGAGAGACAACTTCTTTCTTTTTCGTACCAATCGGTTAGCTGATGAGCTTAGAACTGAATTTCCAGTCATTGAAGAAGTGCGAGTGACCAGAAGTTTCCCTGATAAGATTAATGTCATTATCCATGAGCGAGACCTAGCTCTCCTTTGGTGCAGTCGAGGACCATGTTACCTCATCAACAAGAACAATGTAGCCATTTCTGGGGAGGGAGTAGTAGAGAAGCGAGGTGAGCTACCATTATACACGGTGGTTGACACAGGAGGGTTGCCGGTAGAAATAGGACGGACGCTTTTTGATTATCCCTTTATTGAGCACCTCAAAGAAAACGAAGAACGTTTACGGAGTGAGCTTGGGATTATCATTAAGCCAGATATGCTTTCTGCCTCACGTTTCTCTGATGAGTTACGTATGCAGACGGAAGCAGGTTGGGAATTGTTGCTTAATTCTCGGACTGAGCCAGAAAAAAACATCAAAACACTCCGCCTTTTTTTTGATCAAGAAATTCCTTTTGATAGGCAGGGAGAACTTCGTAACGTAGACTTACGTACAGAAAATCGCATTTATTATTCATTGAAGAATCAACCAACTGAAGAGGATAAGGACGCCTCAGAGAATCAAGATGGCAATAAGTCTACCAAGGAAGAAGCGCCAAAAGAAAACAAGAAAAAGAAAGACTAGCTGATACCTATCGCTAGATATCAAAAACCCCTCACGGTATTGTGAGGGGTTTTTGGTTACTAGTCAGCAGGTACTTCTGGGACGTAGTAGATGAAGATGGAGTCTCCGGC
>JAYRRF010000013.1:0-15497 GCA_041910335.1 Candidatus Moraniibacteriota bacterium
ATCGGTGAAGTTTTCCAGCAAGGCATAGCCGCATTCCACGCTCAGACGGGTTTTGCCAATTCCCGGCGGGCCAATCGTAGCTATCAGGTTTGTATCCTGGGTAGACTGTGATGTTCTCTTGCATAAAGCCGATAGAGATAGCGTACCAACCCGGTTCTCGTGGGGTGTAGGCATGCCATGGAATCATCTTGTCACCAAAGTAGTATTCTGGAGTAGCACCACCGAAGTAATCGATACGGATCTTATCGATAGCAGGAAGACCAGGAGCGATACTACAGTCATCATTAGTTGTTGCTTGACCTTCAGCACAACGGTTGTGAGTATTGACGAAGTTGTTGAGACGCTTCAGATCCTGACCCCAGTCATAGTTAGAATCAGTGACATACACATAGCCATTGCGATGCCCTCCGAAAGCGCCGTTGAAGTAAGAGACGAAGTTGGGATATGAGAGGAATGGTGTAGCGATGACCAAGAAGGTGAGGACAAGAAGTACTCCGTAAGCTACTTTTTGTGCGGTCTGACTTTCTTGACGTTTGATAATATCAAAGACCGTCTTGGCGATGAAGACAAAGAGGAATGGCAAAATAGGGAAGAGATGACGGAAGCCAATATTGAGATTACCAGTGATACTCACAAAGCTATAGAAGAGCACGAAGAAGACACCGACGTACTGCACAGTCTTTCTCTGAAGAGACTGACCAAGGAACTCACGGAGTTTACGGAAGCTGGTCACTTGCTCGTCCTTGAAGCTCTTACCGATACGATACAGGCTATAGAGAGTGGTAGAGACTAAGAGGAAGAGGAAGGGGAGGGTGCTCTTCAAGATGAAGACAATTGGGAAGTACCATGGAGAAGCATGGTTAGAAACATGACCAAGGAAGTAGTAGGTGTTGCCACCAGCTACACGACCGAAGACCATGAATACACCAAGGAAATAAGCAGAGTATGGCTTGAGGATAGGGTTACCGTTAGTCGCCTCAATAAAGTGTTTGGCGAAGGGTCCAAGCTGCTTGTCAGGAAACATCATGTGAGCTACTTCAACGAGCTTTACGCCAGGCATGTTCATCGTGTGCGGGTAGTAGTAGACCCAAATAATAGCAAAACAGAGAACAACACTTAAGGCGAACTTGTATCCATAGAGCCAGATTTGCTTCAGTTTGAAGGTGAACCAAGAAAGAGACTCTCCTTCTGGCCGAGCAATGCTTAAGGCATAGAGGATAACAAAAAGACCAAAAATAGGGAAGAGGAGTACGGCTGAGAATTTAGCCAGGTTAGCAAGAGCGAGCCAGAGTCCAGAAAGCAAGATGTTCTTGCGGCTTGGGTCCTGGAGAAAGCGGACAAAATAATAAAAAGAAAAGAAAAGAAAAGCAGCGATACCGATGTCTGTCGTTACGAAGTGACTGTGAGCGATAATGTTTGGATCAAACGCATAGAGAGTAAGAGCAAATAGAGCAGCGAGTGAGCCAGCGAGCTTGCGAGTCCAGACAAAGATGAAAATACCGAGGAGTACAGCGACGAGGGTGATAGGGACACGAGACCAGAAGGTGATTTGCTCAGCATCATTACACGCTTCTTCTGGTACGAGACAGCTAATAAACTTCTGACCAAGCACCCACTGTTCATTGACACCGTGCTGCCATTCTTCTGAATCAATTGGGAACTTTGGTTGGAAGGTGAGGAGTGGAAGACCAGCCAGGTCTTTCAAGAGAGGAGGGTGTTCTGGGTTGAGACGCATATCACCGTAGCGTACATAGCTATAGGCTGAAGGGATGTGTGCCCGTTCATCCATGGTGGTCGCCTCTTGACTAGAGACAACCAAGTTCAATGCAAAGAAGAAGAGCAAAATAGCTGCTGCTATCTTTGTGCTGTGTTTTTGTAAAAACTCCATACGGTTTTGTTAGGTTATTTTATGTTTATTATGGGAGGATAATGGCTGGAAAGGCGATGGGTGATCCGGGCTGAGCATAGATGTTTTTGACTTCAGCGCCAGGGTATTTACGGAGAACGTTTTGGGCGATAGTGTCATCATAACGCATAAGGATGATAACAGCGGGAGTGGTAATTTTTGTCTCTGGTTCGAGGAAGATGAGATTGTCTACTTTCTTGTAGGTCAAGAAATAGAGTGATTCAGCTGTAACTGGTAGGCCGTTGTCTATATGGGTACCACCAGCATTGGCATAGATATATTTCTTAGTGTCTTTGGGGAGACTCAAGAGGTAGGTCGCCATGTTGGTATAGTCTTCGTTGAAAGCGCTACGTTGGTCGACACTGTTTGCGAAAAAAATGAAATACTTAGTTAGGTTGATAGAAGCACTGAGGATGATAGCGAGGAAGAAGAAAGCGAGCAGCGAAGCTCTGGCTTGAGATGACGAGCGAAGAATCTTCTCATAGAGCCAGTAAGCACCGAGCCCCGCCATCAGAAAGACGGGTACTTGGGTGCCAATAGCCCGCAAGGCATGCGGAAGGCCTTCGGTGGTGAGAAATTCCGGCATCAACATGACAAAAAAGCTTGCTAAGAGGAAGATGTTACGGACAAGTCGAGTATCTCGATCATGGTGACGAAGACGTCTACCGAGGAGGCCGATACTTTGGGAAATCAAGAAGAGGAAGGCACCGAGGAAGAAAAAGCCACTAATAGGATCAAGAACAGGGTATGGAGAGTAGTTGTGGCGCCAGTTTTGGTCACCCCAGAAATTATATTTGAGAAGACTGAGGCCGAATGTTTTCATGAGGGTACCAGGAAGGTCGCCATGGTTACTCTCTTCGGAGAAGACAGAAATAGCCGTAGAGCGCGAAGCGAAGTCTTCTGGATGAGAGATGAAGAAATGATAAAGCATCGGAGCGGCAGCCAGAAAGGCGAAGAGAGCGAAGGTGAGTCCGTGGCGCCAGTAACGCTTGAGAAAGTCTTCGTAAGCAAGCATGAGGAAGGGGAGAAGAATGACAAGAATAAGTGGAGTGAGACGGAAAGCAATATAAGTATGGAGACCAAGACCGATACAGAGACCAGAAAAAGCAAAGTCGATAGAGCGACGAGTCCGAAGACCTTTGAAAAAGAAGTAAAAAGCAAAGCTCAAGAGAAAAGAAGTCATGATGGCTCGGAAGCCAATACGAGAGAAGTTGATTGCCCAGTAACTCGTAGCGACAAAGAAGGCGGAGAAGAGGGCGGCACCACGGCGATGAAAGAGCTCACGACCTAAGAGATAGGTACCAAGGACGGTGAGAGTGCCAAAAATGACTGACCAGAGCTTGAGAGCTGCTATAGTATAGCCAAAAGTACGGAGAGCCAGAGCTTGGAGATTGATGAAAAGACCCTCTCTTCCGTAGTTGTTGGGGTAGAAGAGCTGATAGTGGCCAGTTTCGATGGCATGAAGTGCATCAACAGCATTGACCGCCTCATCTGGGTAGAGGCCACTTGGGATAGTGCCAAGATGGTAGCTTCGTACAAAAAGAGCGCCGAGCAGAATAAGAACAAGTAGAGACCAAGAAGCAACGCGAGACTGATTCATAATATGAGTTACCTCGAAGTCGAGGTGTATTATTTTTCTTTTATGGAGACAAGAATTTTTTTGTCTTTTATGGTATTATTATATACGAAACCAATACAAAGGGAAAGGAAATTATGAGCATTTTCGGTCGTTTCAATCGTGTCACTGGAGAAATAAAAATCCCACCACAAACTCCTGCTATGCCGCAAGGAGTTGAGCTTTTTTTTACTGATGGTAAAGGAGATAAAATAGAGTCTCCGAAGATGGAAGTTGTATCAAATCCTTCTTCCGATGCTACATCCAAAGAAGGTTCGTCAGATACCTATCGTCTTACTGGCGTGACTACTACTCTAGATACGAGACCAGAGATAAAGCCGACTACCGTTGAGAGTAAGATAGTCTTACCGATACAACCACCTGTAGATGGTCGACCAGCACGTCCAAGTATTCCTGCAGAAGCCCTTCCAGAGGATGATGTGGTTATACCAGCACCATCACCAGTCATAGAGGAGACTCCTGCGGTGCCAAACAATCAGTCAGAAGCAGTAGCTGACCTATTGAAACAAATCAAAGAAGTGTCGCCTAAGGAGCGACCAGCTTTGATGAGTCAATTGAAACAAGTCAAAGCAGCTGAAGAAAAGACCCTTGCCTCAAAATCAAAGGCAGATGCTCTACAGGCAGAGAAAGAAGCGAAAAACTTAGAAGAGAGAAAAGCAGCTATCGGCCGGAAGATAGAGCGTCAACGAGGATTCAATCTTGTACGTGATGATAAGAAAACGCAACTAGAAGCAAGAATAGCCGAATTACTCAAAGCATCTTCAGATCCACAACTGAGCCAGTCTCCAGAGGTAAGAAGATTACAGAAGCGGCTTGATGAGGAGGTGAAAAAGCTCGGTAGAGGAGAAGATGCACTGAATGGTTTGAAGCAGACGTTTTTCGATGAGCTAGGTGGGACAGAGGAAGAAATGCAGGTTTTTTTGAAGAATGCGGAGCCACAGCCAGATGAAGACAAAGAGCGGGCTACTCTTGGTGAGGTATCTGAGGAGGATCAGGTAGTAGCGGCTGAAATCCTTGGTGCTATGGCGGCTGGGATGGCCATTGAAGAAGGGCTGGCTTCAGGAGAACCAGCTTCAGAACAAGTATCAGAAGGAGCTGATCTATCTCTAGAAACAGAAGAACAGGTGAGTATTCCAGAGAATCAACAGCCTCTTCAGGAGATAGTAGGAGAAACCTTAGGAGAACGCATGGCCCGTCTCAGACAAGCCTACGTCGAAAAAGATGTTGAGACCATGAGTCTCAAGAAGAGACTGTCCCAGCATTTTCCTTGGCTTACCAAAGAGGGCGCTATGGAAGAACACAAGGATGTGACTCTTCTTCGGGATCAGTACCATGAGACACTGAGAGTTTTTTATCAGGAGCAGATAGATGCTTTGAAACAAGCAACGAGCCAAGAGGTACGAGAACAATCTTTAGAGGCTACTCTCCGAGATCTGCGTTTCGGCGAGGCTTTGAGATTGGAAGAACTTTATGCTGCACAGGTGAAAAAAGAAGCTGGCTTGGGCGGTAAGCTCCTCCAGGCTTACGAGACACTTGGAGTCAAATACAACAGTCTTGGTCTTGCCAAGAAGATTGCCATTGGTACCGTCGTGATGGGAAGCGCTTTCGCACTTTCAGCAACCGGGGGATTAGGTATCTCGATGGGTATCGTCGGGTTGCGTCGTTTTGTGGCTGGTGCCGGAGCAGCTGTTTCTCTTGATGCACTTGCTGAGAAAACCCTCGGCGGTCTACAGCGACGCAAAGAAGATAAGATTGTTCAAGGTTATGTAGAAAACAGTCGAGATCTTGATGGTGAAACTCTTGCTACCAATCTCGAGGCTGCTTTAGCCGGGATGATCGGTACTTTGGATAGAGAAGTAGCGAAGAAACGCAAAGTGACAGCCGCGAGAAAATGGACAGCACGCATCATTGGTGCTGGAGGTGGAGCATTCTTACTCCATCATCTGGGGGAATCCTTCTTTCATCATGACGCTGTGGTAGACACAGCTTCTCCTCAAGTGAGTGCTACAGAAGGGCTTGCAGAGCATTCTGATGGAGGAGCAGCACCAATCGAATCCGCCCCTGCTTTTCCAACTATTGATCATCCAGTTGATCAGTCAGCCACTTCAGCTGAACTCCATCAAGGTGGTGGAACTGTTCCAGTAGAGGGAGGCGCTCCATCTGTAGAAGCTTCAGCGAATCTTCCAGAAAGCTACGCTTTGACGACAGCGGACAGTCAGAAAGGTCTGTGGGGAGTTTTGGAAAAAACACTACCAGCTGATATTGACCCAGCTAAGAAGACGCAAACAATAGCGTCACTTCAGAATCTTATCGCTACTAAGCTCGAAGCCCTTTCTCCAGAAGAACGTCTCCGAATAGGCTTTCATGGAGATATCAATCATATCAATGCTGGGGATAATTTGAGGTTGCGAGAACTAGTGAGTCAAGAAGAGTATCGACAAGTTCTAGAAGGCAAGGTATATGCTGCTCCAGTCCATGAAGTAGTCGAAGTCGCCAAAGATACTGTGACGGATGCTTCCAAGGAAGTAGTAGGGGGTGATGTCACCTCTACCATTCCTACTGATTCAGTAGAGGGTGTTGGTCAGCCAGTGGTTGACCAAGTACAGAATGGTTCATTTACAGCAGAAGTACCTACCGAATCAATTGAGACTGAACCAATAGACCCGAAGATTTTAGCAACGAGAGAGTGGCTTCTCGGGAGTGATGAAGTGACCCGCAAGGCCTACTACGAAGCTCTCACTGATTCACGAAAGACCCTCTTCGCGACCAATGATCTCCGCTATTGGAAGAACTTCGCTACCATGGGAGACATACAGATGAGTCAGATTGCTGGTGGAGGCTTAGCAGAGGATCAGGTGACTCGTATGACACAGTTTGAGAAGTTGGCTCGGATGACGTACGGAGAAGATGGAGCACCACTCAAGCGAGAGACTATCGGACAATATACGAGTCGTATCACCAGACTTCGCTTTCAATTCCCTGACAAAGAATTTAACTTTAATCTACTCAAACGTATATGAACCAAGTATTAGAGCAGTATCGCCAAGAAATCATTGAAACTTTTGGTCTTGAAGATGTCGCCCAGGAAAGACAGGATGAGCTCATTGCCAAGATGGGGGAGGTTTTTCTCAAGCGTCTTTTTCTTGCTACTATTGATAAGCTCGGTAGTAACGGGGCGCGAGAATACGAAGAGCTGCTTGAGAGCAAGGCGGATATCGATGAGCTCGAGGCATTTCTCGAATCCAAGATACCCAACTACCCAGTCTTTGTAAGAGGGGTAGTGACAGAGTTCAAAAATGACATGGACAAGCATCTTGGCTTAGCCACAGCTTAATTTATAGAGTCTAATAAAGAACTGTATGGACGAACGCATTGAAATAACAGGAGGGGCATCAGTAGAAGAGGGGGGAATGATGGGTAGTAGTGAGAGTAAACCACTCGTCGAAAAAGAACAATTTCTGGAGCGTGCTGTCGAGCAGAAAAATGAACGAGTTGGGGAGTTACTGCAAAAAATTGATACTCATACAGCCGCTTTGCAGACGACCAGTCAAAGTCAGATCACTGATGATGCAGCGCACCTGGCGACTATTGATGAAGAAGAGCGAATCACCAAGTTGCTATCACTAGCGGATACCAAGGGAGTAGTGCATGCGGTCAGTGTCGCACGCAAGCTCGAGGATTTCTATGCGCTTGATACTCTTCGTGATACTTTGATCGAGCGGTTTCATGAGAAGTTGGAAAGTGAGTTGCAGAAATAATTAGGTATAGGAGGGAGTATGGAGGACGTTACGATTAATATTATCCTTGTGCCATTAGCGTGGGCACTCGGTTTTCTGACGCTCTTTTCAGGAGGATTACTCCTCTTGAAGAGTTTTTTTGGTTTTCGTAAGCAGATCAACAAATCCCTCGAGCTTGATGTAGAGCTCGTCCGAGTCGCTCGCCCACAGAAGCCGCAGGGCGGTGGACCCGAAAGAGGTGATGCCTGGAAAGAAGAAATCGCCGCGATGGAGCAGCTCCTCACCGCTCTCTCTAACCTCAAGCATCCGGGTAATTTCTTCCAGAAGTTTCTCTATCATGCACCGACAGTAGTCTTAGAGATTGCCAACCCAGCGACCAATGAAGAAATCTATTTCCTCGTGGCTATCCCACGTGTCTTCCGAGAAAATGTCGAGAAGCAGATTCATAGCTTTTTCCCACAGGCTCACCTAGAGCGCATCCCTGACTACACCATCTTCACTCCAGGAGGACAGGTAGCGGTGACCGAGCTTCAGCTTAGCCATAGCCACGCTCTTCCGCTTAGGACGTACAAAGGACTCGGCGTCGACCCACTTAATGAGATCTCCAATGCCTTAAGTAAGCTTGCCACCATCGATGAGGGAGCAGCTATTCAGATAGTATTAGCTCCAGCCGGAGATGCTTGGCGTCATCAGGGTCGCAGTGTCGCTAAAAGTCTCCAAGAAGGTAAGGACTTGAAAGATCTTCACTCCCACAAAGAACTACAGACTTTTGGTAAGGCAGTTGGTAAGGGTGTCATAGAAGGCTTTCATCCCATCAGTAGTGGCTCACCAAGTGAGAAGCCAATGAAGCAATTGACACCGCAGGATCAAGAACTCATCAAGTCTATCGAAGAAAAGACGTCCAAAGGAGCCTTCCGTGTCAACGTGAGACTCCTCGCTTCTGCGCCTACCTTGGCTCGAGCAGAGCAGATCTTGGGACAAATGGAGAATGCCTTTGGGCAGTTCGAGAATCCAGATGTCAATCGCTTCCGTGTCCGCAAACGCCTGAAGACCCGCGATGCCGCCTATCACTATATCTTCCGCAACTTCGATGATGAACATGCTTTTCTTCTTAATACCGAAGAGATAGCTGGTATCTTTCATTTTCCTATCTCGACGACTGAGACACCGAAGATCAAGTGGCTCAAAGCCGGTGCCGCTCCGCCACCTATCAATGTACCGCAAGAAGGGACACTTCTTGGCTTCAACGAGTACCGAGGCGTCAAGACTGATATTCGTATAGGTGATAAGGATAGACTCCGTCACCTCTACGTCATCGGACAGACGGGTGTCGGTAAGTCCAACTTCCTCCAAGAAATCGCCAAGCGTGATGCTCAGGCGGGGAGAGGGTTTTGCTTCATTGATCCGCATGGTGATGCTATCGAGGATATTCTCGCTTGCATTCCGAAGGATCGTGCTCAGGATGTCATCGTCTTTGATCCGGGAGACACAGAACGCACCCTCGGTATGAACATGCTCGAGTATGATCCGAAGTATCCAGAACAGAAGACCTTCGTCATCAATGAGATGATTGGTATTTTCGACCAGCTCTACGATATGAAAGCTACAGGAGGACCGATGTTCGAACAGTACATGCGTAACGCCATGCTTCTCATCATGGACCACCCAGAGAGTGGCTCAACACTGATGGAGATTTCCCGGGTATTGGCTGATGAAGACTTCCGTCGTATGAAGCTCCGCCATTGTCAGAACCCGATAGTCAAAGACTTCTGGCTCAATGAAGCCGAGAAAGCTGGAGGAGAAGCAGCTCTCGCCAACATGGTGCCATACATCACCTCCAAGCTCACCCCATTCATCGCCAACGACTTCATGCGTCCGATCATCGGTCAGCAGACGAGTGCGCTCAATTTCCGAGAAATCATGGATACCAAGAAGATTCTCTTGGTGAAGCTTTCTAAAGGACGCATCGGTGAGCTCAATGCTCGATTGCTCGGTATGGTGGTGGTCGGTAAGCTCCTTATGGCGGCTCTATCACGAGGGGATGTGCCAGAGGATGAGCGTCAGGAATTCTCTCTCTATCTCGATGAGTTCCAGAACGTAACCACAAGCTCTATCGCTCAGATTCTCTCCGAAGCGCGTAAATACAAGCTCACCCTTGTCCTCGCTCACCAGTTCATCGGTCAGCTCAAAGAAGATATCTCTAAGGCGGTCTTCGGTAACGTGGGTTCACTCGTCACCTTCCGTGTCGGACCAGAAGACGCAGAGTTCCTCGAGAAGCAGTTCGCCCCAGTCTTCACAGCAGCGGATATCGTCAATGTCGACAACTACAACTGTTTCGCGAGGCTCCTCATGAACAACGAGCTCACCAAGCCATTCAATATGAAGACTTTCCCACCGACACAAGGTAACCGAGAAGTCGCTCTCGCTATCAAAGAGCTCTCTCGCCTCCGTCACGGACGCGACACTAAGCTCGTCAATCAAGAAATCATGGATCGACTGAGTGTGAGAGGGTAGCAATAATAAAAATTGACAGTTTCTCTGAGAAGAGAGTTCTTCACAAGTTATTTTTAGGGTAGTGTATCTATAAGTGATAACGATACACTTAGTAAACAAGTTGATTTGTTGTATGGGAACAGGAGCTATTAGAAATAAAGCTTGTAATTGTGGGAGTCAAAAAAAGTACAAGAGCTGTTGTCAAGAAAAAGATAATTTAAGACGGAGCACTCTTGTGGAAGATTTAGATGCGATATATGCTCGCATGATTTTTGATAGACGCAAAAGAGAACAACAGCTGCAAAGTATAGGTATATTCATAGATTTTGTTAAACCAATAGTATTTAATAACAAAAAAGTATGGGCACTCGGTAATAGAATATATTACGAAAGGCCTGAAAAAGAAACTTTTCATGAGTTTTTACTTTTTGTACTCATTCATCAGGCTTTGGGAGAAGACTGGTGGAATGATCAGGCTTCACTGCCAGAAAGTGGGTGGCACCATATCTATAGGTGTTTTAAAAAATATCAAACTTGGGCTCTTAAAAACCAACAAGAGGAGAATTATAAAGGTGAAAGTTGGTCAGCATTTCCAGATGGCTGGTCGAGATCTCTACTATCACTCGCCTTTGATGTGGCCAGCCTTTTACATGCTGAGCATTTACCAGAAGATATACTTAATAGGTTGAAGAGTTATGAAGAATACCAGTCTTCAAGGTACGAGATAGCTGTCTCAGCCATCTTTGCTCGCTTAGGATATAGAATAGAGTTTCTAAATGAAAAAAAGGTAGCAGGAAAACATTGTGAGTTTTTTGCTCATGATCAAGCTACGGGAGAAATTATTGCAGTAGAAGCTAAAAGTCGAGAAAGAAGAGGAGTGTTGCATGTGGACGGAACTTATAATGGAGAATATTGGGCGCATATTCAAAGATTTAGAAGAAAAGCCTTAACTCAGAATCCTGGAGATAGACCATTTCTAATTTTCTATGATATAAATGCTCCTCAGGTACCAGAAAAGAGTTCCTTTGAAAAGCCCTGGATTAAAGAGGTGAGAAAGTTACATGATAAATTACCTCTCAATACTCTACAAAGTCCAGATCCTTGCTCTGGAGATGTATTTACTAACTATGCTTTTCATTTTCAAACCGATAGTGAGGCTACAGCAGGTGAATATCTTCTCACTGTTCCATTACACCCATTGTTTCCAATCAAGAAACCTCAATTTTGGAATCAGCTTCAGGATGCTTTGAATAATTACGGAAATGTACCTAACTTAGATATTGAATATGGAGAATAGACTTTCAGTTAAGAAGAGCCTCTATTTTGATATAAAGTGAGAGTACGAATACTCAGACAGAGTAAGTAGATGATTTTACTCACTCACTACATTCGTGTAGCGGGTGATGTTTCCGTCTCTGTTACCCACTAAGAGAGTCTTTTTCTCAGGGTCGACAGCGAGGCTTGTCGGTGATGCAGGGGCATCGCTGAGAGTGTACGCATGCAGTGGTTTGCGCTCGAGGTTCCAGACAGAGAGAGTGCTCTTGTCATCAAGAGCGTAGATGAATGGGAAGTCATTGTCAGTGGTGAGGGCCTGGATGGCTACTTGGTGTGTATCATCACTTTCGACGAAGGTGCCGTTGTTCTTGCCTTGTGAGAAGGAGAGGAGGTGCTCGCGTGAAGGAGCAAGAGCGACAGTCTCATTGATAGCCAAAAAGGCAGTATCTGTCAGCTCGAAGGAGTCTTTCATCCAAGGAGTGGCGTCTTTGAAAGCGTTCTCACTTCGTGGGTAACGATAGAGTTGATTGTTGCCACGGTCGAGGACGTAGAGATAAGTGAGGTAGGTGCCGATAGCCGTCACGCGGGCATTGGCTGGGAGGACGAGCTCGTTTTTGGTGAATGCCTTATTGAGTGGGCTCCAGGCAAAGAGTTCATTCTGACTACTCAAGATAAAGAGGAGACTGAGGTCTTCCATGGCAGCTACGAAACGAATCTCACCCTTCATATCTGTGAGGGGGTATTCTTTGTTGTCATCGAGGGAGACGATGCTTTTCGAGGTAGCGGCGTAGGCTTGGTGGTCGAGGTAGGTGAGAGTGACGAGGTCTTTACCAAGTGGGATAGTCGACTCTGCCTTGAGGGTGTTGGATGGACTTGAGCCACTAGGAGTAGGTGAAGAGGTCTCAGGTATCTTCATCTCCTGGGCTACAGGAGTATCAGTCGTTGACTTTCTCCCCAGGAGGTATGAGCCGACAGCAAGGGAGAAGATGACAATGGCGATGATACCAATGACGAGCATCTTACGAGCAATAAGAAAAGCGAGGCTTTGTGTTATTACAGGTGTAACGTTCTTCTTGAGGCGAGTGACGAAAGAAGATAATTTCTCGAGGACTGATGGAGACGGAGCGTGAGTTTTCTTTTGTTTATTCTTAGGTGCTGGAGTGTGTGCGGCAGGAGAAGTCATTTTCTTCTCTTCTGAAGCAGAGCCTTTTTCGTAAAGAGAGCGAAAACGCTCGATATGGCTAGTGGCTTTAGATGTCGGCCGGAAAGATGGAGTAGGGGTAGCAACTTCCTCGATGACAGCAGGCTCCGGCTCGATGACTACTGGGGTTGCCGGCTTTCGCACCTCTTCGATGACAGGAGGGATAGGCGGAAGAGGTGCTCTCTCGGCACGTTCTCTCTCTTCTTTGGCTTGTTCTTCGGCTTGGCGTTCAGCGAGGAGACGCTCTTCCATGAGGCGAGCTTCTTTGGCTTGGGCAGCCGCTTCTCTTTTTTCAGCTTGTTCGATTTGGCGGAGTCTATTTTTCTCTACGAGAGAGGCTTGCAGAGTGTGGATTTTCTGAGTGGTCTTACGACTAAGACGAGAAGCGTAGGTACGAGCTTCCCAGAAGAGGAAGGCACTGAGACGAGCAGTCTTTTTACCTTGTCGGCGTACAGTATGGGAAAAGAATTCACCCAGAGAAGAAGCGGCATCTTGGAGGTTTTCGAGGATGATAGAGTGTTTCATCGGTAGGTCGCCAAGTTCTTCACCCTGGACGTAGATATGGCCCGTCTTTTGGTCGATGAATTCTTCCTTCGGAGCATCTTCTTCAGGAAGGGTTTCATCAAGAGACTCATCAGTCTGAGGTGCAGACTTGGTTACTGGCTTGGCGAAGGTGGCCTGACTGAAGGCATTGATAGAGGAGGCTTCTTGAGCGGCTTCAGCTTTTCTTTTGACAGGGATGGCTTTTGGCTTAGGCGCTGGTTTGCTGAATTCGATGACGAGGACTGAAGCCATGTCTATTTCGTTAACGAGGGCGGTGCGGAGGAACTGTCGGAAGGCATCACGATTCATACGTGAAGCTTGCTTGGTCAGGTATTCGAGAGGGAAGAGAGCGGGGAGCTCTGGTGTAGTCAGAATGAGGAAGTCGCCCTCGAGCAGGCGTCCGCTTGATACTTCGACGAAGGTCTTCAGCGGATGAAGTGAGGCTTCTTCAGAAGCGAGACCAGCGCTAATCTCAGAGAACTGATCCTGACGGAGGAGGAGTAAAGCCGACTCACCGGTGACGGAGAAGTGGAGGTTGTTTTTTTCGAGGACGGCGAGTGTACCGTGAAGTTTACCGAGCCAAGAGACATTGCCGTGTTTGACGAGTTCAGAGAGGGCGACGTTGACCTTATGGAGAGCGGCCTCAAAGCTTTCGATAGGGCCACGACGAGGATTATTGAAGTATTCTTTCTTGGCGACTGAAGCGAGGAAGTTGACGATGTAGGCGGCTTCTTCGTTTTTCTCATCTACCTCAAAAACACCCACCAAGGTGCCGAGGTCTAGCTTGCTCACGTTTTCTCCAATAGCACTAAAAACCTTCACAAAGGGTTCGTAGGAACGCTTGTCGGCTACGAGGATTTCATGAAAGGCACGGGTAAGCTCACCCGAGGCGCTTTTTGATTGAGGGCTCTTTTTTTCTGTCATATACTTCTGTTAGTATACCATAATTTCATTTAAAAACCCTTGACTAGGCCATTTTCAGAGAGAGAATGAGCAGCTTTCTTTTGACGCGGGGAGTCTTTTTACGTATACTTGGCTATATGGAGGCCTAAAATCTATTTTTTGCATATAACTGATATGTCCTTAGCACTCTTTGATACACTGTTCGGATCCAAGGCGCGTGCTCGCACGTTGCGTTTTTTCTTATTGAATACAGGGGAGTTTGCCGCCACCGATGTAGCTGCAAAGACCTTAGTGCCTCGTAAGGACGTCATGCGCGAGATAACCAAGCTCGTCAAGATGAAGTTCTTAATCGAAAAAGTCCGCAAAGGCAAAAAGGCATACATGCTCAATGAAAACTTTCCTTTCAATGTCGAACTTCAGAGTCTTGTCTCCAAGTTGAACATTGAAGCGCAGTCACAAATCTTTCGCAAACTGAAAACTGTCGGTGAAGTGAAGCTCATTCTTATCAGCGGTCTCTTCATCAACAACCCAAAGAGCAAGGTAGATATGATCTTGGTCGTCAACAATGAGAACCGCACCAAACTCAAGCACGCCATCGCTCATCTTGAAGCAGAAGTAGGGAAAGAAATCCGCTTCTTCTTGATGAATGCGGAAGAACTGCATTATCGTTTGAACATGCTCGATCGTTTCTTCATGGAGTTTTTGGAGAATCCGTATGAAGAAGTGGTGAACAAAGTGCCAGAACTGAAACGCTTCATCGCTGGACTTAAGAAGTAAGAGTGAAAGAATGGAGGCTTTGGTCTACATAGTTGTCGGGATGGGGATAGCGGGCCTTTTCTATGGGCTCGTTTTGCTTTTGCAGGGGAAGAAAAAAGAGGAGGAAGTACAGACGAGCGCCATCTATCAGGAGCGATTGGAGCAGATGACTAAGAGTTTTGAGGAGCGTATGGGATTTCTCTCGATGACCATGAATCAGCAGCTCTCTTCTTTTCAGACAACGCTCGACAAACGCCTACATGATAATACTGAGCGCCTTGATCAGCGTCTCGATGGTGCCGCTCGATCATACGCGGATGTACAACGTTCTTTGGAAGCAGTCAGGCATTCGAGTGAGAAAATCCTTGAAGTGGGAAAAGAAGTAGCATCGCTCCAGGAGATTCTCAAAGCGCCGAAAATCCGTGGAGGTTTCGGAGAACTCTTATTGAAAGACCTACTCACTCAAATGCTTCCGAAAGAAAACTTCGGCCTCCAGTATTCCTTCAAAAGTGGTGAGGCTGTTGATGCGGTCATTTTTCTTAAAGGTGGCATCATCAGTATTGATTCCAAATTCCCACTCGAAAACTTCAAGCGTCTCGTGACTTCAACAGACCAAGAGGATAAAAAAGCGGCTCGCAAGCAGTTCTACCAAGATGTGAAGAAGCATGTCGACGCTATAGCGACCAAGTATATCGTGCCAACCGAAGGAACGCTTGATTTTGCGCTTATGTATATCCCGGCTGAGAATGTGTATTATGAGACGATTATCAAAGATGAAGATGAACAGGGGTTGATGACGTATTTTGCGGATAAGCGGGTGATACCGGTCTCACCGAATTCTTTCTATGCGTATATGCGCACGATTCTTTTCGGGCTACAGGGGATGCAGATAGAGAAGAGAGCTAAGGAAATTATGAGTCAACTGGCGAGACTGTCTCGAGAACAAGACAAATTCACCAAGGAGTTCGAGATTCTCGGTGGACATATCGGCAATGCACACAAGAAATACGAAGAAGCTGAGAAGCGTCTCCATCGAGTCGAAGATTA
>JAYRRF010000014.1:0-3546 GCA_041910335.1 Candidatus Moraniibacteriota bacterium
CTTTAGTGCTCTAAAAAAGTAAGCAACCACATAACTCCCACCCCCAGTATAACAGCTGTAATCTGGTATATTGAATGCTTTATGGCTTTTGTTTTATGAAGCTCAGGTATCAGATCAGCTACCGCGATATAGATAAATCCTCCCGCAGCGATAGGGACAAAATAGAGACTGAGTGACTCCGCAAATTCTCCAAGTACAAAAAATACTCCAGCACCCAACACGGCCGTGAGCGCAGAAACAAAGTTGAGCCAGAGTGCTTTTGTTTTGTTGTATCCAGAGTGTATGAGCACCGCAAAATCTCCAATCTCTTGAGGAATTTCATGCAATACCACCGCTAACGTTGTGGCGATTCCTACTGGTACACTCACAGCAAAGCTCGCGGCAATAATAATACCATCAAGAAAATTATGTACACCATCGGAAAAAAGTACCAACTTGCCTACAGGATGAATATGGTCCTCTTCAGTATCTTCACCGTGATGATGCCAATGAAGAAACTTTTCTAATACAAAAAAGAAGAGTATTCCGACAATAATAAGAATGCTCGTAGTTACACCTAAAGATTCTTCTAGAGCTTCTGGTATAAGATGGATAAAAGAATCACCTAAGAGCGCTCCAACCGCCAAACTAATAAATATATATAGATATTTTTTTATTACATCTTCTCTTGATGCAAGAAAAACGACTCCGAGTAAGGAAATAAGACTGACTATTGTGACACTTCCAATGCTATACAAATAAGTAGTAATCATATTTTTAGTTACATGTTTTACACAATCCAAAAAATTCAAGTGAGTGATGAGTTACCAATACCCCTTCTTTTTCAAGAAGATTTTCGGTTTTTTTAATACTCACCTCTGGAAAACGTACATCTGTGACGAAATCGCAGCTGGTACAAACGAAGTGATGATGATGCTCGTGACTGGCTAATTCATAGGATTCTACTCTAGCTGTCAATTGCACCGCGCGGAGAACTCCTTGGTTCACCAGGTTCTCTACTTCTCGATAGACAGTCGTTTTGTTGAGATGGACCCCTTTTTTTCTACACCATTGGAGTATATCAGCGACGGGTGAAGGTCTATGATGACCAGCAAAAAACTCAAAAAGAAGAAGTCGAGTCTTACTCTTTCGAAGACCCCATTCTAAACAGGCTTTTGCTGCGCTTTTTTCTGCGTCTGTACTCATACTTTCATGATAAAGCAACTCAGTTGCATTTGTCAAGACCTACTCTTTTCAACAAAAAGAGAGCTCGGTGCTATACTGGATATATACCTATGCAAACACCCACCCTAGAAGATATTTTTAAGGCAGCCCCCACCCCTCTTTCTCTAGAAGATCAGAAGTTTCTGACAGCTGTTTTTCACTTTTCCAAGACTGCTCATCATGGTCAACTCCGTAAATCTGGTGAACCCTACATCAACCACCCTCTTCATGTCGCTCGGATTCTAGCCGAAATTGGCATGGATGAAAAAACCATCGCCGCAGGCCTCCTGCATGACGTCCCAGAAGATACCGAAGCGACTCTCGATGATGTGCGCGAGAAATTTGGAGATGAGGTTGCTTATCTTGTCGATGGCGTAACCAAGCTTGGTAAAATCAAGCTCCGTGGATCCAAAGAAGAGGTCTATCTTGAGAACTTGCGCAAGATGTTTTTGGCAATGGCTCAAGACATACGTGTCGTTATCATCAAGCTCGCTGACCGTCTTCACAACATGCGTTCACTTGAACATCTTCCTCCAGACAAACAACAGCGTATCGCTCGTGAAACAATGGATATTTATGCCCCTATCGCTAATCGTTTAGGTATCGGGGAAATCAAAGTCGAGCTAGAGGACACTTGCTTTCAATACCTGGAGCCAGAGCACTACCAAGAAGTCGTTGCTATCCAAGAAACCTACCTCCATGAAGGTAAGACGTACATGACGACCATTGTCGACCTCTTCCGTAAACAACTCGCTGAGGCAAAGATTCAAGTAACTGATATTCATGGTCGCACCAAAGGACTCTTCCGTCTCTATCAGAAGCTCAAGAAGCATGATATGGATATCAATCGTGTCTATGACCTATTAGCCATTCGTATTATCGTCCCAGAAATAGCCGACTGTTATGAGGCGCTCGGTATTATTCATCGCGAATACCGACCTATGGTTGGACGTATCAAGGACTATATCTCTCTTCCAAAACCAAACGGCTATCAATCTCTCCACACCACTATCTTTGGTCCCGAAGGAAGAATTATTGAGGTTCAAATTCGTACTCAGAAAATGCACGATGAATCAGAGTATGGTATCGCTGCTCACTGGATGTACACCGAGAAAGAGCGGCCGAGCTGGCGAAATATCTTTCTCCGTCGTAAGGATAAAGCTGGCGAAAAGAAAGCCCCCAAAGAACTTGCCTGGGTCAATCAACTCAAAGATTGGCAGAAAGAAATCGGTCGTGATGACCAAGAATTTCTTGAGGGCCTCAAGATTGAATTCTTCAAGAATCACATCTTCGCTTTCACTCCAAAAGGAGACATCATTGAACTCCCAGAAGAGGCCACCCCTATTGATTTCGCTTATGCCATCCATAGCGAGGTAGGCAATCGTGCCAATGGCGCTAAGGCGAATGGTAAGATGGTCCCTCTCGATTATCACATCAAAAATGCTGAGGTAATCGAAATCATCACCGTGAAGGATAAGAAAAAGCCAAGTCGAGACTGGCTCAACTTTATTAAGACTTCTGGGGCCAAATCACACATCAAGCGCGAGCTTCGTGGTGAAGGCTTCAGTAAAAACTAAACTTTTTCTTATACACAAAGTATCAAAAAACCCCTTATCCAAGGGGTTTTCTTGACTTAATTTCCAGGAGCTATCTCTTTCCAGTTGTAATCACAACTCTTAGAGCCATTACAGGTCTGTGTATCTCCACAACTATCTGTAACGGTAAAGGTTTCATTCGCACAGAGGGTTTGACTTCTTGAGTCTCTAGAACAGGCTCCGGCATCTGTACAGGTGACCGTCACTGTTTTAGTGGTTGAAGAGCTGTTGTAGGATGCCTGGAAGCTTTCTGTGCCTCTTTGAGTGGCATTTAAGGTCTTTGGATCAGAGTTGGTCAGAGAGATAGGGTTTCCTCCTCCTTCAGTCCAGGTAGTACTACTGGTGACATTTCCAGTTGGATCTGTACAGGTAGTCGCATCATTGTAGCAAGAGACGAGGTTTCTGGTGCTACCCTGAGTCATGGTGAGAGAACTTGGGAGTTCGATACTTGAATTACAGCTTCCTTCACAGACTTTAAGAGTTAGCTCTAACGTAACTGAGACAGAGTCGCTACCACTCGCTCCTTGTGAATTGGTACAGGTGAGAGTGTAGAGAGAGGCTGCGGTAGCAGGGAGATTGTCATTTCCTCCAGTGGTAAATTTTCCTCCATTCCAGTTATTGCCTGTTCCGGTACAAGAGACAGCGTTTGGGATGTTACCCCAGGTGATATTGAGGTTTCCATCTCTTGGGATAGAGAGAGGTCCATCACTACCATTGATTTTGAGGTCTACTACTGGGGCTGGTTCGA
>JAYRRF010000015.1:0-29199 GCA_041910335.1 Candidatus Moraniibacteriota bacterium
CAGGTAACGTGCGGTATTCACATTTCGCACAGTCATAGACTTGTACAGCTTGTGGCTAATTATTTTTGCTAATTGGCTTTTGTACACATTTTTTCTTTGAACATTCCAAAAAATTGCGCCCTTAGTATAACGAATTTCAATGAATTCTTTTTTAACAGGCAATTCATCAAGAGTTTTCCGAGAATCAATACTAGGAAAAAGATAAGCAACATCTGTTCTTTGTATAGCATTATTCTGCCAATTACCTGGAATTGCCGCCGCAATTTCTTGCATTTCTTTTTCAGTTTTTATCAAGACTTGCATGGCAAATCCGAATTCTTTTTCCAGGGCGCTTTCAATTTTCTCCCGCTTTGGCTTCTCACTTGTTTCAAAAATAACGTTGCCGGAATTGATATAGGTTGAAACATTTTTAAAGCCCAACGACTCAAAAAATAATTTGAGTTTTTTCATTTCAACCTTCTTGTTACCGCCAACATTTATACCTCGAAAAAGTGCAATGTATTTCATATTTGTACCTTATGTGTTCCATACTATCATACACTCGAACCCCTTATGAATACTTTAGGAAAAAGAAAACTGAGCACTTTAGATGCTCAGAGTCCCGTATTGCTCCGCAGGTAGGATTCGAACCTACGACCAATTGGTTAACAGCCAACTGCTCTACCACTGAGCTACTGCGGAAGGTGGTTTTTCACAAATGTAAAACAAGATGATTATAGCCAACTTCTAGGGCTTTGGCAACCCCTATGGAGAAGCTAGCTACCGAGGAGCTCTAGGGCTTTGAGACCGTATTTTTTCATCTGGTCATTGATTTCTGGGTGTGCTTCTAACTCGTCTTTGCTGAGCCAGAGGATACCGCCACTTTTCTCTCTCCCTTCAGGCTCTACTACTTGGTCGGTAGATGCTGTAGCAAAATACACAAGCCCGATATGTCTGTGAGTTTCTGAGTAGTTGTGTATCTCCATATACACTGGCGGCAACAATTCCTTATAACCCTCAAACGTCGTAGGGATACTCTCAGGATCGGCTTCTCTTGCCAGTAGAGGTAGCTGCGTCGGATTGTACAGCTTCACCTCAAGCCCCACCTCTTCATATACCTCTCTCACTGCTGCCTGCTCAGGCACTTCATTGAGCTCTACATGACCTCCTGGCATCAACCAGATATTCTTTTTATCATGCAGGCGAAACAAAACTTTATCCCGATAAACAACGAAAACATTCACGACGAAGTCTACTTGTCCTGGCTCATTGTGAATGTGCGGCATATGGTTATTTCTTAGCACTATTCATGACGCTATTGGCGTCACTGCTTGGCTTTTGTTGCTTGATTTTCTCGAGAACATCTTTGATTTTCTTGACCTTATCTTGCTTAGTCTTGTCATCCTCATACTTTTTGATGAAGTTCTCCATCACCGGCTTGGCTTCATCTATCTTGTTGGTTTTCACAAGGGCCACGGCATAGTTATACCAGGTCTCCCCAAGTTCTGGCACAAACTCATAGACTGGCTTCAATGTCTCAGCAAGCTTCTCGTTGTTGTCTTCTTTTACGTAAATATTAGCGAGATTGTAACGAGCAACATAAAGCTCGCTATTCATGTCGATAGCTTTTTCTAGATATTTTTTGGCCTCAACATCCTGATTGGCTCTCGTGGCGATGCCTGCGAGTGACATCAGTGCTTCTGGAGTCTCCCCTTGTTTCTTTATAGAGCGCTCGATGTATTCTTTGGCCTTGCTATCATCACCCATATGAAGGAAACGCAGTGCCTCATAGTAGTCACTGTCATAGACCTTGTCTTCATGAATTACCTTCTCGAGAGACTCCTGGATGCGCACATTGGCTTCCACCTGGGAGAGTTTCTGTATTTCTTTCAGATCTTTGATGGCGGTATAGGTGGTGAGATCATCTGGACGGATGACGACCAGTTTTTTCAGATACTTTTCTGCCTCAGAATAGCGGTGGTCATGCATAGCGACAAGCGCAAGGTTCTTGAACGCCCAAGCATACTCCGGGTCTTCATCGATGACCTTCTTAAAGTACCGTTCTGCCTGAGCATAGTCTCCCTGCTCGAGATACGAATAGCCGATAGTATGATAGGCATCAGCGAAACTCAAGTGACGAAAAAGGCTGAGTGGCCAAATGACGAAGGCGAGTGCTATGAGAGTGACTATGCCTGGTAGGACAAGCTTCTTGGGCTGATGCTCACGGAGAACTGCTTTGGCATAGACGAGAAAGCTCGCTCCAAGAAGAATAAGAAAGGGTGTGAGTGGCATACGGTAACGAGAGTTCATCGTAGTCAAAAGAAGAACGCCTGTGTAAGCCAAGAGCGGCAACACTATCAAAAGCTTGGCTCTCACGATATCTTTGACTTCTCTCTTGGTCTCGAGAAGAAACTCTGTGAATCCTCGCGTCAGAAAAACTGCTCCCCCAGCAAAACCGAGCAGGACAATGAAAAAGAAGTTCGGCAAAAGCCAAAAGAGTGGCGCTTGGCTGCGGTAGAAAGCGTAGCTGTAGTTATCACTGTATTCCTCATGATTGACCAGGATAAGGAGGCGATACCAGAGAGTGTAGAAGAAATGTCCGGGTTCTGACCATACCTCACTCAGGGCTTTTTTCATCCAAAAGCGAGAGACTTCTGATGGTTTTGCCTCATAGCCAAGGTAATCATCTGCCATACCTACCGAATCCTTCTCTTCGTACTTCGGGTGTGGGCGCAAGAATGACGGTACGCGAGCAGTAGAACCATCTCCACCCCACCAGTTCCCCTGATAGAGGACGAGGCCGATGGAGTAGTTGGTCGGGACAAAGTCATGACCGACGTACTGATTGCGAAAAGCAATAGGCGAGATAACGGTGATCACACCGAGAAAAAAGAGTGTTGCTAAGACCGCTTGAGTCTTTCTCCCTTCATCTTTAAGGAGATGCCAAATGAGGAAAAATACGACTGGCAAGAATACCACAACGTTTCCCTTGATAAGGGCGAGTAATCCCAAGAACACGCCACCGATATAGAAGTGCTTCTTAGATGGCTTCTGGAAAATCTCGTAGAGATACCAGAGGAAGAGTGGGAGGAAATATATTTCTAAACTAGTCTTCAGAAGCAGCCCTTCATAGAAAACATAGGGTCCATAGAGTGAAGCGATGACACCTACAATGATACCAATGTCTCGAGAGAGCATCCGCTTCCCCACAAAGTAGAGAAGAGCCGGAAAGAATGACCCGAGCAAGAACTGAAAAAGAATGAGCATCGTCTGACCAAGCGTATCGCCGAAAAGACCAAGGAAACAAGCCAAAAGATAGGCATAAAATGGCTCTGTAAAGAAGATTTTACTCCCAATGAGGCCTTCCTGGAGAATTTCATGTGCCCACTTCAGATAGTACTCAGCATCCAAAAGTGGTATCCGCAAAACATCATTCTGAAACAAGAACAACATGTAGAGCAAACGAACAAAAACAGCCGTCACTACTAAAGCAACGACTGTTCTTCTTTCGCTTGCAAAAAGAATTTTTAAATTCCAAAAAATATCTTCCCAAAAACCCGTCTCTTCGACTTCTACTGCTTCTCCGCGACGTGACAGAAGAAGCGTGTTGGCTTCTCTCCATGAGAGTCCAAACTTCTTCTCCAAATCTCTCTCATTGGCCTTGGGGTGACTCCCCAAAAAGCGCTCTATCTTTTCACTGCGACGCATACCACCACAAAAGACTAGTAATCTTTGAGTTTCTTCAGGCTGCTGTGTTCACGGATTTTTTCGAGGGCTTTAGCTTCGATCTGACGAATACGTTCACGAGTGACACCGAATTCCTGACCAACTTCTTCTAATGTATGAGTCACTCCATCTTCCAATCCGAAGCGAATACGAAGAATTTTCTGCTCACGTGGTGTCAGTTCATTGAGAATATCAGTAATGTGTGAACGCAAGAGCTTGCGAGCTGCCATCTGATGAGGCATGACCGTCTCAGTATCTTCAATGAAGTCTCCGAGTACAGAATCATCTTCATTGTCACCGACAGATGTTTCCAAAGAGACTGTCTCTTGAGAGATTTTTTGGATGTGACGAATCTTGTCTACCTCAATGTTCATTTCAGCGGCAATTTCTTCAGCGAGTGGTTCACGTCCAAGTTCTTGCACCAAGCGGCGAGTGACTTGTGCGTATTTGTTGATGGTCTCTACCATATGAACAGGAATGCGAATCGTACGTGACTGATCAGCTAATGCACGGGTAATAGCCTGACGAATCCACCAGGTAGCATACGTAGAGAACTTGAAACCCTTACGATAATCAAACTTCTCCACAGCACGGAAAAGACCGATGTTCCCTTCTTGAATGAGATCCAAAAGAGAGAGGTTGTGTGAGCGTCCGACATACTTCTTGGCGATAGATACGACCAAGCGAAGATTAGCTTCTGTAAGCCTCTGTTTGGCCATGAGGTCACCCTTTTCAATCGCCTTAGCAAGACGTACTTCGTCATCACCAGAGAGGAGTCCAACGCGACCAATCTCTTTGAGATACATCTGAACCAAGTCAGAGGTACCGTCACCTTCTTCTACCACTTCTGCTTTTTTCTTACGTCCCTTACCTTTCTTTTCTTCAGCAAAACTCTCCCCCATCTTGTCTGTATCCATCTTAAGCATTTCATCAGAGCTCATCACTTTGATACCCGAGTCTTCAAGCTTCTCGTACAAACGCTCGAGATGTTCAAGGTCTGCTTCTACATCTGGCAAGATATGGATGATTTCATCTTCAGTGACGAAACCTCGCTGCTTTCCACGGAGAAAGAGATCATCAAAAGCCGAGTCTTTACTCTTCTTGGCTTCATTCTTGTCTGTTTTCTTCTTCGCCCCCTTCTTTGGCACTGCCTTGTTGACTTTGAGATCCTTTTTCTTCGGCGCTTGTTTCTTTGGTTTTGACACAACCTTCTTGGTAGGCTTCTTGGTCACCTTCTTCGGTGCGGCTTTCTTGGCAGGCTTTTTGACGACTGTTTTTTTGGTCACTTTTTTGACAGCTTTTTTAACAAGCTTCTTCACCGCCTTCTTTGGAGCTACTTTCTTTGTAGTCTTCTTCGGAGTGGCTTTCTTGATCGCTTTTTTAACAGCCTTTTTGATAGGCTTTTTCACTTTTTTGGCCATAGTTCTATTGTTAGATGTTGGCTTTATGAAGCCAATTTAAAGTTTTATACGATACCCTATCATAGCAAGAATTCTTCACTCTGAAAAGCTACTAAGATGAAAGTTTGACGAACTCCTCGAGAAGCTCTCGCTCTTTCTCTTTGTCGCCTTTTCTACGAGCTTCTTCTAGAGCTCTCTCGAGAGAGCGCCGCTTTTCGGTCGTACCTACTTCGTTTTCCAGTAGTACGAGGTATTCTTCCAAAAGTTTTCTTGTTTTTTCTTCTGTTTCTTTAGTGTCCAGCCCCATGAATTCTGGCCCTTCAAGCAGTCTAAAGGTAAGCTTGGTAGCCAGAGCTTTTTCTTCTGGCTGCTCAATAAGAGAAAGTGGGTCATGCCTTCCAGCCTGAACAATGAAGAAGAAAAGCGGCTTTTGACCAAGGAAATCTCTTACTGCTTCAGAAAGAGTAGGTAGCATTTGCTCCCTTGCCTCTCTACTAATGAGCAAAAGTGCGATAACTTCCTCTGCCAGACGGTCGGCTCGATTTTGAAACTGATTGACAGGTGCATAGTCACGCTTCTCAGGCAAAGCTGGTCCTTCTCGACGAGTACGTTCAAGAAAGGCCTGATTGACTACTCCCATGATCAAGCGCTCTTCGAGACTGGTCACTCTTGCTAATTCCTTCACCCAGAAAGCTCTCTCGAGTGGGTTGGCGATAGCAATAAGAAGTGACATGAAGTCATCGACTATGGCTCTCTTGCCCTCGGCGGTTTCTCCCTTGTGCACTTTGGTGATGTTCTCTAGGAAGTACTCCGGCGCAGAGCAGTGCGACTCTACTACTCGCCTGAGTTCTTCTGGGTCTTCCATGCCCATATCTGCCGCATCTTTGCCTGATGTGAGAGCGATGAGTCTTACTTGTAGCTCTTTCTCTAGCGCAAGCTCAGTGCTTTTACGTGCTGCCTTCTGTCCTGCACCATCCATGTCGAAGAATAAGTGCACTTCTTTGCCGTAGCGTTTCATGATATCAAGCTGTTCCGTAGTGAGGGCTGTTCCAGAAACCGCTACTACATTCTCTATCCCTGCCTGAGCAAGAGCAATGACATCGACATTCCCTTCAACAACTACTGTAAATCCTTTGTTCTTAAGTGCCTGTTTGGCGAGAGAAAGGCCATACAAAGCCTTACTTTTGTGATACAAAGGGGTCTCTGGGGTATTGATATACTTCGCCTGTGTCTCATCACCACCCGGAGCAACACGGGCCGAAAAACCAATCGGCCGACCGAGAATATCCATGACAGGAAACATGATCCGGTCACGAAAACGATCATAGTAATTCGAGGTTGTAGGTGGTAGGTTGTGGGTGGTAGGTTGTTCAGACTTCTTAATAATCATGCCGGCAAGTTCGAGCTCAGCATTGGTATAATCTTTAGTCAAAGCGAAGTCCATAAAGTGTCGCCAACCATCTGGTGCATAGCCAAGGCGAAAACGACGAATGCTCTCTTCGGTCAAACCTCTTTTCTTAAGATATGGCAATGCCTTCGTCTTGCCTCCACCCTCCCAGAGCTGATGTTCATAGAATTTGACCGCAAGCTCCATGATTTCGTACAGGCGGTCTTTGGCCTCCTTGTTTCCCTCTGACTCGCGTTGGTACTTCGGTAACTCTACGCCAGCCTTCTCCGCTAAAAGCACCAAAGCCTCACGAAACTGCAGCCCCTCTATTTCCATCACAAAAGCAAACACATCTCCCCCACGTGAACAACCAAAGCAATGCCACATGTTCCGCTCTTCATTGACGGTGAAAGATGGTGTGCGTTCTTGATGAAAGGGGCAGTTGGCCTTGTAGTGCATGCCGGCTTTCTCAAGTTTGATATACGAACTGACCACGTCGACAATGTTGAGACGTGACTTGATGATTTCGGTCGTATTTTCTTGAAATGCTGCCATACTCGGGGCTGTTTTTACTCCACTTGGATGATAAGACAGTATAGTACAAATACCAAAAACCGTCACCTCAAGAAAAACCTCCCGTAACGAGAGGTTTTATGGAACTGCCTTGTAGTCGTTATTGCCCAGGATAATGAGGATATCGGTGTTTTCGGGCTTTTTTTCACCGTCTGGGAGATTACCTACATCACCGTTAATCTTCTTGGCTACATCTTTAGCAAATGGAGCGTTGGTGCCAGTCAGGTCTACCACAATGCTCTTAGCATAGTCACTTTTGACCGCTGTTTCTTTCAAGACAACATCGATATTCTTATACATCCCCTTGAGTTCATCATCGAAAGTGTTGGTGATGCCAATTTTTTGTGAACCATTGTAGATAGCAACATTGAGACGCTCTGTTGGCTCGACTGATGCTGATGCATCTTCGAGGGTTGTGTTGGCTCCATCAGTCATGGTCTCCGGTGTTGTGCCAGCACCGGCTGGCTGTCCTGCTTCCGGTGTCAGACTGATAGTGGTGATATCGATAACTTTCTTGATACGTGGTCGGTAGAGTACGGCCTTGCCTGAATTTGTGAAAATGAGAATTTTGTCTCCATTCTCAGCTTTCTTGAAGAAGGGCTGATCAGCAAGCTTTGTCTTATCTGTCACCGTAGCTATCTGCGGTGCTTCTTCTGGGAGAAGAACCTTACTCCCGACCGTGTCTCGTAAAAGCTCTTCTTCCGTCTTCACATCCTGAGTCTGATTGTGGGTGAAGTGATAGTAGAGATATCCAAGAGCACCGAGAGCTACCACTAGGAGACCTCCCAAGACTAAAACAAGGGTGTTCTGACCACCGCCTAGACGAATTCCTTTTTTCTTTTTATCGACAGCGTTTGTTTCAAGTGAAAGCATGGGTTTTGTTTTTGCAAAGCTTTTGTTTCATTCCCAGTGTAAACAAAAAAGAGCCTCTCGACAAGCTCTTTTTGTTTTTTATAAGGCAGGTTCTTCATCTGCTCCTGGTGATGTCTCTACAGGTGGATTCTCTGGTGTGGGATTGATACTTTCTGTCGTAGGAGTACCCGTAGAGGTGTCCGTATTCGTCTCTCCGGATGGTACTAATGGAACCACCGTATCTGTCGTTCCAGTAGCCGGTTCTTCTTTGGTAGACTCTTGAAAGTCTCTTTGTTCAACAACGAAGAAGATCTCATTGAGCTTGGCGAGCGTCGTCTCTACAAGACTGAGCGCTCCACCAAGACCCGTCTTGATGAATTCTGGATATGTCGTATCCTTGAGGCTACTCTGCATCGTGACAAGATCCAGCTGCAGTCCATAGAGCTTTTCTCCGAAGCTCGCCTGAGCATTCTCAAAGACCTGATCCGCTGAAAGTGCTATCTCACTCGGCAAACCCTTAGCAAGAAGTTCTCGATTAACGGCCTCTTCTTTGGTCATTTCGATGGGCTTGATAGTAAAATCCTTGATACTGCTCCGCTCTCCATCAACCACCAGCTTATAGGTCCCTTCAGGAATTGCCCAACGTGTCAGATCATCACTCAGTACAAATGCATCATTGACGCATGGTGCGGTAGCTACGTAACTCGGGTCTGATTCAAAGTTATCGCCGGAGTAGAGTTCTGCTTTGACATCCATGCTACAAACGCCCTTCATCTCAAGTGTGTTCCTATCAGATATAAGTTCAAAAGACGTAGCACCCAAGACCGTGCTTGGTACCCAGAGAAAAAGATTGATGATGAAAAGTTTCTTCGACATATTCTAGTAGTCAGTTTCTACGTACATACGATTGACACCAATCTGAGCAGATGTGACTGGGGTATTAGCTCCATTGCTCATTAATGCTTGAGGAGCCATGGCGGTTGTGTTGACCGGGAGATTGGTATTGACCGAAGTATTCACGATTTCTGCGCCTGTATTTAAGTTTACCAGACGATAGTAGATGACACTGTCATTTGGCTTAGCATAAATGTACGCATCATACCCTTGGTTGGCAGCGAGGGCTGGTTGACCAGCGATGGCTGTCTTGGTGGCTGTCAGAGTGTTGTCATTAGTCATGAAAGTGATGGCCGTATCACCAGCATCAATACCAAAACCAGCAATATTGGTCAGGTTGGATGGATTAGCGGTAACCACTGCCGTTGTGCCTGTGCTGAGTCCCACGAAAAGACGGTCTCCAGCTGTCCAGGCGGTGGTACCAAAGCGACAAAAGAAGAAAAACCCTCCTTGTCCCGCGACTGATCCGCGAAAAAACATGTTTTCACTCCCACGTTGTCCAACCTGCTGATTAGCAGTAGTCACTACCGTGGCCCACTGACCACGTTTCATAGAGGTATAAATATTAGTCGCTGTAGGAAGGGCTGTCGTATAGGTACCCGCACCCGCTCCAGCCGTACCTTGCCAGAGACCAGCCGTGGCAGTCGTTGGTGTCCACATGACAGTATTGTTCCCCCACAATGCTGCCTGGAAAGGTGTATCGACACCAGCCGGTCCTACCCATTTCGGCACGATACGGCCGGCAATATTCTTACTATAAATATGAAGGTTGCTACCAGTCGTTGCGCTTGGCTCATTAGTGATGGCATTCATAGTAATACCGGTGTCTGTACCCCCAAGCGTTAGGTCATTATTGGTCTTGTCCCAGGCAAAATCAGCATCACCACCAAATGCACCAGCATCATTGAACTGGATCTGGGTAGTGAGCCCTCCTGGTGCTCCTGAACCACGACAGTCAGTCCAGGCTGTGTTTTCGAAACAGCGAAACTTATGTGTGTTAGCGTTGTAGTACATCTTACCTTCGGCACCAGCTGGATCTCCTGCATCACTCTTCACATCAAGACCGAGAAGATCTGGGGTAGTAGAGCCCGTACCACCCGCTCCCACCTGGACCGTACCGGTCGTTCCTGTACCCGCCACTGCCAAGGTGATACCGCCTGTACCAGACTGAAGGGTGCTGGTCGAAGTGGTGTTGGTAGAGCCAAAAACAACCGTCTTCGCGGCAGCACCAGTACCAATACTAATTGTTTCACCAGAAGCATCATCACCAATATTGATGGCACCAGTCGTACCAGAATTGATACTCAAGGTCACTCCCGTACCTGATGTCAGTGTCGAGAGTGTAGTTGTTCCAGATATAGTGACAGCGTCATTGAGACTGATGACACCAGTACCATTGGCAGTCATAGTGAGGTCTTCATTAGTAGCCGTAGTGATATCCGTCGTGGCTCCAGAGAAGGTGACGCCTGTAGAACCAATAGTCTTGTTAGTAAGGGTCTCTGTGCCCGCGAGAGTCACCAGTGTACCGGTCGTTGGCAGAGTAAGAGTGGTGACTCCAGAGGTAGTCAAGGTAACATCATTGGCGCCAGAAGTAGAGAAAGCACCTCCGAAAGAAATAGTCTTCCCACTTGGTACGGTGAGCGTACCAGTCGTATTGGTCACCGTCAGTCCTCCAACTTTCTCAGCATTCATGGCATAGGGTGTAGCGGTGAAACGTACTCTCGGAGACATCTCGCCATCACTATTGAAGTTGATACCAAGATAAATATTATCTGTATTGAAGTCTACTGAACCAGGAAGGCTGGTCGTATCACCGAGGTTAGTCTGGAAAATACCATCTGTGACAGTGAGTGACTTAGTCTCTGTCCACACTGCTGTACCACCACTGGCTGCGGTATAAATACTAAAGGTAAAACTATAACTACCGTTGGTAACGTTGGTCCCAACAGTCTTGTTGACCACCTTTCCCTGGAAGTTGATCTGGCGATTGATACCAGTCGCGGCCAAGGTCTCGCTCACACTACCCAAAAAGAAACTTCCGAGCATGAAAAAAAACAAAAAAGTCTGGATAGGCTTCCCTACCCACTTTTGTGGCTGTATTAAAGTATTTTTTTGTATTAATTTCTGGCGCATAGCCAAAGAGTGCTCATTCTAGAAAACAAAAAGTGACCTCGGTTTCCCGAGATCACCTCTTTTTATGTCTCTATTAACTCCATTATAGCAGAAAAAAGCCTTAAATGCAAGCTTTTAAACCCTATTTTCGTTAATCTCTTTGGGTTTTTGAAGGCTCTTGGCTATGCTTTCCAAAATCGTCTTGGCGGACTTGTTTTCTTGTGTGCTGGTGTATGTCAAGTTAACCAAGTAACCTTCCCACCAAAAGAAATAACTCGTCTCATATGGTGTCACGTGCTTCTCCAAAAATTCTCCCTCGCCGGCCTTGGTCAGCTGATAGGTTGCGTCTTGTGTGCGCATTTGATAACTTGGTGAGGCTTCAAAACTCATCTCTTCTCTTTTCTCAAGATTGACGGCTATTTTTTCTGTAAGGACCTCCCTTCCACCAGCAAGGTAGACAGACTCAACAAGTGGCCCGCTCTCAGGCAAGTTATGTGAGACTTCATGAAAGTCCCCAGGGATACTCATAGTCACATACTTTCCTTGGTAAGAGACATCTTCTTTCTTAGACTCTCGCCGACCTTCTTCTACCTTGCCTGTGTGTACGGTACCCGTAGCCTCACCCTGCATCCACCACCAGACCCATCCGCCTGAGATACCGAGAATAACAAGGCTTGCAATGAGTAATTTTCCTTTCATAGAGCTATTTTTTCTTCTTTTGATGATATCTTTTTTTGATGCCTAATGTCGAAGCAATAATAGCGACTAGCAACAATACCGTCACTGGTGGAAAGTACCAATACTTTTCACCTACTACTTCGAAGTCATCTTTGCCATCATAACGATACTCCGTACGGACGGAGTAATGTCCAGGTAGCCAAGCAAATGCTAGTGACCGAAAGCGATCACTCAATACTCTCTTCGACTGAGGCAGAACGAGTCCGCTCGTCTCATTGATAGTGGCTCGACTGACGGTTCGTCCAAGCGGATCAGAAATACGTACTGTACCCCGCGGTACTGCGTGGACATTCCCGGTATTCTCAAACCTAAGTGTGACCATCTCTGGCAAACGCCAGAAACTCTTACGATAATCATGGTTCACTAATGAGAGTGCGAAAATTTCGCCGCCGATTTTGCGGACATAGATAAGTGCTGAGAAGACCTGGTTGATGGCTACCTCTGTCACATCGCCAGGCGCATCACCCTCAAGAGCCGCCCTTTCGAAGAGCACTGCTCCATAATGACCGCCTGGTGAGAAGTTGTCGTCATTTTTGATAGTCACATCAAGTTGTGACTTGGAGCCTGGCGCAACCACAATGTCATTCACTCCTGCCTCCATCCAGGTAGCATCCTGGTAGTCTCTTGGGTCTCCAGAGCCTAAAAATGCCACCCCACCACTTTCGTCAAGCGATCCAAAGTCAACGAGACGAATGGTATACCGCTGCCCAACAGAGGTCGTGTTTTCGAGGACAATCGGCACGGTCTTTCTTTGCTCCTGATCTATGACTACCTCTTGAAGAGCTGGTTCTATGGTAATTTTTTGGCTATTTTTCTGCTCAAAAACCTGCTCCGCTTGAGCGAGAGCAGGTTGAAGAAAAACGATAGCGACAAAGAGAATTGCAGTTACTCCCCCTCTGTAACGATACATCTATTTGTTCTTATTCTTGCGAAAGATACCACTAAGAGCTGAGCGAAGACCGAGAAGTAGAACGATAAAGATAATAAGTGCACCTCCGATGATACGCCATGGGATAACCCAGAAACTTACTTCTCCCTCTACGGGGACATCGTGCGCACCGTCATCGTAGATCATCAGCACCTTAGCGTTATAGTGACCAAAACGAATCTTAGAGAGATCACTCCAGTTCCATTTAAGCTCCATCTCTGTCTCTCCCTTATTATTCTTCACCTCTTTACCGTCGACAATTTTTGGGACATACTTCGGGAACCCATCATCCCATGTAGCTTCAAAAGTACGCTTAGAAGAAGGGAGAATATTACCTTTTTCTTTATTTACTTCAAGAAGGGCGATATCTTTCTCATCACCCTTATCAATGAAGATGTTCCCTCGAGGAGCACCATGAATATTACCCTTGTTTTCAAGTGTTACTGAGAAAGTAGCAGGCAAAAACTCATATACTTTCTTGTTAAGAGAGAATTTATCAAGAGCTATCTCCTTCTTGGCGCCTGGCACATCGACATCCAACAAGCCGAGAACGGCTGTGCCTCCATTTAGAGCTGTGCGACGTTCTTCTGGAGAGAGGTTTTCATTAGCGCGTGCAAACACAAAGGCATAGTAGTAACCGAAAGCCGCTTCCTTAGGAGGAGTAATGGTGGCTTGCACTGTCTTCCATTCACCTGGGGCAATTTTGAAGGTATCTTCGCTAAATTTCACCCATTTCAAGAAATCATCACCTGGCTCTGGATCCATCAAAGCTGGCTTGCCCGTATCTTCATAAGCCTCGAATTTCATAAGTGAAATCTTCAGAGTCTCTTCTCCAGTACCAGTATTACGAAGCTTAATATCAGTCGTCACTGGTACGCCTGGTGTCGTCTTCATGAGAAGCGGAAGCGGTGAGGTCAAAAGCGAAAGACCATTGGTTTGTGCGCGAGACAACGTTGGCACTACTAAGCCAATCACCAACAACAATCCCAAGAGTTTTTTGGAAATACCGTTCATAACGTACGTGCAAAAAGTTATATTTTAGTACCCTTAGTATAGCACAAAACAAAAGCCCTTTCCAAAAGAAAGGGCTTTTTTAAAGACTTTTGAGCGATATACTAGAAACGTCCAGCGGCGACTACAGTCAGCGTATCAGTATAGTCGTTAGCGGCAGCTTGCACAGCTGTGATCTTTGCGCGTTCAGTTAGAGTCAGTACATCACCATCAGTGGTACCACTCGCCGCAGCGATTGGCTGGAAAGTAGTTGAAAGTGTACCTCCAGAAGTAGTGTTCGCTCCAGCATATTCAGCACCAAAGTTAGAAGCCTGAGAAACTGTTCCGGTACCAGTAGCGCTATCAGTAGTGATATCTACATCCAAGACATACCCCGTGGTAGAAGCCAAGTCAGTAGGAGTGTTATCAACAGATCCTGCTGTAGCAATACTAGCTCCTGTACCCGTTGAGTTGAGGCCAGCATTGGCACTCTTAACCCAAGCTACCCATCCAGACGCACCATTGGTAGAGATGGTCACTGTACGACCGGAGGTAGAGGTGGTCGTGGTTGAGAGGTTGCTGGTAAAGGTATCCGTATTTCCACTTAAAGCAAAGCTGAATGTCGGCGGTACGGTAGCAGTGACGACTATCTGATCATTAGAGACGATAGAAAGAGCGTAACTCCCTGAGTCAATAGTAGTTGGTCCAGCTGCCTGAAGAGTAATCACTCCTGATTTATCATTACCAGCTGTAGAGGTAGTCAAGGTAGAGGTGCCAGAAAAATTGAAACAATAGAGGGTTCCTACTGTGAGGTCAGTACTTGGAAAAGTCACATCTTGGCCAGAAACCGAAGAAGCAGTACCAATACCAGGCCAGATGGTGGCTCCCGATGGAAGGTTGGTAGTTGTAGTAGTCCAGTTACTGGCTGTAGAGTTAACCGTAAATCCTGTCGGGAAAGTAACTTTGACGGTTGTTTCTGTTCCTGCCGTTGTCGGCTTAGCACAGACTGTGCCACCCGTGGTAGTAGATGCAGCCAGACGGTCAAGTCGTACATACCCCTGCTGAAGGTTGGCAGCCTGTGTGTTGTGTGAAAAGAAAACAAGTGGTGCAACCAAGAGAACTCCTAGAGAAAAAAGTTGAAGAAAACTCAACTTCATCTGTATAGTTTTTTTCACGTGAAAAGACATACGTTATGAAAAATTATTGATTTTTATTTATCCCTATTATACACGAGGAGTTCTCCTGGGGTCAATCACTAAAAACTCGCCGATGTGATAACTGTCAAGACATCCTGATAGTCACTAGCGGCCGGGGTGACCGAAGAAGTCTTGGCCTTGAGAAGAAAAGCACCTCTTCCAGCTGTCACCGGCGCACTAGCAGTGAAGATCTCCCGAATGGTGGCGTCACTGATGGCTACATTATCGCCGCTAAGCGTATAGCTCGGCATCAAGGTAAAGGGGCCCCCAGAAGTCTGCGTTGCACTTACCCCCTGGACACCAAAACCTTCCTGAAGAGAAGCTAAGTTACCGCTAAGAGACGCAATAGTATATGTTGCTCGGGTACTCTTTAAGCCACTATTGGTACTTTTGATATACACTCTGCCGCCATTCTCAGCATTGGTATCGAAGTCAACCCAGATATTATCCGGAGTGTTGGTCACCGTTCCTGGTGAAAGAGTGCCAAAATTCGTCGTAGAGACAGTGTTATCGACATTAGTTGGAGCAACGTCAATATCAAAACTGAGCTTAGCTCCTACCGTAGCCGCCGTAGCCACTGGACCATAGTCTGTCTCGGTCTTACTCCCCTGCATGGCTTTAACTTTGACTTTATAGGTAGTATTCGGCAAAAGTCCGATAATAAGTGTCCCACTCGTTCCACCCCAGGCCGTATAGGTCTGATAGTCCTCAATACCAAGCGTTGTACCCACAGTAGCATCACTCTGAACATACTGAGTAGTCACAAAGTTATCGCTCGATATAGCAATAGCGTAGGTGGCATCACTCGGATTTTGACTCGCTGCCAATGTCACTAGAAGTTTGTTGTAGTAGTTGCTAGGATTGGTGAACGTGGGCGCACTCGGCACATTAGCCTGGTTAGTGAAGATCATACCCGACCCAAGATCGTAGGCTGTACCAGAGAGCTTTCCAGCACTTTGCTCACCACTGATACCTGTCATTCCATAAGTCGTCGAGGTACTATTAGCGGTACCTCCACTTCCCATACCGTAGTCCTTGAGCTCATAGGTGGTACTTGCGGGTAAAGCCAACAAAAAGAAGAACATGAATGATGTTCTTCTCAAAAATCTCTTTTGAGTAAAGAGGCTTTCCATAGACTACTTGCCAAAAATGATCGTGATGGTCGCCGTAGTCGTTTCTTTGTTACTTGTCTCTGCCTCTTTTGTAGTGATAGTTCCATATTTAGCAGGCAGTTGCTCTTTCACTACTGACGCTTCTTTTTCTTTACCTTTTTGGTAGTATACGACCGTACCAGTGAAGTCGCCTACAGTATTCCCTACTGTCACCTTACTGAAACCCTTCGTCTTAAGGAGATTAGCCACCTCAGTCGCAACTCCCTTCGCACCTCCTCCATTCATGACGGTTACGTCTAGCGCCTGAGCCTGTTTGGTTATATCGACATCTTCTGTAGGGGTGGCAGCACTATCAGTGAGTACTTTGTCTTTTTGAGGAACTGTATTCATGGGCTGGTCAGCAAGACCGTTGATAGAAGGGGCCTCATTCTGGGCTACTTGTTTTTTCCAAAGAACAAACGCCCCGAAGCCAGCCCCGAAAAGACCAAGGCAGACAATCACGATAAGCATCGCCAGAAGAATGGTCCCCAAGACGGGCTCCTTACTTACTTTCTTCGTGACAACCGGTGTGACTTTTTCTGTTACTTCTTCTTGTGGGATTTCTTTTTGTTTTTTGTTGAACATAGTTTACTCATCTTGAAATTTTTTCCAAGCCAGATACAAGACTGTTACCAAAGCTACCCCAAGAACAACGAGTCGCAAAAGATCATTCATATCACTCCAGTAGTTAAGCGACCCGATAATCAAAGCGAGAATACCAGCAAAAGAAAGCGCTGAAGCAATAAGGCTAGAACCAGCCAAGAAAAGTGATCCGGCTAATAATGCAATGCCAGCTACCACAAAGACGATAAACACATTGCGAGTATAGACCTTGTTTACCTCGTCAAGTGACTTGTTGCAGGTGAAAGTATTGTCACAATACGCATTCGCTTCTTTTGCTCCTGGTGTAACATTCCACTGACCCCCATTGGCCACACAAGATTCCTTGTCATCATAAACAGCGTTCACTATCTCGCTCGGACAAAATTGTTCGTACCGCGGCTCTGGATAAGCCACTTGAATCGCATAAGCAATAAAAAGATTAATCAAAATAACGATTCCAAACAAAGTAGCATAGCGTACCAAAGCGTTTGGCTTTTTCGATAAAGATGTACCTGTCTTGAGAGATGGTGTTGATGATTCCATAGTTATTTTTTTATCTTTCAATACGTTCAGTATATCACAAAACCCACCTGGTCTTGGTGGGTTTTTTCCTTGCTGTTTATTAACGAATCGCTTTAGCTACTTTTGGCACTACAGCTTTGTCAAAAACACCTGGAACAATCTTTTCTCTCGTTGGCTTTGCTACAACCGAAGCAAGGTTCTTGGCAGCTTTGACCAACATGGCATCGGTAATAGCAGTCACATTATTATCAAGTGCTCCACGGAAGATACCAGGGAAACCAAGAGCATTATTAATCTGATTTGGATAGTCTGAGCGCCCCGTAGCAACAACATAAGCTCCACCCGCTTTGGCTTCATCAGGCGTAATCTCCGGAGTTGGGTTGGCAAGCGCAAAGACAATAGCCTTGGTGTTCATCTTGGCGATATCAGATCGATCAATCACACCTGGCTGGGATACTCCGATAAAAACGTCTGCTCCAACCAGAGCTTCTTTGAGAGTCCCTTGAAATCCAGTCTGATTAGTATAAGTCAGAAGCTCTTTCTTGGAAGGTGAGAGATCCTTTCTCTGAGGACTGATAATACCTCGACTGTCTGCTATGAGGATATGCTTAGCACCAGCCAGAGAAAGAAGATGCACGATGGCTTGACCGGCTGCACCAGCGCCACTAATGACGATACTCACATTAGCGATATATTTCTTCGTCACCTTAAGGGCATTATGAAGTCCAGCCAATACTACCATAGCCGTACCATGCTGGTCATCGTGCATGACAGGGATATTAAGCATTTTCTGCAGGGCCTTCTCGACAGCAAAGCACTGTGGTGCAGCAATATCTTCGAGGTTAATACCACCAAAGGTTGGGGCGAGGTTTTTAACAGTAGCAATAATTTCTTCAGGATCTTGTGAGGCAAGGACAATAGGAAAGGCATCGATATTAGCAAGATTCTTGAAAAGTACCGCTTTTCCCTCCATGACTGGCATAGCAGCATCTGGACCAATATTACCAAGACCAAGTACGGCCGAGCCATCAGAAATAACAGCGACTGTGTTCTTGCGAATAGTGTAGAGGTCTCGCTTCTTCTTGTCCCTCGCAATAGCCATAGAGACAGCGCCAACGCCTGGTGTGTAGGCAAGGCTCAAATCTTTCTTGTTTTTGACAGAAAGTTTGCTCACTATCTCTATCTTACCCCTTTTCTTTGCATGCAAAGAAAGAGCCTCTTCTGAGAGGCTCTTTGTCTTACTCTTTTGTGAGAGAGTATTCTTAGGCATCTTTTTTCTTGTCCATGCGGTCAAGCTTCAAGATATGTACGATTTGGTACACAACAAAAGCAGTGGCAAGCAAGGTGATGACTGATGAAATAATCATTCCGTAACCAATAGCCACCTCTGGCTGAGCCGTCTTAGTATTAGCTTCTACAATAACCCATCGTAGACTATTGAGGTCTACTCCACGAGTCAACAATGCCACAATAGGAGCAATAAACTCATCGACAATCACTTTTACTGATGCACCGGCAGCAGTACCGATGGCGAGACCGACGGCGAGACCGACTACTCCCTGCTCTCGCACAAAATCCAAAAATCCACCTGCGTGATTTTTCATAATCTTTTTATAAATAGTTACACCACATCTCAAGTATAAATGGCTTGCTCTTGCTCTGTCAATCTACCTAGCCTTGAGCCAAAACTCTTTCCAACTCCTGATAACCACCATTAGATTTCTTTATATAGTCACGTATCCCGGCACTCGCTAGGTCAGCGTGACTCCCGGAAAATCCTTTATCTATCCATCGAATAAAGGCGGTGCGAGCATCACCTGGTAAATGATGGGCACTCGAAATATACTGCAAAATAGCCACATCTAAAGAGTTGACGTGCTGCCAAAGTGTCTGAATACGCCTCTCCTTCAACTCTTCGGACTCTCCTGGTTTTCCTCTACGAATACCTTCCACCAAAAAAGCCAGGTTGCGAATAGCAAAAAGCTGAGCCGCTTTCATTTGCTCCTCATCAGACCGCAGCCTCACTACCGATCCAGGGATTTGCTTTTCTTTTGGTAAAAGAGCGTTAATAGCGGAAGCTCCTCGCTTGTCTTTGTCACCCATATCATAGACCGCAAAACTGGTGAACTGAAAAAGTCCTGCCGACAAATACACATCGTATAAAGCTGGGATGCAACGGAGAAACTCCGTCCCCGCATTCTCCAAAAGAAATCGATACATAGCTACGTTTATTTTGTGGTCCCTAAGAGCCGGCATAAGCTCAGTAATAGAAAATCCAAGAAGCATTGTCCCTGTCACTCTCTCTGCCAACTGTTTCACCAAAAGCACATCTTGATCAGTAAGGTGAGTGAATTTTTCCTCGATAAATTCTATCTTATTCAACTGATTCCAATTTAATGATTGATTGACTTCTCGAATGGCTGCATCAGTCTTGGTGATGAAATTTTCTAGAGACATTCCCTCGTTGGACTTGCGCTCATGATGATAGAGATTGGTGTACACTTCTCGGGCTCTCTCTGTATTCTTTGCCCACGCTGGTTTTTTCTTTTGAACCTTTTCTACTTTTTTCTGCCAAAGACTCTTTACGGATTTGCCAAAGTCAATCTCGAGTCTCTTTGGTGTAGTCTCTCCCTCTTTCATACCAAGGTAGTAAGCAAAAAGCCCACCCATAGCTCTACCAGCTAACGGACCCATATCATATATTTTTGGTCCCAGCTCAATACCCCTACCATCTTGTTGCTCAAAATCTATTCCTGCACTAGTCTCGGATTTTGCTTCTGGATTTTTTTCGATCAAGGTCTCCATTCCCTTTGCTATTCCTTGCGCAGCCACTGCTGTTGCTACTGCCCCTCCAAGAAAGGCTCTTCGACTCACTGACTGGCCCTTAATAGACACTACTGGCTTTTCTAGTTCCAACTTCTTGTCTACCCACTTCGCCCCCTCTTTCACTGTGTCTACCATAGGAGGAACAGCCTCTTTGACAAGAGAACTCACCTCCTTAGCTACATCAAGACCTTCTTCTAGAACACTCTTGTGAGACGCTCCTTCAGGGAGGACTGATGGAGTATTGTTTTCTGTCTTTTGAGCTGCTTTAAGTTGCTCGAGGCTCTCCATTAAGCGTCCAAGTGATGCTTCATCTTCGGAACGAAGCGGTTGATGTGGTTGTCGTAATATATCACCTTCAAACATACCTCTAGTATATCAGGCTCTGACCGAAACCTCTATCTTGGCTCTGTCACTACCGGTAACCCATATCAACAAACTTCTGCTATACTAAAGACATAATTCCATAACTTCAAACCTATGGGTAAGTTATTTGGTCTTCTCGGTCTTATTGTCGTCTTGGCTATCGGCGGCTACTGGTACACCAGTCATGCTCCTGCTACCAAGCAGTCCGTAGAAAATGGCGAGACCGCTATCGACAAAGCAAAAGATGTCAAAGAGATGGTGGAGAATAAAGGAGTGGTCTCAAGTCTCAGAGACGCTATGGGTCTTGGCACCACTATGCACTGCACCTATGCTCTTGATGGAATGAACGCTACTACCGAAGCGTGGATCAACGGCGAAAAAATACGCACCACTACTATCACAGACAAAATGACAACAAATAGTTTATCGCTTGATGGTACACAATACATGTGGACCAGTACGAGTAAACAGGGTATGAAACTTGAAAAAGCTTGCCTTGAGAAAATGAAGTCCCTGGTTCCTCAGACTGATACTCCAGCTGATACAACTACACCGAAAGATATCAAAGATACTTTTGATATGGCCAAAAACGTGAAATGTGAACTCGCTGATAACGCTGACTTTGAACTTCCGAAAGATATCACTTTCGCAGACCAGTGTGCGATGATGGAGAACTCGATGAAAATGATGGAGCAATACAAAGACAAAATGCCTGCTGGCATGAAGCTCCCTCAGTAGAGATTCGCTCATTAAAAACACAAAACCACCCTCAAATGAAAGGGTGGTTTTTGTTTCGCACCATGTCTTACTCAAAGTGTAGCTTATACGTTTTGAGAATCTTCTCTCGGTAGTCTGGCTTTGCTCCATCAAGATTAGTCGCTGTCATGAGCATAACAAGATTACCTTTTCTGAGATAGAGTTGCTCGGTTGGATTCTTGCCGCTTTCTTTACCATTCTTGCTCACAGAAAAAAGAGCCTCATCTCCGATGCCGCTTTGTTCATCTTGAATAAAATAAACCTGGTCACCAAATTTTGCACCATCGCGAACATTGGCCATATCCATCTTGGCCGCCTCTTCTGAGTTGAACTCCCTATACTCCAAAATCACCGATAACCCAAGTCCGCTATCGGTTTCGTTGTAGTTACAAGAGTACAGTTTTCCACCATCACTCAGTGAAGTAACCATGGTATCATCCGTGTCCACCATGGACACTCCCCATAAAGTACTCAGTTCATTGAGGGTATAGAGAGAACAATCCACTTTACTCCCTACTGTCTGATCGGCAAGCTTTATCCTTGCTCCAGATTCCGATGTATTCTTCTCTTCATTGCTCCGAGTAGCAACTTCTTGCTTGCTCAAAGATGAATCACTACCCTTCTCAGTACTCGCTGTCTGTTGCCATAGAAGTACTCCGCCACCAAGAGCAACCACCGCCAACGCTATTGCGCCTATGCTTTTTCCGTTCATATGTTTTTAAAAAGTTAAAAATAATCACTGCTTTTATAGTACCATCAACGAATCACTCGTTCCAAACCTTGCTCGTCTATGATTATGATCCTAGAGGGTCGCATTTCTTTCGTTAGTATACCTCCATCAAGGTATACATCTACCTCGTTACCAAAATACTGCCTTGCTTCTTCTATACTCTTGGCTGGTGGTAGACCCTGCGGATTCGCACTGGGAGCAATGAGTGGGCCTGTTTGTTTTAGAAGCTCGCAAACACCCTCATCTTTGGGGATACGATAAGCCACCGTCTCGCCACCTCGTGTGATCCAGATCGGTTCGACCGTCTTCGGTACGACAACTGTCACCGCACCTTCATAGCGTCCAATTACTTCAGCAACTAAGTCGCCGTATTCTCCAATCTGACTTTTATCTGCTACCAAAACAATGCACGGCTTCGTGAAATCTCTTCCCTTGAGTCTATAGACTTTCTCTACCGCTTCTTGGTCGTTTACGCTTGCCACCAAACCATACAGTGTATCTGTTCGCACAACAGCTACCTGACCTGGTTGTAACAGATATAGCTCTTCCATACTAACGAAAATACTTCACTGCACTCGGTCGGCGGTGTGGACATCCTGGCCAACAGCATGGTCTTTTTTGTCCCTTAGTCAGCTGATCACTCGCACGCTTGATTCTCTGCGTTCTGCCTTTTTCTGTTTTGGCAGAAGTAATAAGACAAATCCATTCATTCTTGGCAAGAGGGGTGGTATTTTTCCACGTTGCTACGGCTTTTTCTGAAGCAAAAATAGCCTCCTTGAGGTCAGCTGGGAGCCTTTTGTGTGGAATGTTTTGTAAAGTATTATTGATCATACTTTTTACAATTTTGGCCGAAGAGAAAGGATTTTTACCAGCTCTTTTGGCTGGCTAATCCTCTAGAAACTACTAGAGGAAAGGAGGGGATTCGAACCCCTGGTACCTTTCAGTACACAGTCTTTCCAGGACTGCCATTTAAACCGCTCATGCACCTTTCCTTCATCAAAAAGCCTAACGCACTTCTTGAATCCCGACAAGCTTCATGTTTTCGGTTGTTTCGGTACGACCGATAAAGAGGGTGATTTTGTCGCCAGAGGCAATAAGCCTGCTTTGCTTTGCCTCTTCAAGGAGAAGCTTTTTTTGTTGCTCTACACCATCTGTACTTTCATACAAATGTGGATAGACTCCCCAGACAAGGGCAAGCTCCTGCCAGGTCCGTCTGTCACTCGTGGCTACCAGAAGCGTCCTGTCTGGACGGAAGTGTGACAGAAGACGAGCTGAAAGACCACTCTTGGTCATGACTACTATTGCCTTAGCACGGAAGCTCTTGGCCATTTCGTAGGCACTTCTAATGAGAATAGAGTACTCGTTCCGGAAATTAAGATGAAGAGCTTGATAGACATCATCGAAAGGCGACTCTTCGGTCTTATCGATAATCTCACTCATCATCGCAATCGTCTCGACTGGATACTTACCCATGGCTGATTCTTCTGAGAGCATAACCGCATCGGTATGATCAATGACGGCATTGGAAACATCACTCACCTCTGCTCGGGTCGGATGTGGATTCTCAGTCATGCTTTTCATCATCTGGGTAGCCACGATGACTGGCTTAGCCATAGAGAGACTTTCTTGGATGATGCGTTTCTGAAGAAGAACGACTTCGCTCGTAGGCATCTCTATTCCGAGATCACCTCGAGCTACCATGACTGCATCAGTCGTTGCGATGATTTCTTTTAGATTCTTGAGGGCTGCCTTGCGCTCTATTTTGGCGATGATTTTTGGTAGACGTTGGTTCTCCCCTGCAATGCCCATCATCTCTTCGCGTACTTGTGCGATATCATCCGCACTCCCCACGAAAGAAAGTCCAACATAGTCTACCTCATGCTCCACTGCAAAACGCAGGTCTTGCCTATCTTTATCAGAAAGAATGTCGAGCTCGAGCTCTGAGTCAGGGAGGATGACTCCTTTGCGGTTCTTGATTATCCCCTTATTCCTGGCTTTGGCAGTAAGGATATTCTCCTCTCTTGAGACCACTTCGAGTTCGATCGTCCCATCTTCTATGAGGATAAGATGGCCTGGCTCTATGCCCTTGGATATCTCTTTCATATCGAGCATGATAGCTGCCTGAGCCTCTGGATAGGCGATATCACTCACGGTCACCTCTGTATCTTTCTCGACTACTATCTCACCCTCTACCCCTGTGCGGATACGTGGCCCCTGCATATCAGCGAGGATAGCAATCGCTTGATTCTTCTCTCGACTAATCTCACGCACTCTCTCGACGATACTCGCATGCCACCCATGTTCACCGTGTGAGAAGTTGAGTCGGACGACATTCATCCCTGCTTCGACCATCTTGGTGAGCATTTCCTTAGACTCACTGGCTGGTCCAATAGTAGCTACTATTTTAGTTTGTTTGTGGTGCATAAAAATATCTATTTTGTTTTCTTTAGTATAGCGTAAGAAAGTATGTATAAAAAGGAAAAGGGCGGCATGCTGTGACTTAGCTTGCCGCCCAATTCTTCGACCGAAGGATCTCGGTCAATAGCGCATTTGCGCATCGAAGGATTCTTCCCGACGCGACTGGCAGCGCTCCACCACTTCACCACCATCGATCAACGTGCCGTCACGACGACGACGCGAGACCATTACGCGATCGCAGTAGGCCGGGGTAGCCGTGAGCGTACGATCGTAAGCTCGGTTGGCAGCATCTTCGCAAGAACGCGAATTGCTGTTACCGCCCCGACCGTAGTTCGAGCGAGGGAAGTAACCGCCTCCGAACGTACGCCGGCCATTGACGACGCGGTCGACAATGATGGTGCCGATCTGAGTACCTGCCTCAACGAATACCTCGCGCGTCTGACCGCGCAAGTTATCGTCTTGGCAACGCCGGAATGCGGCCTGCGAGGCTGCTTCAGCACGTTCCACCTGTTCTGGCGTATATGCTGGCTCGCGAAAGCCGCCGGTGGTAGCTGACGCACCCGTCGCAGGCGCATCCCTGCGCTGTGCCTGAGAGCCAGCAGTAGCCGACTCATCAAATCCCTGCCAGCGCTGTGCCATGGCCGGAGTGGCCAGAAGCGACGAAGCGACGAGCGAGATGATCACTTTCTTGAACATGGAAAATATCCTTCCGTATCTTCTGTTGGTAACGAACCCGTCGGGAAAGGCCGGAGCCTATCTCGGTTACAGCCTGTCCACGACGGGCAGAAATTCACTGTAACATTCTATTATACTCCTAAAAGACTAATTTGTCAATAGCAAAAGATACAATAATGGCTTATATAAAGTAAAAACCACCTTTTTAGGTGGTTTTTTAGGCAAGTTCTTCTTCTAGCTCGAGGAGGATTTCGCTTGGAATAGGATTTCGAAGTGGACTCACTCCCGGATAACGCCAGGCACTGATGATACGGAGCTGCTCCTTCTCAAAAGGACTGCCTGTTTTTTTCTCTTTTTTCTGGTACATCACCCAGAGTTCTTGCTTCCAGGTCTCCTTCTCACCTTCTTTCTTGGGGCTCACTGGCTGCATCACAGCGATGGTTCTCATGGCCACCCCTCTCTCGACTCGCTTCGGATTTCTGATCACTCCTTTGACTTTTTGTAGGCTCAATCCGTATTGTTTCATCTTGTACTCGGCATGCCGTGTCACCTCGTACTGACCTGTTGGTTTTTTCCTCTTTTCGTTCTGTGATTGCTGAAAGCGTTCTCTTGCTCGTTTAGCAAAGTCTTGGTAGCTCGGCATATTATGCATCCATATTACGAAGAGCGGTTATACGCTCCTCTATAGGTGGATGAGTCATGAAGAGTCGTGAGAAAGTTCTTCCCTTGAGTGGGTTGGAGATATAGAGATGAGCAGTTGCTCGATTGGCGACTTCGAGAGGTTCTGTGTCTTGAGAAATTTTTTCCAACGCTTGGGCGAGACCTTCTGGATAACGTGTAAGCTTGGCACCACTTGCATCCGCAAGAAGTTCGCGCTTGCGAGAGATAGCGAGTTGCATCAAGGTGCCAGCAAGCGGTGCCAAGAGTGACAGAACGAGAGCAAAAACAAAGAAGAGTGCGTTACCTTGGTTATTGTCACTATCTCTCCCTCCGCCAAAAAGAGCCATGTTACGAAACCAGTCAGCTAGCAAAGCGATGAAGCCCACGAGGATCACTACTACTGTAGAGACGAGGGTGTCGCGATTACCAATATGTGAGAGTTCGTGCGCGGCTACTCCCTCAAGCTGAGTCTTATCAAGGCGTGCAAGGATACCTGATGTGAAGCAGATGACGCCATGTTCTGGATTACGCCCGGTAGCAAAGGCATTCAAAGCACTATCCTCCGTCATGTAGACCTTTGGCATGGGTAGTCCAGCCGTGATAGCAAGATTCTCCACCATACGGTACACCTCCGGATGAGTAGTCATATCAAGCGGCTTGGCATGACTCATCTTGAGCACTATTCGATCACTCCACCAATACGAAGAAAAGCTCATCAAAACAGAGAAGCCTACTGCTCCGTAGAGGATGTTACTTGAGCCCATGGCTTGCGCAAACACATACCCTACCCCAATCACCAGGACGAGAAAAAGGGTGATGTAGACGCGCGTCAACCAGATGTTTTTTTCTTGGTAAGCGTAAAAACTAGCCATACAAATTCTTGTGATTCAATGTGTAACTTTCAGCAGACTAAAACTGAACAGCAACGTTTTCTTTTTCAGCTTCGTCAATTTGGAAAAACTCCTTCTTAGCAAAGTGAAACAATGAGGCAATCACTCCACTTGGAAAGGTGTCTACTTTCGTGTTGAGCTCCATCACGGTTGCATTGTAAAAACGACGAGCAGCCTGGATTTTATTCTCCGTATCGGAGAGCTCGCGCTGGAGTTCGAGAAAATTCTGATTAGCTTTAAGGTCTGGGTAGTTCTCAGCGACTGCGAAAAGGGTGCGGAGTGTACCCGTAAGAGCATTCTCTGCATCAGCCTTGGCGACACCGCCACTACTCATTGCTTCTGCTCGCTCTTGAGTCAATTTTTCAAGGAGGGTTTGTTCGTGTGTAGCGTATCCCTTGACGGTATTGATGAGATTAGGAATGAGGTCGTAGCGACGCTTGAGTTGCACATCAATATCACTCCATGCCTCTTCGACACGCATCTTCAAACGTACGAGGCCGTTATACATAGAAATAATGGCAATAACAATAAGCGCAACAATTGCTATTAAAATGATGGTGGGTGAAAACATATATTTAGTTGAATACTTAAAGGTATGCTCATTATATCACTTTCTAGAGTCTCTCCAAGAGAGGGCGTGCTATACTGAAAATACGTTAAAATACAATTTTATGGAGTGGCATTCTTATCTCGTTTGGGCAATTCCTATCCTAGTCGGTATTCTCGCTCAGTTCACCAAGTTCATCCTTTTCACCTTCAAAAATGGTTGGCAGCCAAGCTATGTCTTCACTCATGGACACATGCCATCAGCCCATACTGCCTTTGCCCTTTCTCTTCTGGTTTCTATCGGACATTACGAAGGATTTCACTCTGGTGCCTTCGCTGTAACGGTTGGTCTCGCTTTTCTTATCATAGATGATGCTGTTCGTATCCGCATGCACCTTGGCGATCAGGGACGTTATCTCAACATGCTCGTCGAACAACTTGATCTCAGTAAGAAGCAGTTTCCTCGTCTCAAAGAACGCGTCGGACACCGTACGAGTGAAGTGATTGCTGGCGGTATCTTTGGTTTTATTTTGACGACACTCTTCATTGCTATCCTTAGGTAAACATCTCTCCTAAAAATGAACACGAGCCCGGCAGGAGGTTTCCCCCGCCGGGCTCATTTCATTCATACAGCATCCCCGCCGCTACACGAAAAGCTGCGGCCATCGATCTCCATGAAGAAGCGGATGTACCCACATACTTTCCACTTCACGTGGGCCATCACCGAATACTTCCCTCCCATGATAGAGCCAGTGATGTCGCCGAATGCCACGTTTCCCTTCAGGATCATCGGGATGACGAGCATTGCTAATCACCTTCTTTTCCCTCATATAGAAACCCACATGAGCATCACCATTGAAAGGTTGATAAATAGTCGGTGTAAGCGGAATACAACCCCACCAATCCCGATCAAGCGATAACCAACCAGCCTGAACGAAAAGGGTAGGTAAGTTGACCACCCAACCGTCCCAAACATCAAGCAAATGGAAGTGATGGAGTCTAGCGGTAACGAAGTAGGCACACGAATACCGACCATCGAACACCACATTTACTTCTTCGCCACCGTGCCGCTGTATATGGAGTTGACCGTAGGTATAGGTATCGACATGGCTTTCGATATCATCCCAAAGTGTCTGGAAAAGAAGCATCGAGCCATTCTCTCCCTTCCACTCGCCGGCAGCCACATCAACCTCGATAGGCTCGGCAAAGAGTTGCTGCTGGAAATGCATTCGATTAGATTCATTGAGCCCACGGTTACGGGCCCTAGAAAGCGGGATTTCCATGAAACTTCTCCCTTGAAGAACTGTAAAACGCGGCTTATTTATAGCATTTTATACAAAAAGGGTCAATTTAATTGACCCTTTTTCTTTATTGCTCATCAAGCACCTCTTCTATCACCTGGCGCTCATTCCAAGAAATGCGCTTATCCCCGATGGCCATACTTGTCTCTGCTCCTTTACCAGTCACCAGGACAATATCACCTCTCTCAGCAAGCTCGAAAGCTTTCTCGATTGCCTGTCGACGATCATAGATACGATAATACTCGTGACTTCGCGTCCTCGTCAGTCCTTGCTCTATCTCGTTGATGATTTGTTCACCATCTTCATAGTATGGGTCTTCGTTGGTCAAGATAACTATATCAGCGAACTCTGATGCGATAGCACCGAGCATCGGACGCTTGCCTCTATCGCGATCTCCACAGGCGCCAAAAACATGGATAATTTTTGTACCAGGAATTTTGAGCGGCCGTACTGAGTCGTAGAGTTTGTGAAAGGCATCTGGTGTCACTGCATAGTCTATGATGATATCTACTCCGTCTCTACTTTCAAAACACTCCATTCGCCCCGGTACCCCAGAAAGACTAGCGAGGGCATCACGGATTATCTCGGGAGCAACCTTCAAAAGCTCTGCGGTAGCGATAGCTGCTAAAGCATTCTCAATATTGAACACACCTGGAATATGGAGTAGGTATTCCTGCTCATCCACCCGAAACTCTGTCTTGGTGAAATTAAGACGAATGGCCTTCGCTAATACATCGGCATTGTGATTCTTAGTGCTGTAGGTCACAGCGCGTCCATGCTTGAAGTGCTCACCAGCAAAGTATTCTGGTCCTTCCATATCCAGGTTGACTACCGCGTAAACGCTCTTCGTGAAGAGCCTTTTCTTCGCCTGACGATAACGCTCCATTGTCTTGTGGTAGTCAAGATGTTCTCGAGTCACATTAGTCATCACACCGATCTCATAAGGGATACCCCACACTCGGTACTGATCGAGCGCATGAGAG
>JAYRRF010000016.1:0-9724 GCA_041910335.1 Candidatus Moraniibacteriota bacterium
AAAATAACGCACGGCTTCCAGTATCTCAAACACTGCCTTCTTGCCTTCCACGGCTGTCGGATAAAAACCAATTTGAAAACCGCACGGACCAAGATTCATTTTGAAGTCGCCAATAGCTGCACCATCCTGTGAGGTAATGAGAGCGATACGCTCAGGATATTCAGGTAGCGCTTTTTTCTGGTCCTGAGAAAAAACCCCCTCAAGAGAAAGCTTCTGAAAAAGTTCATCATAAGCTCTTTTTAACGCTCCTTCCCCCAAGGCTTCAATGAGTCCTGCCTTGAAACTCAGTCTTCCATTTGGTTTATATATTTCAGGTGCTCCCTCAACAATCACCTCATCGCCAATCCTCAATCGTATGCCTGAAACCTGGTACGCATAACGAAAGATAAGACACGAAAGCGTGCTGCCGTCTGTGGCATCTTTCAAATTGAAATACACTACTCTTTCGCGCTCATCTACACTAGTTACTTCGCCTTGCACCCTAGCCGCCATTCCAGACAACTCCACATTGAGTCCATCCAGAAACTGACTGATGGTGAGTGGCTCTAATGGCTGAGTAGAATAATCAATCTCTACTGACGTATTCTCTAGAAGCTGTTCGTCTTGTGTCACTAGTGCCAGAATGGCTCTACCATACTTCTGATATTTTCGCTCCTTGATACCCTTAATCTGAAGCAACTCTTCTTTTGTGGTTGGTTTCTGAGAGACTATTGCATCAAGAGTAGCCTTAGAAAAAATCTTAAAAGCCTCGATGCCTTCCATCTGAGCTTGCTGTTCTCGCCATTGCCATAATTGTCGCTCTAAACTCATATACACCCACTGTACCATATATGTAAAAATCCCTCATACAAGGGATTCTTACGGCTTAATTCAATGCCCTTCTTTTACTGTAGATACTTATTAACTACTTCTTCAAAACCAGAGAGCGGAAGAGCTCCTACAACAGTTTCACCAGTGACAGTGCCGTCGCTGTTCAATTTCCCAATAACAAAACTCGGCGTTCCACTAATACCGGCTTTCCCGCCATCAGCCATGTCTTTAGCGATTTCTTGCTTTGTAGCCTCTTCCTCTGAACACTTCAATACCTTTGCAGTATCTACTCCCGCCTTTCTCAAAAGATCCATCATTTTTCCTTCTGGCAGACCCTTTCCGTTAGTCAAAGTATTCTCATATACTTGCTGAGTGAAAGTAAAATATGCAGCGTCACCTTTCTCATCACGCACACATTCCGCTACCGCTGCTTCTTCTGTAGACTTCGGATCATGGAAGGAAAGAGGGAAATCCCTCGCTACTAGAATAGCTTTGCCCGTCTCTACATATTCTTTGACTAGCTGATCATGCGTTTCTTTGTGAAAACGCTTACAAAAAGGGCACTCTAGGTCACTGAACTCAATAATAGCTACTTTAGCCTTTGTCTTATCACCCATCACTGCGTCGTCATCAAGACTGACTGTTACTGGACCTCCAGCTGCTGCTTCTTGATTAGGGTCAGCTATCTGCTTCTCAGTAGGTTTACCAACACCTTTTGTGCCCATTTGAGGTGAGGCAACAACAAAAGAGATAATAAGAGCTGCCACCAGTATTGCTAATGACACAACGAGTGCGTCAATACTCAATGCCTCTTTTTTCAACCAACGACACTTTTCTTTCTTTACTCCCTCCTGATTTACGGCGCTCGTCTCCATAATTTCTTTAAATTATCACTATTTACTCTATCCATTATACCACACCTCTTTAAGAGATGGTCTTGTACTCTTTGTAAGATACGCTCACCCATTCAATGAGTTTGCGTAGTGGTGGCAGAAAATTCTTCCAAGCAAGCAAACGAACTATAATATACCCTCCAATCAAAATAGTGGACTCAACTACTGCAAGCTCTACTCGACCACTACTCCCTGTTTTAATGAAAAAACGGTGCAAAATAGCAAAAACAAAGAGTGTATATACTGTTCGGTGAATCATTTTCCAGGTGGGGCTCCCAAGGTGTTTTACAGAAAATGAATTGGATGTCAGTAAGAGAGGGAGGGTAAGCGCATACGCCAAAATACCAAAAATATACCCGTTATGCCATTCTGCATAGAAAGGAGCTATCGTAATCTGAAACCATGTTGGGTCTAAAATATACCCTAATCCGTGCACGGTAGCTAGGTAAGCCATCAAAATACCCAATTCGCGTCTGAGTGCCACTATCAAGGCAAAAAGGCGAATGCGAAAGATGCGAGAAAGTGGACTGATAAAGAGTATCCCTATTAGCAAATCTCCCGCCAGACTTCCAAATGACTTTCGCAATTCTGGAAAGAAAAATCCAAAAAGTGACAGATGGGCTACCAGAAGAATGGCCATCTTCATAAAACGTAAATGTTTTACCAAAAAATCTACACTCCAATCATGGAGCCAAAAGGCAAGGAATAGAATTTTCTGCATAGTACTAATGTCTCGTTAATCTGTTTTTACAAAGCTTACATCTTCTCTAATAATAGCATGAAAAAAGAGAGAAACTATGTTATGATTAAGGCACGAAAAAAATATGGAAACTGCTCAAAATACCGAACCAATCATCCGGGTTGATAAGTTACGCATTATCTACAACCAGGGAAAATCAAACGAAATGCGTGCACTTGAGGAAACCTCTATTGAGATTTATCCTCATGAGTATGTTATTATCTTTGGCCCATCTGGTTGTGGAAAGTCCACTCTCCTTTATTCTATCTCTGGACTACAGTCAGCTACCTACGGAAGCGTTTCTGTGCTCGGAAAAGAACTTGGCAAAATGACTGCTGCTGAAGAGGTACACTTTCACCAATCTACTATTGGCATGGTGTTCCAGGCTTTCTACCTTATTTCTTCTCTGACTATTATTGATAACGTTGTTCTCCCAAAGGTATTCCGTGGTGAAGAGCCGAAATCCAGAAAAGAGGTAGGCTTATCTCTCATGCGCCGCTTCGGTATTATCGCTCAAGCAGATAAATTCCCTAACCAGCTCTCTGGTGGTCAGAAGCAGCGTGTCGCCATTGCTCGTTCTCTCGTAAATGATCCGGGCATTATTCTCGCTGATGAACCGGTAGGAAACCTTGATAGTGAAAGCGCTGAAAACGTGCTTGCTATTTTGAAAGATCTCAATGAGGTCGACAAAAAGACTATTATCATGGTGACCCACAACCCAGAACATCTTGCTTATGCTGACCGTGTTATTTTCATGAAAGACGGTCGTGTTGTGAAAGAGGAAATCAATCGTGACAAACGCCCATCTACCGCAGCTGCCTCCAAAACCAAAGAACCAGAAGAGCGTTTTGATAAGAATTCCCCAGAGGCCCTTGAGCTCCAAATGCTCATGGAGTCGTTCAAAAACCTTCTTCCAAAACAAGTTGATATCCTCCTTATTCCTTTCAAGGCGAAACAGTTGCTTTCTCATATTATCTCTGAGATGAGCGAGGAGCAGATTTCTATGGCAGAAGCCTTCCTGAAAGAAAGACTCTTTAACAACATTGACGCCAAGAAGTTGGAGCGTAGCCTCGATATGAATATTGATGAAGGTGGTGGTGGTTGGAATAGTGCGCGCGCTATCTCTTTCACCAAGAAGGTGGAGGCGATTATTCAGCAAGCCAACTCCATCAAGGAAGATCCTCGTAAGGGTCTCCGAACACTTGCCGAATACCTAGTAGAACACTTTCATCTCAAGTTTACCCAAGAATCCTGGCCACGCTTTGTAGAGCTCCTCAAGCTACGCATCGAGAATAAAATGGGACAACTCGAACTTCTTCGCAATCTCGATGCTCCTGTCAAAAAAGGCGGTGTAGGACTCAATCGTATTACCGCCGAAAAGGTTGTTCGTGAAATAGAAATAATTCTTCTCTTAAAGTACAGCTAGTATGCGACCAATGGATGTTACCAAACTTTCCCTTCGTATGTTCAAAGCGCACACCATGCGTACGCTTTTGACTATTCTTGGTATGAGTGTCGGTATCTCAGCTATTATGTTTTTGGTTTCTTTTGGGTATGGTCTTCAGAGAACCCTCCTTGAGAAAATAACTACTTCTGATGCCTTGGCTAGCGTCGACGTATCAGTCGGTAAAGAGGGTGGTCAGAAAAAACTTGACCAAGCAGCTATTGATCTTTTGAAGACTATCCCTAATGTTGCTGAGGTTGTGCCGGTACTTGAGGTACCTGGTCAAGGGAAGTTCCCTACCCTCAATCTTGATCTTAATGTTGTGAGTTCCCAGGTAAGCTTCCTGAAAGGTGAGGGCCTCAAACTCTCTGAAGGACGCTTCTTCGATAAAAATGAGACTGACGGCATAGTCATCTCTGAGGGTATCGCTAAGATTTTCAATGTTCCGTACCCAGAGCTCATTGGACAGCCAGTGACCCTCACTCTTTTCCCACCAAGCGAGGTGCCTGGAAAGAGTCTCACCTACAATCCACCAGCAAGCTACAAAATTGTCGGTATTGTTGTTGGAGAAAACAACTCTGTATATACATCACTGAGTTCCCTTGAAAATTTCCCTCTCATTAGTTACTCAAAAGTAAAGGTCAAAGGTACCAGCGTAGACGTCATCGACCCAATGCGTATCACCATTGGTGAGAAAGGCTTCGTTGCCTCTTCTATCTCTGAAACCGTAGATCAAGCCAACAAGGTCTTCCGCGCTGTTCAAATCATGTTGATGATTTTTGGTATGATTGCCCTTGTTGTGTCTGCTATTGGTATGTTCAACACCATGACTATCACCTTGCTCGAACGTACTGAGGAAATCGGTATTATGAAAGCTATCGGTGCCTCTAAAAGCAATATCTCCGTCATGTTCGTGATGGAATCTACATTAATGGGATTTCTCGGTGCAACCGGTGGTATTATCCTTGGTTATATTGAAGGACAGATTATTAACTTCCTCATCAATATCGTCGCTACTCGCTTTGGAGGAAACGCGGTCAGCCTCTTCTATAGTCCGCTCTGGTTTGTCGCAGTTATTGCTGGTTTCGGAGCTTTGGTTGGATTCTCTACCGGTGTCTTCCCTGCTCGTAAGGCAGCCAAAATTGATGCTTTGGATGCTCTTCGTTACAAGTAATCAGAGTTTTCAAACTATCCACACTCGCCAATACTTAATACCAAAAAACCCTCCTACCAAAGGAGGGTTTTCAGTAGTACTACTCTTAATGAGAGAAATTTTAGAGAGGATCAACATCAATCTTCACGGCTCGCTTGGTGCCACCATAGGTACCCTCTGATTGGATACTCTCGACATCAGCTCTCCACGTAGAAGTAGCACAGCTATCTATAGCTGAACCAGAATGTTGATAGAAAGTCACTCGGTAAGCACCGTTATTAATATTTCCTTCGATACCCGCTTTTCCATTTGTAATAGTACAAGACCCGAGACAATCCAGTCTCTGCCCATTACAGTTATTGGCGTATACCTTATCGAGAACAATCTCTGCCCCCGAGTCTGCTATCTGAAAAGCAAAGCTTGATCGATTGAGTACAATAGAAGACTTTGCCTCTGATAATGTCAGCGCTGCAGCAGAAAGTGAAGCGATAAGTAAGAAAGAGAGAATGATAAGTGCAAAAACGAGCACCGATCCCTGTTGTTTATATTTGTGATACTTTAACATATTTTTAGTATATCACCTCTAGTATGTAGACCGAAGAGCGTTCATAATGACACAAAAATCTATCAGTTCTTGGAGGAGTGCTCCGTGAACTGGATCAATAAGACCAAATGAGGCAGTGCTCATACCAATAGTAGAGAGTCCTATACCAAGAAAGAGGCTCTGATAAGCAACAGTGTAAGATCTTCGACCAATATGAATCGCCTCCTTGATGGAGGTAATATCTCTTCCGAGGATAGCTACGTCAGCCGCTTCAAGTGAAGCTGAATTCTCAGTACCAGAAAAAACTATCCCTAGATCAGCGAGGGCAAGAGCTGGCGCATCATTCATACCATCACCAACCATCCCTACCAAGGTATTTTCTTTCTGAGTACGTTCTATCAATTGAGCCTTACGCTCTGGAGTAGCACTAGCATAAATAGGAAGTCGGAACTGACCAAGAACATGCTCGGCACTCTCTTTTTTGTCTCCAGTGATGATGCCCATTTGATAATTTCTCTCTTTAAGATAAGTGAGTACTTGTTCTACTTCTGGCTTCAAAACATCTTCAAAAAAGAAGCTTGCTAATCTTTTTTTGTCTTGCCAAAGATCTACCTGGATACCCTCTCCTTCTTTTCTCTCAGCCGTACGGAAAGAATACATGATATCGTCAACAAAACCAGAGATTCCCTCGCCGAAAACTTCTTTTACCTCTCGAGTAATGAGAAAGTCTTTGTTTCTTGACTCTAACTCCTTGACCAATACCTTAGCAAGTGGGTGAATAGAGTGGCGCTCCAATGAGGCAGCAACAGCAAGAACATGCTCTTCAGCAAGGGTTTGGTCGTATATCTGTATCTTGCGCAAAAGTGGTGCTCCTATTGTTAAAGTCCCTGTTTTATCAAAAAAAATAGTCTTCGTTTTGGTGAGTAACTCCAACACAAATGGACTCTTCACAATGATATTTCTCTTTGCTGCCCGGTTGAGCCCTCCTAAGAAACTGAGTGGCACCGCGATAAGAAGAGGACAAGGAGTAGCTAAGACCATCACCGCCAAGAAACGCGTTGCTTCACCTGAAAAGAAAAACGCTGAAAGGGCTATAGAAAGAGCAAAGGTAGTAAACCAAAGATTGTATCGTTCAGAAAGACGCACTAGCGGTGCACTATGGATCTTTCCTTTTTCTACTATCTCAAGTATTTTTCGGTAACTAGAATGCTCAAAATCGGATTTCACCAAGACCATCACTGACTCTCCCATGTTAACGAAACCTGCTTTGAGGTGACTTCCTTCTTTGTGAGTAACCGGAAGTGACTCGCCGGTCATGTTGGATTCATCAAAAATACCTGCCTTAGACAACAATCTTCCTTCAATTGGGAGCATCTCCCCCTTCCGAATCACTACTGTATCTCCTGGTACAATAGCATGCAAAGATACTTCGTGATTTTTATTCTCACTATAGAGAAGGATTTTCTTTGGAATTTCATAGAAGAGATTCTTCAAAGTACTCTCTGCTCGCTCGGTACCATAACGCTCCAAGGCAGCACTCACTGTAACCATAAGGGCAATAACTGCCCCAGTTAGCCACTCTTCCATCACAAAAGCCGTAATCAGTGTAAGGAGCGCAAGATAATCAAGGTTCCACTTTTTCAATGCAATCCGTTCCCAAGATTCTTTGATGAGAATGATCAGCCCGCCCGTCTGAACTAAAAGCCAAGCAACTGGCACATGCCAGAAATAACCCACACCAATGAGGAAAACAAAAATATACGCGAGTCGAAACTCTTTTCTTAGTATTTCGTGTATCATTTAAGATTCGTTATCTCCGAAGAATGTTTGTTATTCTGATCATGTTCTAAAAACCACTGCTGCGAGAACTTTTGCTGCCGGAACATCTCATTCTCATCTTGCAAAAGACGTTTATTCAATCGATTAATCTCCTGTTCATCACGTTCTAACTGACGGAACAGCCAGAGAATAAGAATAATAATCGCTCCCACAAAAACAGCTGACCCAGCAAAAAGCCACCAAAAGCTATCTCTTTTCTGTAAAAAAATCTCCTGCCAAGAAAGCACGCCCTTACTGTGAGCCAAACCCTGAGCCTCCCAAAGAGAACAGTCTTTTCGATACGTTGCGACTGACTTCTCTATATTATAAAAAGAGTTTATTTTTTTCAGTTCATCAAAACTACGTCCCATTCCCTGACAATCTCTTTCTATGTACGCCTGAAAACCTTTTCGAAAACTTGCAGCAAATAGCCCCTCTTGCGGCTGAATGCGCCCAGTTTGGGCTATATCAGACACACTTTGAATAGCTTGAGCAAAGGCGAAATTATCACCGCTTTCTCTTTCTAATTGATCAGTTTGATAGGTCACTATACCAATTACCTGCCCTTGTTCATTTAGTACTGGCCCACCGCTTGATCCCTGAGAAATCTTGGCATCCGTTTGGTATATCTTTTTGCCATCGGCCGTTGTTCGGATAGCGCTCACTACACCAGAAGTAAAGGTGACTTCTCCGCTGGAATGCTCACCAAGCTCGGCCGTTGATGGGTAGCCAGCTATATATACCCTCTCTCCTACTGCCACTTCCCTATCAGAGAAGCCTAGTGCTGGAGCAGGAGCTGCATCAATTTTTAATAAAGCCACATCAGAACCACCAGAAAGGAAGGTAGGACTTTCTACAAGTACCTCAGTCTTTTGACCAGCACTAATTGCATCCTTGATAGTCTGTGGATCTCTTTTCGGATCAAGAATATGTACTTCTCTATTTAAATCAAACGTGCTTTTACTCAAAACAAATTGGAAGACGCTTTCCAAAAACCCTCCTTTTTCTTCCCTCAAAAGAGCATCCATCTCATCATCAGTGAGCTCAAGCGCATTCTCATACAAGGCTGCTAGAGCCTTTTCGGCTACCATTTGTTGTTTGAGAGTATTCACAGAAACAACATGGGCATTAGTTGCTAGATACCCATTTTCTTGGAATACAAAACTGCTACCTGTAAAGTACTCGTCTACATCAACCTCTCGTTCACTATCAGGTACTACATCTATTGTTTTTGCTCTCGCATTGACAACAATAGACGGGATTTTCACTTTACCAAAAATATGTGTTCCTATCTGAAGAGTGGCTGGCCGAGAAATATCAGCGATACCTTGTGGGGAAAGATCTTGGGCATAGACAAAAACAGGAGACATCCCCAAAATGCCACTTGCGATAACTGCCCACAACAAGAGAAAACGTTTCAACATTCTTATTTTGTTTTCTTTATTTTATCACGTTTTAAGAAGAATTTGAGAGAAAAACAAAAACAGAGTCTTTGCTCTGTTTTCTTTTCTTACACACTTTTCATTAGTTTTTCTTTGATGCATCCTTTCCGCTATCTGGCGTAGCCTCTTTTTTTTCGGGTATTGTCTCATTAATCGTCACACTCTTAATGTAGACAAGTTCCACCGGTGAAGAGTTCTCGCCAGATACTCCTGGTTGGACTGGAGCTGTCGCAATAGCATCTACCACATCCATTCCCTGAGATACCTTTCCAAAAATCACATAATTTTTAGGTAGAGCTGTATCCTTATGCATGATGAAAAACTGGCTTCCATTGGTATTAGGGCCACTATTTGCCATGGCTACTGTACCTCGAGTATATTCACCGCTAAATGGTTCATCATTGAACTTGTAACCAGGTCCACCAGACCCCGTTCCGGTTGGATCACCTCCCTGAATCATGAAATCTTTGATGGTTCGATGAAACGGGGTGTTATTGTAGAAATTCTTTCTCGCTAAAAAGATAAAGTTATTGACTGTGATCGGTGTCTCCTTAGCAGTCAACTCAATGACAATATCTCCCTTAGAGGTAGTCAGAGTGGCTTGGTATGTCTTTTTGTCGGCTTCGATTTCCATCGCTGGCGCTTCTTTATACATAGGTTCTTTTACTTGTTGAGCTTTTTTAGCGGCTTCTTGATCTTTTTTTTCTTGTTCAGCAACCTTAGCGGCGGCATCTTCTTTGGCCTTCTTCTCAGAATCTAGTTCGAGATTGGGTACCAATTCTTGCTTACGCACTTCATCAGTACTGCAACCAGTCAAGATAAATACAAGCAGAAGAAGGCTTAATGTTTTTACAAAATACTGCATAAAAGAAAGTTGAATT
>JAYRRF010000017.1:0-9483 GCA_041910335.1 Candidatus Moraniibacteriota bacterium
AAAAAGGGAAAACTTTGCAAACACATCAAGATGACTTGTTGAAAAAATAGGAGCTTCAGTAACTGTTTCGGGGAGGTCTTCAAGAGGTACCTGAGTAGTAAGGAGAGTGAGGTCGTGATTATGGACTTCACGTCCCAGAAAGTAGGCAAAGTTTTTGGAAGCCTCATCCCAGGGTGGGACAAGGGGACGAGTAGCGAGGAGAATTTTTTTTCGGAATGACATAAGGTCTATTTGTAGTTACGGAAGAGGTCTTCAGTCTCTTCTTTGTGTTTGACTCGGATAACGACATGCTTTGCAGCGAAGGCTTTTTCAGGTGTAATAAGAAGAATTTTGTTTTCACCCAGAGGAGCCTCAAAGGCTTCTTCCTTGAGAACCGCGTTGTCTGCAATAATCTGATAGGAGAAGTGAGTATCTTCGGTGTAGTTGGTAACAACAATATCAATATTTCTCACCCGATCTGGACGAATGAAAGCAACCGACCACCAGTCTTTTTCTTTTTCGGGATTGAGCTGATCAATATTTGCCTTGAATAACAAAGCACCAGAGAGCGCAAGAGTAAGGAAGAGAAGAATGATCAAGTGTGAAGATTTCATAGAGAGGTATTCTTTTGGTAGATGGAGATATAGCGAGAGCTATAGATTTTAGAGAATTTTTTGGCGGTATCAAACTGAGCAGCGTCCTCTTGAGAGTTCACCACGACAAAGTTTACACCAGTGGCTTGAAAGCATTTCTCACCTTCTTTGGTATTTGGAGTAGAAATCATCATGAGGGTACATTGTTCTCTATCAGGATTAGTCTCGTAACGACCGAAATAGGCTCGGGAAAATGGATAAGAATAACCTCGCATAAAGAAGAGTTTCATCCATGAGTCACCAACGATGAAGTTATGGTCTTTGACGATACGGTCATCAGAGCTGGTATGAGCAGCGAGAAATTGAGAAGCATGAAAGGTGGCTACAAGAGGCTCAGCCTTGCTTTCTTTGAGAAGAGTAGTGGAGTTATCATAGCTACCGTTACTGAGAGTAAAGATAAAAAGGGAAACGAAAGAAAAAATATAAATAATACGAGGGAGGTACTCACGATGCTGTCTGAGATAAATAATGACAAGAAGGAGAAAGATGCTTGCACTGATACCAACGGGAAAAGAAAGGTAAGCACCAATACGATTGGAGGGGATATCTACAAAGAGGAGTCCGGGGTAGAGAGTCATCAGTAGAAGAATACCAAGCCAACCGAGAAGGAAGGTCCGAGCGTATGAGGCTTTTCTGGCTACGAAAGCAACAAAGAAAAAACCAAAAAGAGCGAGAGCGAGTCGTGGTGACCCGAGAGAGTTGCTAATTTGCTCAAAAGAAAGGCCGGTGCGAGTAGTCTTGGTAGGAGTGCCAACGGCGGTATCAATAGCATGGGTTTCAATATAGGTAGGCATCGCTACCCAAAAGAAAAAGAGTGTTGCTACCAGCAGAATAAAAAGAGGAAAAGGTTTCAGGAAGAGTCGAAGCCAGCTCTGTAAAAGTGGGAGGAGTGTGCGGATATGGAAAAGGAGGTGAAGCAGGATAGTCGCTGTCAGGATAAACAGAAGAATAAAAGTACTCAAATGATGAATATAGGCGAGTGTCCAAGAAAAGAGGAAGGCCAGGCCAAGGAAACGGCTGTCTTTGGTACGGAGAGCACGGTAGAAACAAATGAGAATAATCGGAATAAAGAGATTTCCAAAGGTATTTCCTACAACTCCACCACTGATGAATTTACTTTGGGGTGAGCCAAGAGAATAGAGTGGGCCAAAAAGAAAAAGAGTGATAAGAAAAGCATTTTCACCCGTCCATAAAGGATGATCTTTTTGGAAAAGAGGAAGACCGCGCACAAGATAATAGCTGAGTGTAGCAAGAGCGAGAAGACTTAAGATATTGATCAGATGGAGAAACAAAACAGGAAAAGCGCTGAGATAACTGAGGCCAGATACCATAGCGATGGCAGCAAGCATAAGATGTTCACCGATAATAAAGTCAGCGATTGGTTCAAGAGGGGTGACTTGAAAACCAGCGCCGTCCTTGATGATGTTTTGTTCAGCGTAGAAAGGAAGTTGACCTGTTTCGGAGATCGATTTTGCCCAGTAGAGATGATGGCCAAGATCAGTCGCGGTAGGAATAATCGTATTCTCGAGGTAAATATGTTTGACGAGGAGGGTCAAGCCAATCAGAGTGACAAAGAGAAGAGCTTGTTTGTGAGAAAAAGAGAAAGAAGTTGTTTCTGATGAAGCATCACGCTGGAAATTAGTCAGCAGCGAAAAGAGAACAGCAATAATGAGAGTAAAGCAAGTCAGGAAGAGAGAAAGGGTGATGACATTAATATTGACACCCGCCTTACCAATACCGATCATTCCAAAGATAACGAGTGATTGACTGAGAGTAAATGAAAAGAGAAGTTTTTCCCAAGTGGTGAGGAGGGTGGGAGTTTTCTTGAAAAGCACTTCCAAAAGAAACCAGCCTATGCCGAAACACAGGATAAAAAGAATAACGAGAAATGGAAGAAAAGCTGTTGGAAACCACATACCTTTATTGTACCTGGCTTTTGTGGTTTGCCAAAGCAGTTACGTATTGTTTAGCGATAGAAGACCAGAGATAGTGATTACGGGTATACTCGGCAGCCTTGGTACCAAAAGACTGGGCTTTCTGAGTGTCATTAACAAAAGACAGGACGGCTTCTTTGTAAGCGATCGTATCTTTGGGTGGAACCAGTATACCATTCTCATTCTGCTTGATAGCGTCTTTAAGGCCCTCGAGATCGGAGGCAATTACAGGCCGTTCGCAGATAGCAGCTTCAAGCACAGAGAGACCAAACCCTTCCATACTACCTGGAATAGGAATATTCGGTGAAACGACTACGTCAGCGCTATTGAAAAGAATCTGCATGTGTTCCCAGGGGAGGTTAGTCAATAAGAAAACTCGATGCTCAAGATGAAGATCTTGGACAGCCTTCTCACAGAGAGGAAAATAATTCTGGTCACCAGGTGTGTTCTTTTTGACGACAGCACCAGCAGCGACAAAGATAACGTTGTCCGGTAGGGTAGGCATCACCTCACGAATAAACCACTCGACACCTTTATGTACTACGTAGCGACCAGTACGCAAGATGACAGACTTACCTTCAAGAGAAAACCCGAGTAATTGCTCGAGCTCTTTTCGTGTAGTTGGGCGGAGAACACTTTCTGGGTCGATACCGTTATGGACAACCTGAATGCAGTCCTCGGCAATGCCAGCTTGAATAGCAGTTATTTTGGTTTCTTCGCTCACGGTTATTAGGAGATCAAGACTCCTTAGACATGGAATATTAACTGCCGCGTAGATTTTGGCGAGGAGACCTTTTTTGGTTGCAAAGGTGATATCAAGTCCATGAAGGACAGAAGCGACTACTTTGTGAGGATAACAGATTTTGAAAAGAGCTCCGAGGGGAGCAAGTACGCCATCACCGAGTAAAAGCGCATCGTAGTGACGGCCATGAAGTAGGATCAAAAAGAGTGCTTTGGGGAGAAAGAAAAGAAGACCAGCCTTACCTTTGAGGTTGGCTATGGTTTTAGTCTCAGTTATTGTAGGAAGCCAGACAGAGAGAGCATAGTTTTGATTTTCGATACCACCTGTAATTGGTGGGTAGGCTCGAGAGAGAAAGAGAATTTTCATAGGGAGAGCTTGTAGCTTAGAGCTGATAGCTTATGGGATGAAGATGAGGGAGTTATGATTTGATCATCAAGCTAAAAGCTATTCGCTATTACCTATTTTTGGTGGCGGTCTTTTTTGATTTGGTACATCAGGTCTTCTGTGAGGCGACGTGACGAACGAATCATATCGGCGATAAGAGCAAAGACAAAGAACTGTAACCCAATAAAGAAGCTCGCACCACCAAACCAGAGATAATTGCGATAAGGAGAAATTTTGAAATCTTGTGAATAGAGAACGAGGAAGATGATGAAAAACACAACACCCAGAAGCATCATGACAAGACCAGGAATACCAAAAAATTTCATCGGACGAACATCGCGAATAGCTCGGATAATGATGCGGAAGCTATTGTTGACGTAGCTCCAGATGGTCTTCACCACTCGACTCTTACGACCTTCGTAGTACGTTACTGCTACGGGTACCCACTTGATTTTGAGGTTTTTACCGAGAGCATCAATGATCACTTCTTGGGTGTAGGTGAAGTCGCCTGGAAGGTTGAGTCGGAGGAGGCACTCGCGATTGTAGGCACGAAAACCGCAGGTGAGATCCTTGATATTCACATTCATGAATGAGCCAATGAGCTTGGCTGCGAGACGGTTGAGAATATCTTTGACGAAAGGAATGTTCTTGGCAGCAAGGTGATCGAAACGGTCAGCACTGACCATGTCTGCTTTGTGAGTAAGAATTGGCACGACGAGCTTCTTGATGTCATTCGGGTCAAACTGACCATCAGCGTCAATATTGACCATTGTATCCGCGCCGTTCTCTAAGGCACGCTCTACGGCATGGCGAAAGGTTTTCCCGATTCCACGGTTGACCCCATTGGAATAGATGAAGTCAGCACCACCACGTTTCGCCTCTTCTAGGGTGGCGTCTTTGCTGCCATCATCAATGACCTGGACGAGTACTTCACTGAAACCATCGACTTGACGAGGAATACGACCAATGGTCTCTGCTATTTTCTCAGCTTCATTGTAGGCGGGCAGGTTGACGATGAGGCGCATATTTTTTTTTAAAATTAAAAATTCAAAATGTAAAATTCAAAAATAACTATCGAGTTTTTTGGATGAAGAGCTTCGGATTGACGCACTCTATCTGGCAGGTAGATTTGATAGCCTCAATATCATCTCGCGTGCTCTTTTCTAGTATATCAGCCTTGCAGCGCTCGAGGTCTTGCTGGCAAGAACTACGACGCTCTTCTACGTAGTGCCAGTTTGGTTCATAGCCAAAGTAGTTGAGTACAAAGGTAGCTACAACGACAAAACCAGTAATCCAAATGATAGTACGAATGATGAACCAGATCATAGGCTAGCGACCGATACCGCGATAAATAAAGATGTCTTCGTGAGCCATGAAAGCATCACGGTTGAGACAGTTCTTGCCATCAATAATAGTCTTGATATTGTGTTTGATGAGAAGCTCAGGAGTAAGAGCTTCGATGAATTCTCGGTGGTTAGTAGCGATAATAAGGGCATCTGAGTTTTCCAGGATAGCCTCGAGGGTAACCATAGAAGAGTGTTCTGGGATGAGTGGGTCAAAAGTTTCAACGAGGCACTTATGATTCTTTAGTTCTTCAATAATCACCTCTGCTGGAGATTCACGGAGATCGGCGACATTAGCCTTGTAAGAAAGACCGAGTACCCCGACGCGCGTATTTTTCATAGGGAGTTCCATTTCATTCAAAGCGTCTTGAAGCCTTTCTACTGTATAAGCAGGCATAGAGTCGTTAGTGCTTATAGCTAGTTTCAAGAATTCATGATTAAAGCCGGATTCCTTAGCACGTTCGACAAGATAGTGTGGATCAACTGGGATACAGTGACCACCAACACCACAAGAAGGATAGTGAGCCATAAAGGCGAAGGGCTTGGTAGCTGCGCCATCAATGACGTCTTTGACGTCGATACCAAGACGATCAAAGGAACGGGCGATTTCGTTGACGAAGGCGATATTGATGTTGCGGAAAGAATTTTCGAGAATTTTGACGGCCTCTGCTTCACGGATGTGCTTCATCGGACGAATCTCTGCATCAATGATAGAAGTATAGAACTGAATAGACATTTCGAGTCCGGTCTTATCAAAAGAACCAACGACGCGAGGGATATTAGTCACATTCCATTTCGGATCACCTGGATTGATGCGCTCTGGACAGTGAGAGATATAGATGTCCTCACCTATGACGAAACCATGTTTCTCAAAGATAGGCTTGATGACCTCTTCAGAGACGTAGGGATTCACGGTAGATTCGAGAACAACAAGAGCACCTTTCTTAGCATGACTCGCGACCATTTCGGTAGCGCCAATGACAGGGGTAAGGTCAGGATGCTTGAGGGCATCGACTGGGGTAGGGACAGCAATGAGATGAACGTCAGCTTCACGGATCTCACTCGGATCGGTAGTAAGGACAGAAAGAGGGAAAAGGGCGAAGTTTTCTTCGAGGTACTCATCAGAAAAGGGTTGCTTACCTGAGGCAAGCATATCAATCTTGGCGCTATCGACATCGACGCCAATGACTTCATAACCACGTTCCTGACAACGGACGGCAAGGGGAAGACCGACATAGCCGAGACCAATGACAGAGACTTTTTTCAAATCGTACGCTTTTGTTTGTTCCATAAAAAGGGATAAATAATTGCTCTTCTCATTGTATAGAAAAGCCCTATAACAGGCAAGAAGCTGAAATTCAAAAGGGCCGGACACTGCGGTTATGCAGGCCGGCCCTTTCGGAGATGGGAAGATTCCCGGATTCAGAAGGTTGCACGGAGGCCGACGGTGAAGACCTGGCCTCGCGGATCATCCTGGTCGAGGTAGTTGAGGGGAATGATGGCGTTACCGGTGATCGACCAGCGATCATTCAGGTGCCATTGTGCTTCAACACCAGCGGTGGTGATCGGCTCGAGGTCGTAGCCACGTTCATGGGTGCCGTAGACCCGGAGGTCAAACGACTCGCTACCAAGCTTCGGCGAGAAGCCGATTTGGAAACGAGTGGCGTCCGGTCCTGCGGTCAGGTATTGACCCATTGAGAGGTCGAACGTGCCAATACCAGTGTCCTGCTCGACTGTCACGCCGAGATGGACTATGTCAGGTTCCGTACGGAGGCTGTAGTATTCGGCCGTGAGCGTCACGCCCCTGAGGGGAGTGACATCGAGGGTAGCATCAAGCTCATCGCCCTTCGCTTCCTCGAGGTTCTTGTAGCCGGTCACGCCCATTGCGACGTTGTCGCCGAATTCGATCTTGATATCCCCGATAGCCGTGGGGGCCATCGTGTAGTCAAAGCCATTATCATCCGGAGAGCCCGTCTGCAGGGCGACGCCTGCGGTCACCTCTTGAGCCGAGGCGGCTTGAGAGATGAAGAGGGCAGCGAGAGCGCCCAGAAACAAAGGGGAACGTCGCATGTGGTGTAAACCTTCTTCTGTTGGAGAGGAACTGTAGTAAGGTCGGAAAGACCCTTGTCGGAGCGCACAAAAAGGCACTGTATCGACCTTTTATTATACTCTTAAAAAAGAGTTTTGTCAATACAATGGAAGTGATAAAAGAGTGCTTTTTGTGGTGTAATTTGGTACAATATCTTCATATGAGGATTGGTATCAATGCTTTATTTTTGCGTCAACCGGGGACTGGAATTGGCCAGGTGACTTGGCATTTTCTTGATCAGCTCTTTCGCCTGCCAGAGGCCAAAGAACACCAGTTTTTACTCTATGTTCTCGAAGATTTTGATAGAGGTGATTGGCCTCAAAATGTCCATATTCGCGTTCTCAACCCATGGTGGCCACGAGCCGATGAATTTCGGAAGTATTTATTCGAAACGGAGTCTCTTCCAGAAGCAAGCCAAGGTGACCAATGTCAAATCTTTTTTTCTTTGTACCAGAGCGCCACTGTTATGGATGGGATACCGCATATCATGCTTGTCCACGATATTATTCCAGAGATATTCCCAGAGTATCAGAGGACTCTTCGCAAGCAGTTCTTTTGGTCTCGAGTACGGCAGGCTATCCAGAAGGCAACAAATATCATTACAGTCTCGGAGCACACCAAAAATGACATCCTCAAACATTTTGCCTTAGATAAAAACATGATTGAGGTCTGTATGCCAGGCGTTGACCCTCTCTTCCAACAAGAACTTTTGCTTCCAGAGAAAGCTCGAGTAGCTCTCAAGTACTCACTTCCACCTCGCTATATCTACCATGGCGGAGGACTAGAAGTGCGTAAGAACACCGAGATAGTCTTGCGAGCATATGCATCATTGCTTCGTATCTTACCGGAGCGAGAGCGACTTCCACTGGTCATATCAGGGACTATCCATTCTGAAAGTAATCCACTTGCTACGCCTGTGAGAGCTCTCATACGAGAATTGGGTATTGAGGAAAAAGTCATATTGCTTGGCTATGTGTCAAAAGAAGACTTGCCGTCACTGTATGCTTTGGCACAAATGTTTGTCTATCCGAGTCGGTATGAGGGTTTTGGATTACCAGTGCTCGAAGCTATGACAGTCGGTGTGCCAGTGATTACCACCCGAGTATCCTCTCTCCCAGAAGTGGGAGGGACCGCTGTGGTTTATGTGCATCCAGATGATCAGGAAGCACTTGCTCGGAGCATGAAGAAACTTCTTCATGACAAGGAGCTTCATCATAAATTAGTAGAAGATGGAAGAGAAGTAGCTATCAATTTTGGATGGAGGAGTTTCGTCGATGGTATTTGGCGTATCCTTATGAAGCAGATATGAGACAAGAAGAAGTAATTATACAACTCAAGAAAATTGAAGAGTGGCCATGGGAAGAAATGGTGCAATTGGTAGTCATCAGTCTAGTGACGCTCTTTCTTGCTCTCATGCCATTTTGGTCTGGCTTTACGCTTGATAGTACGCATGTTGCTTTTTATGGGTTTCTCGTCTTCCTTGCTGCTTTGTATCGTCCGGGGTGGGTGGGGAGTTTACTCTTAGCGACGCTCCCGTTAGAAATGACGAGCCTTCTTGGGGCTGATGCCGCGATTGCGCTCAAGCCGTATCAGTATGTCACGGTGTTGCTTGTTTTAGCGTTAGGAGTTCAGTTTGCCACCCGCAAGATTCGCTGGCCGTTCTTTACTTGGAGTGTGGTAGACGGAGCAGTAGGAATACTTCTTATAGGAGCTTTTCTGGCGGTACCGCAAGCGCTTGCTCCAGAAAGGGCACTAAAAGAAGCGGCCGTGCTCGCCTCATTCGTAGTATTGTACGGAGTATGGCGTTATCTTTTCTCGCAGAAAGGATGGAAACCATTCTTCGTCTGGTCGGGAGGAGTGTCGACAGTTATAGTACTCTTGGTGGCTTTGTGGCAGAGCATAGCCTTTCTAAGAGGAGATTCAGCCTTCATGGTGATGGAGGGTCGTCCGAATAGCACTTTTTTCGAGGCGGATTGGCTTGGGTTTTTTGCTTCTTTGGTAGTGCTCATGAGCATTGGGTTGTGGTGGCGAGCGTTGCGCCTCAAACAGTATTTCCGTCAGCCAGTACTTCTCATTGGTGTAGGAGGTTTGTATGCTCTTTCATTCCTTATCCTTATCTTGACCGTGGCTCGAAGTGCGTGGCTAGCGACATTTGTTGGAGGGGGAGTGCTTTTCGTCGGGGGTCTTTATTTTGTCAGGAAGCATTGGTGGAAGAAGCGCCTTCTTAGTCTCACTGTAGGCACTCTCGTACTCATAAGTAGCATCGTTATTCTTGTGGCAACAATGAGTGGGTTGACTCGTTTCGATATCTCCAATCGTCTGACGAGTACGACGACTGGAGAACAACTCATCACGGTCT
>JAYRRF010000018.1:0-10990 GCA_041910335.1 Candidatus Moraniibacteriota bacterium
CATCGGTACTGGCAAAGAAACTTCAGTCAATGAACTCTTTCATACGCTTAACTCTTTCTTTGAAGAAGGTTTTGAGGAAATTCATGCCGAGGGAAAGCCTGGGGAACAACGCACAAGCTCTCTTGATGCTACCCGCGCCAATGAAGAACTTCGCTGGAATCCGATAGTTTCCTTAAAGGATGGTCTCTCTTCTACCTTCCATTGGTTCAAAAAACAAAAAAATTCCTAATTCTTCATCCTGTATTTTCTCACCCTATGTGGATTGTCCTTCCCGCCTACAATGAAGCTAAGATTATCCGTGATGTCATCAAGGAAATCCAAGAAGCTGGTTACGAGAATGTCATTCTTGTTGATGATGGTTCGAGTGATGATACTTTTAAAGTAGCTCGTGGCATACCTGGTATCATCGCGCTACGACACAAAATCAATCGTGGCAAAGGAGCTGCTACCAAAACTGGTATAGAAGCCGCCAAAAAGCTCGGCGCTAGGATTGTCGTGACGCTCGATAGCGATGGTCAACACAACCCACACGACATCAAGGCACTCATCAAGCCACTCGAAGAGGGTCGTTATGATGTCGCTCTTGGTACACGCCTCAAAAATCCCAAGGGCATGCCCTGGTATAAGATTCTTGCCAATCATATTGGCAATGCAGTCACTTGGTATATCTATGGCCTCTGGGTATCTGATAGTCAGTCAGGTTTTCGTGCATACTCGCGTCATGCGATGGAATACATCAACACCCGCACTGATCGCTACGAATACGACAGTGAGGTCATCCGTGAAATCTACCTTCATCGATTGAAATACTGTGAGGTCCCTATCGAGGTACGTTATACTGAATACAGTATGGGGAAAATCCAGAAACAAGGCTTCGTGAATGGGTTGAAAACGCTTTACAAAATTATCTGGCACATGATTTCTTAACTTTTATACATTATTCCTATGCATTTTGCTCTCTACCAAATCATCATTGTTCTCTTCGCTGCTCTCATGCTTTTCCAGGGTTTCAAAAATTTTCTCAGTGGCACGGGTAACCAAACATTCCTCAAGCTCCTCGTTCGTATCGTCATCTGGGGTGGCATGGCACTTGTAGTGACCTTCCCTCATATCAGTAACACCCTCGCCAAACTTATTGGGATTGAAGGAAATATCAACGCCGTTATACTGGCTGGCTTCCTTTTGGTGTTCCTCATGGTGTTCAAACTCCTCTCTGCTATTGAAAGACTTGAGCAGCAGATCACTACGCTGACTCGCCAAGAAAGCCTAAAAGACTTAGACAACTAACAACTTCATGAAACTCCTTGTTTTTACTCCCTACTACCCACCACACATGGGCGGTCTTGAAACTCACAGCGCCGAATGGAACGCGGCGCTTTCTCGACTTGGTTACACTATCACTGTCATCACTCCTCACCTCCCTAGCGACACACCATCTCAAGAACAGACTGCTTGGGGTGAAATCATACGCTACCCAGCTTTTGAAATCGTTTCTGGTTACCCTCTACCAAAATTCTGGCTTCCTGCTTTTTGGAGTATCTGCCATAAGATATGTCAAAAGCAAAATCGCCCCGGTACAGTCATCACTCGTACCCGCTTCTTCTTTTCTTCTTTTCTTGGCTTTTTGTATGCCAAAGTTTTTCGTATCCCACTGATTCACATTGAGCACGGCTCTGACTACGTCAAACTTTCTAGCTCTCTCACTACCTTTCTTGCCTACCTCTATGATCAGACCCTTGGCTCTCTCCTCTTTCGTTATTCTCACCAGAATATTGCCATCTCTCAGGCTGTTGCTCTGTTCATACAGCGCTTTGATAAGAGAAATACCCCCATCATCTATCGAGGCCTCGACTTTGCAGAGATAGAAAGTGTCACACCCACCCCCAAAAAAACCAACAAGACTATTGTCACCACCGCGGCCAGACTCTATGCTTGGAAAGGCATTGGCAATACCCTCGAAGCCTTACGACTTCTATCTCCCCAAGATCTTGCTTCTCTAGAATTTCACATTATTGGAGACGGAGAAGATATGAATACTCTTCAAGAAAGGGCTCTGGGTCTCCCCGTCATCTTTCATGGCGCTCAACCAAGACAGGTAGTCATGAGTCATCTCAAAAGCTCTGACATTTTTATTCATTCTTCTTACCCAGGTGGTGGACTTTCTACATCTCTCTTAGAAGCACTTGCTTGTTCAAATGCTACTATTGCTACACCTCATGAGGGCGCCAATGAGATTATCATTCACAAACAAAACGGCCTCCTTCTCACTGATAGCGATCCCCAAGAAATAGCAGAAGCTCTCACCAGCCTTCTTCATGATGCTGCGCTCAGGAACCGTCTTGCTGTACAGGGCAAAGAAACTGTCTACAGACAGTTCAACTGGCAAGAGAGTGCCAATCGATACCATACTCTCCTCACTTCATCTCATTAAAAATATGCCCCTCATCGCTCGTTATCATATTCTTTTTTGCTGTCTTTTTTTCCTAGCTGTTTTTGGATTACAGCAAAATCCTACCATTACTATTGCTCTCCCTCTTATTCTTTTCATCTTAGTATATCTTTTTTTTCTTTTACCCCTCTTTATTGTGCGCGAAGCCTTGGGGAAAGCCTGGCACCCTTTTGACACTTTCTTTTTTGGTCTTGGGCTTTTCTTTTTCTTTTTTACTCCATTATTTTATATAGGAGTAAAACTACAACTTCTCACTCTTTCCATAGAACATATTTCGCTTTTTTTCTGTAGCATTCTGTTACTCTTATACCTTGGTCACCTGGTGCGCAAGCCTTCTGCTCGAGCGCCTCTCCCCACCTTCTTCCCACATCCAAAAAAGATAATTCCTCTCACCCTCTCCATCCTTCTTTTTGCCTTGCTACATACTTCCTTCTTTCATTTCTACCACTTTATCCCAGAGTGGGATGGCTACACAGATATCACTTCTATTGAAAGAAATATCTCAGACCAAGCATTTCACCAAGAATATCGCGCCTTCTTTCAGGCAAGTGTCAGTATCTTAAGCATCCTCTTACAGGCCTCACCTTATACTCTTTTTATCTTCCTCTTTATCCCTCTGCACCTCACTTACTTCCTTGTGACCTACCGCATCCTCGAACGAAAAGGCAAACTTTCTCCTCTCTATCAGCTCACGACCTATACTCTTCTACTGAGCATCCCTGTCCTCAGTATGGAAATCGACATGACACGTCCACAAAATATTCTTCTGATCTTTCTTCCCATTATTTTCTACCTTGTTCTTTTAATAGAAGAATCTTTCTCGGTAACTCTCACCGGCCTTCTCTTGGTTATACTCGTAGCCGGCGTGAAATACCACGAGTTTTTTTGGTTTTTTCTTCTACTCACTCCTACCGTTTTCTTACCGAAAATACTAGAACGAAAGGAGATATTCAAAAATCCAGCGATCATCGTGAGTACATTGTCGACAGTCAGCATCTTAATAGCGGTTCTTTTTTCTCTCTCAGATACTCTCCGCTATTTCGCACTCAAGGTACTCCTTGATATCTCTGACTATACCAAGTGGCATATCTGGTTTCTAAGTAGCTACAGCAACAGCAGCTCTGGAGCACATAACAATGTTGGTTGGCAAGGCATCCTTGGAGCTACCCAATACTACGGCTACTACCTCTCCCCCGCGATCTTCATATTATTCCTCTCTCTGTTCTTCTTTTTTATTTTTGATAAACGCAGTCGATCCTTTTTCCTCAAACCTTCCTCTCTCTACTTGACTGGACTCCTGATAGTTTGGATTACCTTCGCAGAAATTCTCCCTCGACTCAATTCTCCCTTTATTCCTGAACGCTATTGGATTTTCTTTGACCTTACCTTCTTTTTCTTGTTCTTATTATTCATAACAGCAAGAAAAGAGGTTCGTATTCGCACATTTCACTGCCGACTCTTAATGTTCATTCTTTTTCTCAGTGCTGTACTTGGCGTCAGTGCTTCTCTTTACATTGCCCACGGCAAAAAATCTCTGACTACCAGCGATGAGTATCAGGCTGCTCTCTGGATTGAGCAGAATCTCCCCAAGAATGCTCTCATTATCAGTCAACCTGGCAATGCTCCTCTTATCCAAAACTTCGGCAAGAGAGAACTTCTTACTCCCAGAGAATCATTTTTCCTCAGCGATCATTACGAAACCATTCTACCAGCTAACCAAAATGCTCGTCTCGAAAGAGTCATAGCCAGACTCATGGAACACCCTACCAAGGAGACAACTTCCATCATTCATGATATCGAATACGTTATCCATAAAAACAAAGACCTTGAGAAACGTCCTCTCTACATTCTTTACTCAAAACAAAAGTTCTCTACTCTCTATGCAACGAGAGATTGGTATCAGAATCAAAACTTTTTTGATGCCCAACTAGACAAGTTTTCTCCTCTCGAAAAAATCTACGATATTAATGGTATCAGTCTCTGGAAGATTTCTTCTTTAGAATAAGTGTCATCGTTGGTGACTGCTTAGTCCAAGATTGGAGATAGGCAAATGGTAGCGTGATGAAATGGTACACTGTACGCCAACGAAATATCTTCAGAAGTAGTCTTTTGACTGATTCAGGCAGACTACTCTCTCGTAGAGCATTACACAAACTGAAAGAGCTGTCTTGAAGTGTTCGATGGTATACAGTCTTTTCTACCTCAAAACCATGCTTCTCTAAGAGCTGCTTCGCTGTTTTTTCTGTAAAATGATAAAGATGAGCAGGAAGATGGAGAATATAAGCATACGGACCAAAAACCCGAAATTGCCAACTAGCAATATTCGGCACTGCTACGACGAATTTTCCATCATCTTTGAGCACTCTCTTTACTTCGGTAAGTGTCTCCTCCAAGAAGTGTAAGTGCTCGATAATCATGAAGGCATAAACGATATCCTGTGACTGATTTGCTTCTGGTAGCTTCTGTAAGTCTGATACGTATGCCTCGATATCATATGACTTCAATGTTTCAATAGATTTTTTGCTAAAGTCAGTGCCTCGTAGATGCCACTTCGGAAAACGGAGCTTCAACTCATAGAGAAAGTTTCCTGCTCCACAACCAATCTCTAAAACGCTGAGCGCACACTTCTCACACCTCTCTCTTCCCACTTGGAAGATACCTGGATTGACCAAGCTGAAAAGAAACGGATGTTTTTTCTGGTGTGCTACCATTTTTTCTACCCGCTTGGTGTTGAGCTGGTACGGACCGTATTCTTCTGGGTAGTACTGGAGAATTTCTTCTGCATCTGGTCTCGGATTAGTCGCCATAAAACCACAGTCGCTACAACGACAGATAGTGAATCGTCCTGGAAGATCATGAAGAAAATCCCGACTTTCCACTACCGGTATCCATTCGTCTCCTCCACAAACCTTGCATGCCACTATTTCCATACATGTATATATCAGCTAATTTTTGTCAGTATAGCCTATATACGCTATGATAGACAAGTAAACTAATGGCTTAATAAAGCTTTTTATGTGTGGAATCATCGGTAAAATCCGTCTTGATCACCGGCAGGTGACCTCCGAGGAGCTCGACCAAATGAACCAGAGTTTGGTTCATCGTGGACCAGATGATAGCGGCACATATCTTTCATCAGACGCCCTTGTGGGCTTGGGACACCAGAGACTCGCTATCATCGATCTCTCCCCCTTTGGTCACCAACCGATGCGCTACCTTGATCGCTATGAAATAGTCTTCAATGGTGAGATATATAACTTCCAAGAGAAGCGGGCCGAGTTGATCAAAAAAGGCTATCAGTTTCAGTCTCACTCTGATACAGAGGTCATTCTCGCTCTCTACGCTGAGTATGGTAAAGACTGCGTGCAACATCTACGAGGCATGTTCGCCTTTGCACTCTATGATGAACAGGAACAGATTCTCTTCTGCGCTCGTGACCGTGTCGGCAAAAAGCCATTCAAGTACTACCTTGATGACAAGGTTTTTATGTTTGCTTCAGAACTTAAAGCCATCCTCACTCAGTCAGAATACGTACGTGAACCCGATTACGAAGCCATCCATCACTACCTAACATTGCAGTATGTCCCCGCCCCCCTGACGGGCTTTCGGCATATCAAAAAACTCCCCCCAGCTCACACCCTGACACTCTCACTCAAAACGAAAGAGGTGATGATCGAACAATACTGGCAACTCTCCTACAAAACTAAACTTCGCTTAAGTGAAGCAGAGTGGAAAAGACGTATACTTGATAAGTTCGATGAGTCTGTCAAACTCCGAATGATATCCGATGTGCCACTTGGTGCTTTCCTCTCAGGCGGTATTGACTCAAGTGCTGTGGTCGCCTTTATGACGAAACATAGCACATCTCCAGTCAAAACTTTTTCCATCGGCTTCAAGGAAGATAGTCATAACGAACTCCCCTATGCCAAGCAAGTAGCCGAGAAATTTGGCACTGACCATACCGAATTCGTAGTCGAAGCTGATGCTATCAATCTTCTCCCATCACTCGTCCGTCAGTATGAAGAGCCGTTTGCGGATTCAAGTGCTCTTCCAACATACCTAGTCAGTAAACTCACCAGAGAACATGTGACCGTCGCCTTAAATGGTGATGGTGGTGATGAGAACTTTGCTGGCTATGGACGCTACAGTGTTCTCAAGTTTTCTCTTCTTTATGACATAGTTGGTCCACTCCACGCATTTATTGTCCTTCCTATCACCAAACTCGCAGCCTCTGTCTTTCGGACTACTTTTTTTGACCGCGTCTATCGTTTTGCTCAAACGCTGAGCCAAGATTACAGCTACCGTTACGTCAATTATCTTGCCTATTTTTCCAAAGCAATGAAAGATGAGCTCTACACAGACTCCTTTCGACACAAAGTAGCCTCTCAGGATTCCTATCGCATCGTCTCTGATCGTTTCTCTGAATCAGGATCCAAGAACAAGACCGAGCAGGCAGTCTATGCAGACTTTGTCACCTATCTTCCGGGTGCACTAATGACCAAGGTAGATATAGCCAGTATGGCTGTCTCACTTGAGGGACGATCACCCTTTCTTGATCATGAACTCCTTGAACTCACAGCCAAGATTCCTTTCTCACTTAAACTCAAAGGCTGGAATGACAAAAAATACATTCTGAAAGAAGCTTTGCGCGGTATAGTTCCTGATGAAGTCATGTTTCGACCAAAGATGGGTTTTGGTATCCCAATTCACAAATGGTTTCGTAGTGAACTGAAAGAATATGCGCGTGAGACCCTCCTTTCTGACAAAGCTCTCTCAAGAAATCTCTTCAGAAGAGAAGCTCTCGAGAAACTTTTAGCCGAACACTGTGCCACTCGGGTAGATTATGGATATCATATCTGGGCTCTCATCACACTTGAGCTTTGGTTTCAGGAATATTTTGATTAGTGTATGCCGAAAAAGAAAATCCTCCATCTCATTACTGGTCTCGAAATTGGGGGCGCTGAAAATGCCCTCCTGAAAACTCTACCTCTCTTGCAAGACAATTTCGAAAACGTGGTCTGTTGCATTAAGGGCTATGGCCCAATAGGTGAAAAACTGGAGCAAGCCGGCATTCAAGTAACCTACTTACATCTCCGCTCCATTATAGATATTCCTCTTCTTCCTTTTCGGTTCAGAAAAGTTGTTCGACAATTCTCCCCCGACATCTTGGTCACCTATCTTATCCATGCCGATCTCTTTGGGAGGATATTCGGAAGAATCTTTGGTATACAGAATATTATCTGCAGTCAACGTGGTGCTTTACTCCAATGGGAATTTCTTCGCTCTATTGATAGATTCACCAAAAAACTTGTCACTCAATACGTCGTCCAAACCAAAACTGCACAAAAACACCTATCATTCACACTGGCGCTACCAGAAGAAAAGCTTACCGTTATTCCTAATGGAATTGATGTCTCTTTTTTTCAAAGCCAACAAAAGGATTTACATATCTTAGAAAAACTCAACATTCCACAAGATGCATCTATTATAATTTGTGTGGCCAATCTTTTCGTAAATAAAGGACACAGATACTTACTTGAAGCCTTTGAGCGGCTATTCAGGCAAAAACAAAATCTCTACCTCCTCCTTGTGGGAGATGGACCAGAAAGGGACTCTCTCATCTCACAAAAGGAAACCTACGTAAGTAAAGAGCATATTCTTCTGCTTGGAAAAAGGTCAGATGTTCCTAAGCTCCTCAAACTTGCTCGGATCTTTGTTCTACCGACCTTCTATGAAGGAATGAGCAATGCCATTCAAGAAGCTATGGCTTCGTCGCTCCCTATTATAAGTAGCGATATTCCAGAAAATAAGGATCTACTTACTCATAATGTAGATAGTCTTTTGGTACCAGTCAAAAACAGTCAAATGATTTTTGATGCCCTCCTCGCAATATTAACCGATCCAAAGACTGAGACCTCTCTAAAGCATAATAGTCTCACAACAATCAAGGAAAGATTCTCCATCGAGAAAACATGTCAACAATGGACGTCGCTCTTTGAAAAGATATCTTCCTCAACAAATACCTAAGCTACATAGAAGTCTACATCGGGATGCCTGGCCTGAAATTCATCCTTTGTTTGCCACTCAGCATCTCGTAAGGTAAGATTTCTTCTTACAAACCATACTACTTTTTCACCAAAAAATGGTCCGATGAGAGTAATCAATAAATATTTGAAACTCCCAAAAGAATATCCATGTAGCGAAAAATAGTCTCGCAAAATTGATTTTTTTAGTCTTATCCGCGAAGAAGAAAGGTTACCACCGTCTCTTTTGATTCTGTGAATGGTCAGAGGAGATTGCAGGCAAGCAAGTTTTCCATGCTTTGACAGAGTTTTTCTCTCAAAAAGCTCGTCCGCTAAGATATGCTGTGCTTCATAGCGAAAACCCTTATTTCTAAATAGGAGCGACGTATGGTCAACAAATAATGTGTCAAGAGAATTACTTGGACAAACAAACAGTTCTTGTGACTCAAAGTAGTATTCTGTGAGGGTTCCACAACCGATATATTCCAGATGCTGATCAAGAAAAGCTACCTGCTTTTCAGTTTTTTCTGGCAACCAGATATCGTCATGGTCTTGAATAGCTATATATTGCCCAGTTGCTTTCTCTAGTAAAAAGTTTAATCCGCCGTACGGTCCAAGATTTCTTTTTGAATGAAATACCTGTAACCTACTGTCTTGTTGAGCTACAGCCTGGGCAAGAGCGGTGGTCCCATCAGAAGAAGCATTATCGAGGAGAAGTATTTCAATATTTTGGTATGTTTGCTGTAAACAGCTCTTGAGAGTTTTTTCAAGAAATCGTTCGGCATTGTATGAAACAATCAAAATACTCACTTTATCCATTATCATAGATATCGTATCTTATTTCACAACACGCAATTCGACATAAAGATCACGAGCAGCAAAGAGTTTAAATAAAGAATGCTCGTAAAAATACGGGAATATATCAGCTAATATCTGAAAAGGCATCATATGGAGAAAGCGTATTTTGCCGTAAAAATTAGAATTGGAAGGATAAAAAAGAATGCGCTTTTGAGTAATCGAAAATTTTGCCTCAGAATAAAAAGCTGGCACCTTCGCGCTATTGGTAAAATGATCAAACGTTTCGTAGGCAAAGAAGTGCTTGTGAGTAGGGTCACGAAAAGCCCCTACTGAGGTAAAATACGGCACAGCAATAGTAATCTTAGCGTCTTTCTGACACACTCTCCATAATTCTTCCATCACCGCCACAAGATCAGAAACATGTTCCATGAAATGCATAGAATACACTTCACTGACTGAACTATCCTTCAAGGGTAATTTCTGGGTATCAACATCACAAACAATATCTACCCCTGGTAGATCAATTTTATCCACTCCAGTAAAACCAGCTTTTTTTTGCAATCCACAACCAAGATCAATCTTCATATTTTTTATTATTAACCCCTTCTGTTCGAATAAGAAAGTCCGTGAATTCTATGAGAAGAAATATGATGAAGCATACTCCAAGTATAAGCAACTTCATATCCAGTGTCCCGCTCATCAAATATATCCACGCACAAAGAAGAGTAGCAAAAACCCATGCGCTTACTGATGAGAATAGTATAGCAGAACGACTTATACTAGCCAAAAACCACTGTTTAACGCCAAAAACAAATGTTAAGAAAGCATATAAAGAAAAAATGCTCATCTCCAGTAGGGAGTACGGGTACTGCTTACCAAATAGAAAGTATAACGTGGTACCGCCAACAAAAATGCTTAACACAAAAGGGATACTCACTACTCTTAATACAGAGTTTATTTTTTGGAAGATGGCCAGTCTATTGCTCTCTATTCCAGCAATCCATGGAAAAAATACATTCACAAATGCGGACTGCAACACGAATGCTGGAGCTACCGTCACCGCAAAGTACGCACTATAAATTCCCGCTCTCTCAAAGCCTATGGTCTGGGCCAATAGTAACTTATCGAAGGCATAAAGAAAAATAGAAGCTGTCGCTCCAAGTAAACTCAGTCTGCTGTAGATAAGAAACTTTTTTAGAAATACTTCCTGATTCGAAGTATTTTCTCTTGAAAAAGACAAATCTCTTCCAAGCTGAAGTTTCGAAAAAGTTGCTAGAAAAAAAATCAATGATCCTGCACTCAAAGAAGCTATAGCCCCTGATAGAGTAGGTGATATTTGATACACCAAAAGACTGATACTCAATATAGACGACACCTCCAGAAACCTGACAAAGCTTTGGAAACCGAAAAACTTTTTAGCTCGAATGAACGCATCTGCATAATTCCTTAATGCAAAAATCACACACAGAATAAAAAAGAGTCCCCATACAACATCTCCTCTTTGTCCAAAAACTTGACCAAAAAGTAAGTAGGTTCCTATCGCGCAAAAAGAAAAAAAGGATATGCTTTTCCAAAGTATCTTTCTTGAAAATCGAAAAAGTTTTTCCTGTTGTTCTAAACTCAGCTTTAGAGAGAGCTCTCTTACCAAACCCACATCTTGTCCTTGTAAAATAAGACTGGCTATAAAAGGGAAAATAAAATATGCAATACTGAGTTTTGC
>JAYRRF010000019.1:0-3789 GCA_041910335.1 Candidatus Moraniibacteriota bacterium
TAAGAGGTTACTAACTCTGTGCCAGCAGTAGCGGTAATACAGAGACCTCAAGCGTTATCCGGATTTATTGGGCGTAAAGCGTGTGTAGGCGGATTAATTAGTCAGATGTTAAATCTCGGGGCTCAACCCCGAACTCGCATTTGAAACGGTTAGTCTAGAGAGTGTGAGAGATCAGTGGAATTTATGGTGTAGTAGTGAAATGCGTTGATATCATAAGGAACACCCAAGGCGAAGGCAACTGATTGGCACATTTCTGACGCTGAGACACGAAAGCGTGGGGAGCGAATAGGATTAGATACCCTAGTAGTCCACGCCGTAAACGATGCATACTAGGTGCAGGGAGAATCGACCCTTTCTGTGCCGCAGCTAACGCGTTAAGTATGCCGCCTGGGAAGTACGAGCGCAAGCTTAAAACTCAAAGGAATAGACGGGGATCCGCACAAGTGGTGGAGCATGTGGTTTAATTCGACGATAAGCGAGGAACCTCACCAAGGTTTGAAATCTAGCTGCAGAGCCCAGAAATGGGATGTCCTTCGAGGGTGCTAGACCAGGTGCTGCATGGTCGTCGTCAGCTCGTGTCGTAAGATGTTCCGTTCAGTCGGGAAACGAGCGCAACCCCTGTAAAGTGTTATACATGTCACTTTAGACTGCCCACTCATTTGAGCATAATGATATTCATTGTGAACAAGTGAGTGGGAGGAAGGCGGGGATGACGTCAGATCAGCATGGCCCTTTGACACCTTGGGCGACACACGTGCTACAATGGCCGGTAATAAAGGGTAGCCAACCCGCGAGGGGGAGCCAATCCCAAAAACCCGGTCTCAGTTCGGATTGCAGGCTGCAACTCGCCTGCATGAAGCTGGAATCACTAGTAATCGTTGATCAGCCACGCAACGGTGAATGCGTTCTCGGATCTTGTACTCACCGCCCGTCACACCAAGAGAGCTGGCAATACCAGAAGGCCCTGCGTTAAACCGGGGACGACGGTAGGGTTAGTAATAAGGGTGAAGTCGTAACAAGGCATCCGTAGCGGAAGCTGTGGATGAATCACCTCCTTTCTAGGGAGTATCGGTGAATAGAGTTGATAGTCAATATCAAGCTCTGAACCATTCGGTCAGAACTTTACATATTTGATAGCTAAGCAGATGTTTCGCACTCGCTTGGCCGTAGTAAAGAATACTAAGAATGAACTTCGTAATATGTACCAGGACTAACCGCAAAAGATTTTGATTGTTTTATTAGGTGAAATACTCCTTCGGGAGATACTCTGCGAACTTGAGTAGTTATTTCAACCGGTAGATAGGTTAAAATTTTACACATCAATGATTAAATTAAGGGAATTTTTTGGTCTTGGTGTAGGTCACATAAGCCCGCTGTAAAAGGCGGGTTTTGTGTTTTTTATTGACAACAGAGCCATTTTTTGATTGAATAGAGAGTCATCCAATGAGGGGTGACGTACCCGTAGGAGAGGAAAATGCAACGCATTATCTTGCCTCCTAGCCGGGAGGAATTCAAAGCCTGCATCGAAAGTAAGCACTTCTATCCAGAAGCGGTCGACATGACCATGTTAGCCTGGGATTGGTGTGGTGAATGGCATGCTGGCCAACCACGGGAGGATGGGAGCGAGTACTGTGACCATCCAAGAGCAGCTGCCTGGATCTTGCTCCAGGAGACGGTGGTCACTGATCCTGAGACTATCACGCTGGCGTGTCTGCATGATGTGAGTGAGGTTAGGCATCGGACTCCGCCGACTCATGCGGAAATTTGTCGGGCTTTCAATTACCGCATCGCCTACAAACTTGAAGCATTGACGAAGTACCCAGGGCAAGATGTCCTCGAGTACACGCATCAAGTGTTCGCAGGTGGTACTAAGGTGTTGATTGCCAAGTTTGCGGATCGGCTGCATAACCTCCGCACACTCGGTGCCTGTAGCCCTGACAAGCAAGACCGTGTCATAAGCGATACCTGGGTATACTATTACCCCGATGCTGGTATCTATAGAGACTTTTTTCCAACGGTATCGCCGAAGGACGGGAAGGTTATTAACCGTCTGTGGGGGCTGATGGAGGAAGCAATGAACGAATTACAAGCTACGCGCTGACCCAAACACCCGGGGGAAATAGGGTGCTTTGTTTTATATACAATATTCCTTTAATCAAGGGAAAAGTGGAGCTTATTTTCGAGGTAGGATAGTGCCCCTGGGATGATATTGAAGAAGATAGGGAAGGCAAAGAAAAAGAGTGCCCAAGGAATACTAATGAAGACGATAGCGATGCCGATAAGCGTGGAAAAAGGAGTGAGGGTGAGTCGAAACATCGCTTGTTTGAAAAGACGCCGAGTGATATGAGAAGTATCTATCTCGTTAGAATAGATAGCGTACCAGAGAAGGGCGAGGTTAGCAGCGCCGATAGCGAGGACGTTGAGTCCGTAGATGATGAAAGCGAGTTCGTTGGTCGGGTAACTTCCGATCAGATGTGATGAGAAAGGAATGAAGGCAATCATGCAGAGATAGAAGAAGTTCAAGAGAATCATCACGCGATTGACGTTTTTAGCTATGAGTCCGTAGAGGCTGTGATGTGAGAGCCAGAACATAGCAAGGACAATAAAGCTCAGATAGTAGCTCAGGAAAAGGGGGGTGATTTTCCAAAGCGCAAGCCAAAGATCAAGATTGGTGACGACATCTTGATGGAATTCGGGCACCTTGATCTCTATGATGAGCAAGGTGAGTACGATAGCGAATACACCATCTGAGAGATTTTCGAGTCTGGTTTTGTCCATAGGTTTATATATTTATGTTCAGTATAGCGCGGTTTTCCCCTGACAGAAAGCCTTGTTTGACACGAATATCATCTAGTATATAATAATAAGTGAAAGTTAGGTAAACATAATTTTATGCAAATACTGACACCCAAACAAAAAATCGTTTTGCAAGCTATCAAGAGCTACTTTTCTGAACATGGCGTAATGCCAACTGTGCGAGAAATCCAGGAAGAGTCAGGGAAGCTCGGATTGAAACTCAAGAGCTTACGAAGTTTTTTCTTGTATCTTAATGAGCTCGAGTCCAAAGGGTATATCGAGCGCACAAGTGAGGATAGAGGCATCAGCCTCAAAGGAGTGACAACTGAAAGTTTCATCGATGTGCCTGTCTTTGGGATGGCTTCTGCTGGTGCGGCCACGATGTTTGCTGATCAGTATATCGAGGGATACCTCAAAGTATCTAAACGCATTGTCAGTCCACAGGCGAAGAGTCGGGTCTTTGCGGTCCAGGTCTCTGGAACTTCCATGAATAAGGCTAAAATAAACGGAAAAACCATTCAAAACGGCGATTTCATCTTGGTGGATACGAGCTGGAGACACTATGATAATGGTGATAAAGTTTTGGTAGTTATTGATGGTATGGCGACGGTCAAAACATACCGTACTGTTGATGGTCGCAATATAGTGCTCTTGCCAGAATCAAGCGATAGTAAACATAAGCCGATCTTTTTGACAGACGAGGATGACTTCGTCATCAACGGAAAAGTGATTGATGTTTTGAAGATGAGCAAGTAGTTTTTTGGAGTACAAAATGAAGAAAATCCTCACAGAAAATATGAGGATTTTTTTGTTTTCAAGAGATGAGATTTAGATATGAATTTTGCTGTTGACTTATACACAAAAACACTATTTACAAAGGAAAAAGTATGCTATAATTTCATGAGGAAACTGATTGCATTTCCATGCTGTTTTATGTAAAAAATAAAAACCGAAAAACAGTCTATACAACATCACTTCTTCTCGCATTCGCGA
>JAYRRF010000020.1:0-24728 GCA_041910335.1 Candidatus Moraniibacteriota bacterium
AGCAGCTTCTGCCGGTCTATGATAGACCAATGATTTTCTATCCGCTGAATACATTGATTAAAGCAGGTATCAAAGATATTCTCGTGATTGTGTCACCGGATCACTCCGGTAACTACCTCAATCTTTTGGGATCACTCCTAGAAAAATATGGCATCCGTATCAGCTTCATCGTCCAGCGGAGTCCTCGAGGACTGGCTGATGCCTATCTCCTTGCTGAGGACTTTCTTGATGGTGAGCCAAGCGTGATGATTCTTGGTGATAACATCTTCGAAGATGATTTCACGGACGCAATTCAATCATTTGAAAAAGGAGGGAGAATCTTCGCAGTGAAGGTGAGTGATCCAGAACGTTTCGGAGTGGTGGAGTTTCATCCAGAAAATCAGACAGTTATCTCGATCGAGGAAAAACCAAGTGCTCCGAAAAGTGATTATGCTATTCCAGGTATCTATATCTTTGATGGGAGGGCTTCCGAAATCGCCAAGAGTCTCAAGCCGTCATCGCGAGGAGAGCTCGAGATAGTAGATATTCACAAAGCATATCTCAAAGAGAGTGAACTCGATGTACGTACTATTGAGGGGGCATGGTTTGATACAGGCACACATGACTCATTACTTGAAGCGGGTATCTTTGCCAAGGAAAAGCAGATGAGTAGCACTTTTGCCAAAGAACTTTGTGAGGCCATCGAAGAACATAATAAAGAAATCAAGCGTTATGTCGCTCTAAAACAATAAGCTCTATGTCTACACCTATCAAAAAAGCTATTCTCCCAGTCGCTGGTTTTGGAACTCGCTTTCTACCAGCTACTAAAGCCCAACCAAAAGAGATGCTTTCTGTGGTTGATAAACCAGTTATTCAGTATCTTGTGGAAGAAGCAGTAGCCTCAGGTATTGAAGAAATTATCTTTGTTACTGGTCGTGGTAAGCGAGCTATTGAAGATCACTTCGATGTTTCTTATGAACTTGAGGATACTTTAGTGGAGAAGAATAAGCATGAGCTTCTTGAGACAGTACAGAAGATTTCAGGACTAGCTAAATTCTCGTACGTTCGTCAGCCAGTCCCGATGGGGGATGGGCACGCTATTCTCTGTGCCAAGCACTTAGTGAATGAAGGAGAGGCTGTGGCGGTACTTTTCGGTGACGACTTGGTAGATAGCGAGGTGCCAGCTATAAAACAACTTCTGTCTGTATATGAACGCTATGGCGATTCTGTGGTGGCTCTGGCTCAAGTAGATCCAGAAGAAGTTTCTAAGTTCGGTGTGGTAGCGACCACGCCAGTAGGTGAGGGGACACATGAGATTACTAAGTTTGTCGAAAAACCAAAGAAAGAAGAGGCTCCATCTAATCTCGTGGCTATTGGTAAGTATGTTATTACCTGGGATATGCTTGAGACACTCGAGACTCTCCAGGATGGAAGTGTCGATGGAGAGGTGCGTTTGGCAGATGCTTTTATTAAGCATCTTGGCAATGATAAGGCACTCTATGGACATGAGATTCAGGGCGAGCGTCATGATTGTGGTGATAAATTTGGGTTTGTGAAGGCCACTATTGCCCTTGGTTTGAAACATCCAGAAGTTGGCGGAAAGCTCAAAGAATATCTGCGAGGACTTTCTGTTTAATTCGTAACGTTCCAAAAAATGTATTGGGTGTATCTCCTTCTTTCTATTTTTGTCGTTTTGACACCCGAACTGATTAGCTCAGGTACGTGGATTCTCTCTCAGGATGACACAGAGTCGCTCGCTATCTTTGCTTTTGTGGTGGTAGGGCTGGTTCTTTACCTCAGTAAAGAAAGAGCCTTCTTTCATGCTCATACCGAGAAAGTAAATCTCCAAAAGAAGACTAACAACATTACCAAAGATCTTTCGGAGTCATATTCCTATATCGGTGAGATGAATCGTAAGTTAGACGTCATTCAGGAGGTCATCTTTGAGTTGCCTCGCAAGATGCTTTTGAAAAAAAACAAGCCGACGGATAAATACAAACCAATTCTTGAGGCGGTGAAGGTCTTTGCTCGCACTGAGAAGGCTGCTTTATTGGTGGTGGATAACAAAGAGCGTATTATTGTTGATGGTATTGGCAAAAAGTTTTTCCGTTCTTATCAGGCGCCATATTTACTCGACCAAAAGAAAGCTTTTTGGGTAGAAGAAAAAACTATCATTGTCCGTTCACCATATGCTGCTGGAGGGAAGCATGTCTTTCTGCTTCTTGGTAAGGTGACTAATCACAGTGAGGATATGGAGCATCTTCAGATACTTGCCTCACAAGCGCTCCTTTTGGTGGTACAAGATGAGCAGAAAAAATAAAGAATGTATGCGCATAGGGATTGATGCTCGTTTTTATGGGTCAGTTGGTAAAGGGTTGGGTCGTTACACCGAACGTTTGGTTCGGGAGTTGGAGATGCTTGATGCTAACAACCAGTACGTGATCTTTCTCTGTAAAGAAAATTTTGATGAGTATACGCCTCGCAATGCTCGTTTTACGAAGGTGCTTTCTCGTTCGCGTTGGTATAGTCTGTCTGAGCAAGTCTTCTTCCCGTTACTCTTGTGGAGCAAAAAACTTGATGTGGTTCATTTTCCACACTTCAATGTTCCAGTGCTGTACCGTAAGAAGTTCATCGTGACACTCCATGATCTTATCCTCTTTCATTACCCTACAGAAAAAGCTTCGACAAAGAGTCGGTGGGTGTATTGGTTGAAGTTTTTTGCCTACCGTTTTGTTCTCGATAGTGCCTTAGCAAGGGCAAAGACCATCATTACAGTCTCTCAATTTACTAAAAGTGATATTGCCGAAAATTACCCAGAAGTACTTGAGAAAGTGGTTGTCACCAAGGAGGCAGCTGAGCCGTTTTGTTATATCCCTACAGAAGGGGTGCATGATATACTGAAGCCATACCTTCTGTACGTAGGAAATGCCTACCCTCACAAAAATCTTAGTATTTTTCTCGCTGTGGCTAAGCGGTTTTCGGAGGTACGTTTTGTTTTAGTGGGGAAAGAAGACTTTTTCTACCGAGCTCTGAAATTAGCTGTAGTGGAGGCGGGTATTGGTAACGTTGTTTTCGCTGGTTATGTCAGTGATCCAGAATTGGGAGGTCTTTACAAAAACACGACAGCATACGTATTCCCATCTCTGTATGAAGGGTTTGGATTACCGCCATTGGAAGCGATGCAGTATGGGGCGCCGGTCATAGCATCAGACAGAGGGTCGTTGCCAGAGATACTGGGTGAAGCAGCGCTGTACTTTGATCCCACCGAAGAAGAGGATTTGTGTAATAAAATCGAACACATTCTTCGTGACTCGGCACTCAGAGAAAAACTTTCTCTGGAAGGGTACCGACAAGTCGCAAAATATTCTTGGCAAAGAATGGCGAAATTGACTCTCAAAGAATATCAAAAAATAACCTAAATAGAGACCCAATGGATATTGTCAGGCCCTCACAACCAAGACAAAACTCTGACAGAGAGTCAGAAATCAGAAGGGCACAAGGAGGGGGTCGTCTTGAAGATGAGTACCGAGAGTATCTCAGTATGATTACGAGAGGCAATCAAGGTGAAGAGAATTATCAGGAGCAGGAAGAATGGCTGGTCGTTGATACCGAAGAGAATCAAGAGGATGTAGATGACTTTGTTCCACCGGTGTTTGAATATCAACCGCGAAAGAAAAAGGGGTGGAGTAAATGGAGAAAGGAGACTTGGTATCAGGCGCTATGGTGGTGTGGAGGTATAGCACTGGCGATACTCGTGTTGACAGGAGGGATACTGTGGTTTTCTCGTGATGCGATTGAGCACTCTGCTGAAGCTGGCTTCCTTTCTCTTGAGAAAGCCAAAGAAGCGCTCCTAGCAGAAAGATATGATGATGCCGACCAAGACTTTAGGGATGCGAAAGTCTCCTTTGAAGAAGCTTATGGTGCTATACCGTTCTGGAGTCATCCACTCTTGGCGATGACACGCTACATACCCGGCTTGACTGAGGGAGCGAGTGCTCAGAATGTCTTGATTGCTGGTATTCATATCTCTGAGTCAGGTCCAGCCTTCATCAAAATGGCTCATAGCGCCGAAAGAACGAAAGGACAATTACAGTCTGGACAAGAATTTTCGGTGTTAGGATTTTTCCGTGATACGACGAGTAACTTACAAGTGGCGAGGAAGTCTCTTGATCAGGCATCTCAAGCACTCGAGAAAGTGAACATTAAGGATGTTCCCGAAGAAAAAAGAAAAGCTTTCCTTCTTGCCAAAGAACAGCTGCCAGCTTTCCTTGGTATCATCGACACTGTTGAGAGTCATAATGCGGTCGTAGAAGAGCTTCTGGGTAACAACGGTCCACGGAAGTACCTCTTTCTTCTCGAGAATAACCACGAGCTTCGTCCAACAGGCGGGTTCATTGGTTCGTATGCTCTTCTTGAAATGCAAGACGGTAAAGTGAAGAACTTTTTTGTTGATGGTATTTTCAATCCAGATGGCCAACTCAAAGAAAACATTGTCCCACCAAAGCCGTTGCAGAAGGTGAGTGCCGGATGGAGCTTGCATGATAGTAATTGGTTCCCCGACTTCCCAACTTCTGCAGAGAAGGCTATATTTTTTTATGAGAAAACCGGTGGGCCGACCGTTGATGGGGTCATAGCGCTCACACCAGTAGTGACTCAAAAGCTCCTTGAACTGACTGGGCCGGTCAGTATTCCGAAGTATGGCCTCACCGTGACAGCTGATAATTTCTTTCCAGTCATTCAAGAAGAAGTAGAGGTCAATTACGACAAAAAGGAAAACAAACCAAAAGCAGTCTTAGCTGACCTTTCTACCATTCTTCTTGAGAGACTTCTTCACTCTCGTGATGAGAAGGTGCTTCTTGGTACTCTAGAGGCTATCACTAATGGGCTGAATCAGAAGCAGATGCTTCTCTATGTACGGGATGGTCGAGTAGAGAAGCTCATTCGTGATGCTGGTTGGTCAGGTGAAATACGGATGACAGACAAGGATTACCTGAATGTCATTCATGCTAATATCAATGGCTATAAGACGGATGGAGTTATCAAAGACGTGATCAGTCACAAAGCAGAAATACAGCCAGATGGCACCGTTATTGATACTGTTCGTATCACACGTAAGCACACAGGAGGTGCGACACCGTATGAATGGTGGAACAAGGTCAACGCTGACTATATGCGTGTCTATGTACCACTTGGGTCAGAGCTTCTTTCTGTTGAGGGGCATACCTATGAGTTTCCAGAGTCACCCCTTGATTATAATGCTTTAGGTTTCAAGAAAGACGTGACCGTTACTGCATTGGAGGCAAGTGAACATATTGACGCCGAGTCGGGTACGCGCATTGGTGAAGAAGCAGGAAAGACAGTCTTCGGAAATTGGGTTTATGTCAGTCCACAAGAGGAGGTCACAGTCGAGTATCGGTACAAACTCCCTTTTAAAGTGGTGCCGGGCGGACAGGGCGAAGAGGGAAGTGGTTATTCACTTTTGGTGCAGAAACAACCAGGAGTGACTGAGACCAAGATAGAGACTGAGCTTGATTATCCAGAGACATATCAGTCTATTTGGCAGACAGGGCGGAATTTGGTACCGTATGAGAATGCTTTTCGTTCAGAGGGAATGCTTTTGACAGATACATTCATAGGGGTAGCGTTTGATAACAAGTAAGGAGCGTTGTGTAATATATGGTACGAAGAATAATAGGTCATCTTTCCAGGTGGAATACTATGCCTACCAAAACTATTGGTGGAGCAGCGCTGCTGATTGCCCTTTCAGGTGTAGCTAGTCGTATCTTGGGTTTTGTCCGTGACCGTATCTTGGCGACTCAGTTTGGCGCTGGTGATGTACTTGATGCGTACTATACAGCTTTTCGTATCCCCGACCTTCTCTATGGCCTTCTCGTCGCGGGAGCGCTCTCAGCCGCTTTCGTACCTATATTCACTGAGCTCGTCTCAGAGGAGAAAAGAGAAGAATCTTGGAAGCTTGCTTCGGGCGTACTGACTCTTATCGCTCTGACACTTGGCCTTTTGGGTCTTTTGGGTATTCTCTTTACGCCGAGTTTACTGACACTTCTTGCCCCAGGGTTCTCTGGTACCAAGCTTGATCTCGCAATTAAATTCACTCGGATTATGTTACTCTCACCGCTCTTTCTTGGTATGAGCGCTGTCTTTGGTGGAGTGCTTATTTCACTCAAGCGGTTTGTTGCCTATTCACTCGCACCGGTGTTTTATAACATCGGTATCATCTTCGGGACAGTCGTTCTGACCAAATACATGGGAGAGGCAGGTCTTTCGTGGGGAGTCGTCCTTGGAGCCTTCCTTCATATGTTGGTCCAGTATCCAGCCATGAAGCAGGCCGGCTTTCATTTCCTGGGATCACTGCAGGAATTTTTCACAGACAAAAGTATTCGGAAGGTACTCTTTCTCATGATTCCACGCTCGCTCTCTATGGGAGTGACGCAGATTAGCTTGCTTGCGGTGACAGCTTTCGCTTCACTTTTGGCTTCAGGGAGTCTTGCGGCCTATACATTGGCTAATAATATCCAGAGTGTTCCTCTTGGGCTTTTCGGTATAGCTTTCTCCCTCGCGGTCTTCCCATCACTCAGTCTCTATGCTGCCAAAAAAGAAGACGAGAAATTTTTCACCGTTTTAGCAGAGACCTCACGAAGAATTCTTTTTTTTGTAGTACCACTTTCCATTGCGCTCATTGTCTTTCGAGCGCAGTTCGTGCGTGTCATTCTCGGAGCCGGAGCCTTCGACTGGGAAGATACTATCCTGACCTTCGAAGTGCTCAAGTATTTCGCGATGAGCCTCTTTGCTCAGAGTCTCATCCCGCTCTTTGCTCGGGCTTTCTTCGCTTTCCAAAACACCAAAACCCCACTCTACATTGCTTTGGTGAGTGAAGCTATCCATATTGCTCTTATCCCACCACTACTCCACTTCTTCTCAGTTGAGGCTCTGGCTATTTCTTTCACCGTAGGAAGTATCTTGAATGTCATGCTACTCTACTTCTTCTTGCGTCGCCACTTGACGAACTGGGATGATCGAAAATTCCTCTTTCCGCTTTTCAAGATGAGTTTCGCGGCAGCACTGGCTGGTTTGGTTGCCCAGGTATCGAAGTCAGTCTTTGCGTTGACGACTAATGAGTTGGATACCTTTGTCGAAGTGTTCCTCCAGCTGATGACTGGCTTGGCTATTGGAGGAGTGGCCTATGTTTTCTTTTGTATCTGGCTTGAGGTGAGTGAGCTCAATCTTATCAAACGTTTTATTCTTCATAAAATTCTTCGTCAACCGGAGACGGTAGAGGATCATCCGGAGAGAGGGGAGTGGTAAAGGGTTGGCTCGAGCAAAATATTTCTGAGAGACGCTTATATTCTCCAGCGGGATATTCGCTCTGCTATTCAGAAAAAACTGTTCGATAAACTCACAGACCAATCTTTTTTCTGAATAAAACCTCTCAGAAAAATTTTGTCTCGAGCTGGAAAGTGGAAAAAGAAGTGGAGAAAATAAAAAAACAGCCTATAGCTGTATAAAAAGTTTCGACCCCGGGACACGCGCTGCGTATTCCGGGGTCAAAGTCAGTCAGAATTTCGGCACGATGCCGAATTTTTCGGCGATGGGGCCGAGCACAAGCACAGCTGGCAACCATCCCATAATGGCGAGCCAGATAGGGAATCCATAATCGCCAATCATCCAACCAGCGATGATGGCCAGTGCAATCAGCATGACCAGGACGGCGATGATGAATTGAGAGGCGGCACCCTCACCACGAAACAGAGGCTTTTGCATGGAGGCATTCCTTTGAAGTAGGGCATGGTGCCCGAAGAACTGTCGTCAGGGAGCGAATCTCACCTTGACTTACCATTATACACCTAAAATGAGGAAAAGTCAACCCAGCACCAGTGAGCTTAACAGAGCCATTTATTGAGTATTGAGGCACTGGCGCCTCACGGCTTATATTTTTTTCATGGCTTTGAACTGGAATGTATTCTGATGCATGGGCAGGTATAGCCAAAGTGCTATAAATAAGCCATAATAGGCAAATAGAATCAAGAATTTTGAATCATGAATCAAGAAAACATCCGCAACTTTTGCATCATCGCTCATATTGATCATGGGAAGTCGACACTGGCTGACCGGCTTTTGGAGCTGACTCAGACTGTCGAGAAACGCAAGATGAAGGAGCAGCTTCTTGACCAGATGGATCTCGAGCGTGAGCGTGGGATTACTATCAAGCTCCAGCCAGTTCAGATGGACGTGACACAGGATGGAGTGAAGTACCAGCTCAATCTCATTGATACACCAGGTCACGTCGACTTCCACTATGAGGTATCACGATCATTGGCAGCCGTAGAGGGTGCTGTGCTTTTGGTAGATGCGACTAAAGGTGTGCAGGCTCAGACTCTCGCTAACCTCTATCTTGCTATCGAGCAGGGTCTTGAGATTATCCCAGTAGTGAATAAGGTAGACCTCCCCAATGCGGAAGTCGAGAAGACGAAGAAAGAAATCGTTCATATTCTCGGGTGCAAAGAGGAAGACATTCTCGAGGCTTCTGGAAAGACTGGTATCGGGGTAGAGAAAATCCTCGAGACTATTATTGCTAAGGTACCCGCTCCAGCTGGTAAGACGGAAGCTCCGCTGCGAGCTCTTATTTTTGATTCGGTCTACGATACCTACAAAGGCGTTGTTGCTTATGTGAAAGTAGTTGACGGGACACTTAAGCGTGATGATGTACTACACATGCTCGCTACCGGAAACGAGAGTGTCGTCGTAGAAGTCGGCTGCTTCAAGCCGATGATGACCGCGACCAAGGAACTCCAGGCTGGAGATATTGGGTATATTGCTACTGGTCTCAAGAATGTTGCTCATTGTCGAGTAGGAGATACTATCACCAAGCAAGTGACAGATAGAGAAAAATTGAAGTCATTAGAACCACTCCCAGGATACAAAGAAATCAAGCCTACCGTGTATGCGAGTTTCTATCCGCTCGAAGGGGATGAGTACACTTTCATGCGCGATGCTCTCGATAAGCTTCGTCTCAATGACGCTGCCTTTGAGTTCGAGCCGGAAAGTAACCAGGCCCTCGGGAGAGGATTTCGGTGTGGTTTTCTCGGGCTTCTTCATCTTGAGATCATTCAAGCCCGTCTTGAGCGTGAGTTCAATATTTTTCCGACTATCACTACACCATCAGTTGTCTACGAGCTCAAACTGCGCCACCAAGAAGAGCATATCTCCATGTACTCTCCTTCAGAAATGCCAGATCCAGCCGAAGTGGAAAAAATCTATGAGCCTTATGTAGCGCTGTCACTGGTTGTACCAAGTGAGTACCTCGGGAATGTGATGAGTCTCACTCAGAGTATCCGAGCTATCTACAAAAACACTGAGTATATCGATGCTGCTCGAGTGTATCTTTCTTTCGAGGCACCTTTGATGGATGTCATCGTCAACTTCCATGATGATCTGAAAAGCGTCTCATCTGGCTACGCTTCGATGAACTATGAGCTCATTGGCTACCGAGAGAGCGATGTAGTGAAACTAGATATACTCGTCGCAGGAGATAGGGTTGACGCGTTTTCACGTATGGTACCGAAAGGCCAGGCTTTTGCTGAAGGGAAGCGTACCGTGGAGAAATTGAAAGATGTTATCCCGCGCCAAAACTTCGCTATCGCTATTCAAGCGACCATCAGTGCTAAGATTATCGCTCGTGAGACCATTTCAGCCTTTCGTAAAGACGTCACCGGCAAGCTCTACGGAGGAGATTTCTCTCGTAAGCGTAAGCTCTTAGAGAAACAGAAGAAGGGTAAGAAGAAAATGCGTGATCTTGGAAAAGTCTCTATCCCATCGACCGCTTTCTTGGCGGTTCTCCGCAAGTAACTACTTGGAAGTTCGGTTTCCAAACGCAGCTATAGAAAGTATGGGTATAGAGAAATGGGAAACCCCGCTAGGCAATTTGCTTAGCGGGGTTTCTCTTGGGCTCGCACTGGAGCTGAGGAGAGGTGTGATGGTGAGTGGCTGATGACGATAACTCCTCCGATGAGGATTGATATTCCCGCCAGGAAAAGAGCGATATAAGTCACAGCAGACTCATTTGAGTTTCTTTTATCAGACATAGAAACAGACTCCTTAGGAGGGTTTCATGACTGTACTATGAAAGAGGATTGAGATACTGTCAACTCATCTCCACGAAGCGGGATTTTTTTGGTATACTAGGGAGGTAATATCTCAAATATACAAGTGTTATGGCAATGGAATTTACCGATGCAAACTTTGATGCAGAAGTTTTGAAAAGTGATGTACCTGTTTTGGTTGATTTTTGGGCGCCGTGGTGTGGACCATGTCGCATCCTTGGACCAGTCGTAGAAGAACTTGCTAATGAGGTGACTGCGGTGAAGATTGGCAAGGTCAATGTCGACGAAAACCCAGACACGGCTCGTCAGTATGGTATCATGTCTATTCCAACCATCAAGGTTTTCAAGGAAGGACAGATTGTCAAAGAATTTGTTGGAGTACAATCCAAAGAATTCTTGCAAGCAGAGCTTGCTTCTTTGTAAGCTAGGCTAGATAAAAAACCAATACAAAAAGTCATGAAAATCTATAAGGAGCGGATAGATCTAGAGAGCAAAACACAGATTCAGTTCATGGATATCACAGATGCAGTAGCGGAGGTGATAGAGCGTTCTGGTGTGCGCGAAGGCCAGGTGACTGTCTATGCCCCTCACACGACGATGGGTGTAGCTATCAACCACAATGAAGGTATGCTCTTGCAGGATTTTATGAGGGTTTTCTACAAGCTTGTTCCTGTCGATGATCAGTATACCCATGATCTTTTTGAGCTCCGTCGCGAGGCTGGTTCTGATGGGCGCAGTAATGGTCACTCACACTGTAAGACGGTTCTTCTTGGCAACAGCGAGACTATTCCTATTGAGCGTGGTAAGATGATGCTTTCTAATATTCAGAATATCTTTGCGGTTGAGTTTGACGGATCACGCAAGCGTGATGTCATTGTGTCAGTAATGGGTCTGTAGACGATCATTATGAAAAAATTTCTCTTAGTAGCTTTTCTCATCACTCTCTTCGTGCTTGTCTTCACAAGTTACTTAGAGTACCAGGCTTCGTATGGTCATGGGGACGCAGGTGCACCAGTGACATTTGAATTGACTGCCGGAGTGGGAGTACTGGAACTTGGCAAGCAATTAGAGGAAAAGGGGATTATCAGCAGTCAGTATGCTTTTGCCTGGGAAGTAGCAACGAAGAAGCTCTCCCGAAAGCTCATTGCTGGTGAATATGAGCTAGATCCACAATCAAGTATTCAGTTTATCCTCGCTTCTTTCACTGCTGGTAAAGTAGTCTCACATGATATCAAAGTGACTTTTCCAGAAGGTTTCACGATAGATTTGATGGCTAAGCGTTTGCAAGATAAGGGACTGCCGGGAGAGGCTTTTGAGAAGCTTGCTATGGAGCCAGATGCTGACCTGAGAGCGAAGTACCCATTCCTCGAAGATGTACCTCAAGGGATGCCACTAGAAGGATTCTTGTTTCCAGACACATACCACTTTCGTCCTGAAGCAGATGCACGTGAGATAGTAGAGGCAATGCTTGAGAACTTTGACACTCGTATTTCCAATCAGCTAGTAGCTGATGCGACTAGGACTCGCAAGAGTTTCTATGATGCTTTGATTGTGGCGAGTATTGTTGAAGAAGAGGGGAATAACAAGGAGAATAGAGGTTACATAGCGGGTATATTTTGGAATCGTCTGGCTATCAACCAGCCACTCCAGAGCGATGTGACCGTCAATTATGCCTCTGGTATCCATAAACAAAAGCTTTATCTCCAAGATATCGATATTGACTCTAAGTACAATACGTACAAGTACGCCGGTCTTCCACCGACACCGATTACCAATCCAGGCCTTGAGTCCATCACAGCAAGCGTCTATCCTACGTCATCCGACTATCTCTACTTCATCACTGATCCAAAAAATGGCCAGGCATACTATGCCAAGACTTTTGATGAACACGTGAAGAATCGTCAAGACCGAGGTCTTTAAGTTGTGGCAAGGACCCAGTACTACGATTTCAATAATGTGTTTTATGAATGTAGGTGTCGGTGGATACAACTTGAAGAAAAAACAACGGCTGAGATATAGAGAGGTTAGTGATAATAATTTGAAATTGTAGTGCTGGGTATGCAAAGAATCTTGAGTGAACGTATCGGCTTGGCGTCCCTTTTGCTTCTTTTTGGGTTTTCTTTTTTTGGTTGGTACGTACTTTTTCAGGGGACATTGGCTGGGTATGTCAGTTTGACTTTGTCTTTGCTCCTTGGATTTTCGTTTGCGTGCGTATTCTTCTTTCTTGGAGTGTTTTTGTGGCACGAGCTCTATGAACGCTTACTCGGAGCGTTGCTTCCTTTTGTGCCGGTTCTTTTCTTTCGTCATGAACTTTTGATGATAGGTGCAGTCATTGGTTCGATGCTCTTGACCTACGTAGCTATCTATTCCATCCAGAAAGAAAAAAGAGAGCGCATTCGTTTTCAGTATTTTCGAGTCAATCAGGCGGGGCAGATTTATTTTGTCTTAGCTCTCGCACTGTCTATCTCAACAGCGTATTTCATGATCATCCGCAATGCTTCTTGGGAGGAGCTTGTACCTAAGCTCCGTATCGGAGAGAGTACGTCGACCCTTCTCTTGCGAACGATTGCTACGTGGCAGCCACAGTTAGGGAGTGTCAAAAAAGAAGGTATTACTGTCGATGAATATCTCCTGAGTCTCACTGAAGAAGGGCGAGTGGTGCCAGTCAAGTCCGCTGATGACCAACTCTTCTCTCTCGAGGTTTCTCTTGTGCCAGGTATCGAAGAGCGTCTGCATCAGGCGGGACTCACCTTCGCTGATGTACGCACCTCTCCTCAGGCGAGGCAGTTTTATTTGGAGAGTGGGCATGCTCACTTTACTTGGTTGGTCGGTGGTGAGGTGAAGGGTAGTGAGCCCATGAATGCCATCGTCTCTCAGATCATCCAACGCAAAATCATCCGTACTTTGGATGGTACCGAAGAAGCGAGTCGACTTTCGGGTGACACTATTCCAGTAGCTATTGCCGTTGTTGTCTTTCTCGCACTCATTCCTCTTGGTAGTCTCCTAGGCTATCTGTGGCTTTTGGTAGGCTACCTCATATTCCTTTTTCTCCTCAAAACCAAGCAGATCGAGATCAGACAGCACCTCGATGAAATAGAGGAGCTAGAGGTCCCTCGCTAGAAATTAGCACTCTATTATAGGGATTGCTAATTTTGTCGTTTTCGATTATACTGAACAGTACGAAATTGATGAATATAAAAGAGTATGCCGGAAGATTATTACAAGACACTTGGGGTAGCCAAAGGGGCTTCTCAGGATGAAATCAAAAAAGCATTTCGCAAACTGGCTCACAAATACCATCCAGACAAGGGTACTGGTGATGAAGCGAAGTTTAAAGAGATCAATGAGGCGTATCAGGTCTTGTCTGATGAGAAAAAGCGTGCTCAGTATGACCAGTTTGGCCAGACATTTAACAGCCAAGGGGGTCCTAGTGGTGGAGCTGGCTTTGGTGGTTTCGAAGGTTTCGATTTCAGTGGCTTTGGTGGTCAAGGAGGCTTCGGCGGATTTGAAGATCTCTTCGGAGATATTTTTGGCGGTGGTCGGAGTCGACGTTCGAGTGGGCGAGGCCAGGATATTCAGATAGACATCGAGCTCACCTTTGAAGAAATGGTTCGTGGCATGAAGCGTGATGTTCGTTTGCGTAAGTATGTTATGTGTCAGACCTGTAGCGGTACTGGTGGAGAACCAGGCAGTGAGACCATTACCTGTACGACCTGTAATGGTAATGGTCAGGTGCGCAAAATGATGCAGACGGTACTCGGCGCCTTCCAGCAAGTAGTTGTTTGCGATGATTGTCAGGGCAAAGGAAAAAAACAATCCAAGAAGTGTCATGCCTGTCACGGACACGGACGCATCCAGGAAGAAGAGAATATCAGTCTCGATATCCCAGCTGGCATGGAATCAGGACAGATGCTTTCTGTGGAAGGTAAGGGGCATGCTGGAGAAATGGGTGCGCCGGCCGGGGATCTCTTGGTGCAGGTCTATGTTCGAGAGCATAAGAGTTTCAAGCGGCGTGGTGAGCATATTCTCTCGACTGAAGAGGTGAGTTTCGCTGATATGGCTCTCGGGGCGAGTATCGCGGTCGCTACGATCGACGGTGAGGTAAAAATGAAAATCTCAGCGGGTACGCAGCCAGGGGAGGTATTTCGTATCAGAGATAAGGGCGTGCCGCATCTTCACGGCCGTGGTCGAGGTGATCACTTGGTGACGGTGACCGTTCATGTTCCGAAGAAACTTTCCAAGGATGCTAAGAAAGCGTTGGAGATTCTCAAGAAAGAGAGGGTCTAGTTATTTTGATTGATAACTGATTTTGCCAAGCAAAAATATTTTCTGCTATTGAAAAACCGGCGATCTGCAGTTGTGCAGGTCGCCGGTTTTTCGCCTTGTTAGACGAGGGGGGATTAGCCTTTCTCAGGTGGCTTGGTTGGGACGATGACGTAGGGACGCGCACAGAGGTCGTGGTCTTCTCTCAGACAACAGTCATCTGGATCGATGTTATTGTAGCCGCAGCCGAACAGAATCATGGAGCGAGTACTGTACGTCCGACCACGACCATACCATCGTGTAATCATGAAGAAGGTGACACTCATATCCACGATAGCCATCAGAGCACCCACCATGGAGATGAATTGTGCTAGATTGGATGTCATGGGCTCATGAGTGAAAGCTGGTGCACACATGATAAGTAATCCGCTTATCATGATGGCAGTTAGTGCTCCTTTTGCGAAAATCTTCCACAACAAGTCATTGGTGATGGTTGTGTTCTTGATGCTCGAGTCAGGCTCTTTCCAGAGCTTGATAGCTTCGGCTGGCAAGGCAATAATTTTCGGTTCGGTCACGGCGGGTCTCCCAGGTTAGAAAAGGGCAGTATCGCGAGGGTTCCAAGCGATTTTACACTATATCCTGGGCAGAGGTTTTTGTCTAGGGTATACTGAAGAAACTTTGATATTAAGACTTTTCGCTCACAGGCATGCGTTGGCACTATAAATATAAAGAAATTCCCACTTTTCTCGATTCCGAGTATCATCCGGTGATCGAGGCTCTTTTTCGTGAACGCGGCATATTCGGGCCAGAGGAAAGAGAGAAATTTCTTGCTCCAGACTATGACCGTGATACACATGATCCATTTCTCTTCTCACAGATGGAGAGAGTAGTGGGACGACTGACTGAAGCGTTCACTGATCATGAGCGAGTGGGAGTGTTTGGTGATTTTGATGCTGATGGAGTCACCTCGTCTGTCTTGATGCGAGAGGGTCTCGAGATGCTTGGGATAGAAAATGTTGTCTATATTCCAGAAAAGAACACAGAGGGGCATGGACTCAATCGTCAAGCGGTAGAGTATTTTCATGAGGAGGAAGCAACACTTATTACTACGCTGGACTGCGGAATGATGAATCATGACGAGATTGCCTATGCCAATAGTCTCGGAATAGATGTCATCGTGATAGATCATCATCATGTACCCGAGGTACTACCAGACGCCTACGCTATTATCAATCCGAAGCTCCCAGGGGAGACCTATCCATTTAAAGAGCTTTGCGGAGCTGGGACAACTTTTAAGGTGGTACAGGCTCTCATCAAACGTTTGAGGCCAGAAGAAAGTGAGCAGCTTAAGTGGTTGCTTGATGTCGTAGCGACAGGAACAGTGGCTGATGTGATGCCTCTCATTGGAGAGAATAGGGTCTTGGTCAAGTATGGTCTTATGGTATTAAAGAAGACAAGACGAGCCGGTTTTCTTGCAATGATAGAGACCGGCAGACTGCCTTTTGATAGTCAAAACGAAATCACAGCCCGAGATATTGGTTTTCAGATAGCACCACGTATCAACGCAGCTTCTCGGATGGCGCATGGTATACTTGCTCACGATCTTCTCATGAGCAAGACCCTTGATAGTGCTCGACCACTTTCTAGAGAGCTTGAAGAGCACAATTTGAAGCGTCGTAAGATCAGTACGACAACGGCAGAAAAAGTCAAAGAAAAGGCCCTTGAAGAATTTGCAGATAAGAAATTTATCTTTGCGGTGGATGAAGAGTATCCCTACGGTATCGTCGGCCTTATTGCTGGACGGATAGCTAATGAGCTTCGTAAGCCTACAGCTGTACTTACACGAGAAGGGGAGATAAGTCGAGGGTCTTTCCGGAGTATCCCAGAATTCAATGTCATCGAAGCACTTGAGGAGTGTAGCGACATCTTGGTCAAGTATGGGGGGCATGCGGCGGCGGCGGGAATGACTATTAAAAATGAGCATCTTGATATTTTCTATGAACGATTCAATACCCTTGCTATGGAGCAGCTCGGAACTGTCGATACTGAGCCCAAGTTGGATGTGACCATGCCAGTAAGCTTCGAACAACTCACTCCTAAGCTCTACCAAGAGCTCAGACGTTTCGCGCCTTTTGGTGAGGGGAATCCTGAACCAGTCTTCAGTCTTGCTGCTATTATCGATGACGTACGTTTCGTAGGAGTGGGAGAGAAGCATTTGAAATTGAAACTCAAGGGTGAGACAGGTGGGAAAGTGCTCGAGGCTATCGCTTTCAATCTTGGAGAGCGCTTCGGTGACCTCATAATCGGGGAGAAGATAGAAGTTGCCTTCACTCTTGAAGAGAATACTTGGAATGGTATGAGTACTCTTCAGCTGAGAGTCATCGATATAAAGCGTGGTGGATAAAGCACTTGCTCTGAGGGTTTATAAGGAGTAGTCTGAGGAGGACAGTCAATCTCGACTTGTCATTCAAAAGAAGGAGTATCGCCATGAGGCGAATTGCCCTCGCGCTGGCTCTGACCAGTGTCGCACTCGCAGCACCGGCCTTCGCTGCCTCGATCGACTCGGCTCACCTGCCGAACATGGGCAGCGCCACCGTTGCTGTCAATGGCGACACGACCGATTTCGTCGTCCTGAACAATGTCATCGACCAGACCGCGGCCGGTGTCAATGTCGATCATCACAACGCTGCCACCAGCATCGGATCGCTGGATGCAGCGTCCTACAGCTTTGGCCGCGATTACGTCTATGTCGCACCCGTCGTGCTGTCGGACCGTCAGGCCTCGTCGTTCATCACCGCGAACGCATCGTTGCCGGTCGTCATGCAGTACGCTGTCGTCATCAAGGTCGGCTCGACCAATGACCCGTTCGGCGTCGACCTCGATCTGGCCAGTCGGGCCAAGCACATCGCCTAGTCGCATCATCGGCGACAAAGTGAGTCCTTAACAGGACATAACCTCTCCCCGGTAGACCACTTTGGACATTGCTCCACTGTGTTCTACCGGGCGAGAATCACACACTTATTACATGGAGAGAGTATTGCAGCTGAAGAGCTGTTTTTGTTTTCTCAGAGGCTTTTTTGTGCTATTATGGTAGATATGAGTGAAAAAATAATCATGTATTCAGATGGAGGGTCACGGGGCAATCCTGGACCATCTGCTCTCGGTGTTTATATCAAAACGCTCGACAAACAGTTCGGAGAGTTTTTGGGTATAAAGACCAACAATGAAGCCGAATATATGGCTATTGTCGCTGGACTCAAAAAAATTAAAGCACTGATTGGTAAAGACAAAGCCAAGACAGCATCGATTGAGTGCCGGATGGATAGCGAGCTCGCCATGAAGCAACTGACTCATCAGTACAAAGTAGAGAAAGAACATATCCAGAAGCTCTGTTTTCTTGTCTGGAATCTCACTCTCGACTTTGGTCACGTTGACTTCATTCATGTACCCCGAGAAGAGAACACTGTTGCAGACGCTATGGCTAATAAGGCGATGGATGAAGCCGCCAAAAACCAAACTCTCCTATGATACTTAAAAGCAAAAAATTTTGGATTTGGATGATTATCATTACTCTCCTTTTGGGAGGGCTGTACTATTTTTTTCGTCCAAAGCCAGTCGTACCAGAGACTGAAGAAGTACGTCGCGGGACCGTCGCTGAGACTATCTCTGTCACTGGGCAAGTAGTACCAGGTACATATGCAGATCTTTCATTTCAGCAAGTAGGTACACTCACCAAGGTGATGGTGAAAGATGGTGAACGGGTAGAGAAGGGTCAAGTGCTCGCCACTATCGAATCACCCGTATTGTCTGCTCAACTTCATGAAGCCAATCTTGCTCTCGCAGTTGCTGAACAAAATGAAATGCTCGCGAGACGTCACTGGGATGATCTCAAGCCAGAAGAACGAACTGCTAAGAAGCTCGCTACAGAACAAGCTCGTGCCCAGGTCAGTACCGCTCGTGCTCAGATGGTCAATAACACCTTGCGAGCACCTTTTAGTGGGATGATTACTAATATGGAAGCTCGCGTTGGAGAGACAGTTGGTGTCACCGATAATATCATGAGACTTTCTGTTGGGAATGAGTTAGAAGTCGAAGCACGTATCCCAGAGTCTGACATTGCTTCTTTGACAGAAGGTATGCATGCCAAGATTACCTTTGATGCTTTTCGTCAAGATGAGGTATTCGATGCAGTGATCAAGCGCATTGATGCAGGAGCGACGATTGTTGATGCAGTAGTGGCCTACAAAATCATTCTCGGACTTGAGACGAGTGATTCTCGCTTACGTGATGGCATGACTGCTAACATCGATATTGAGTCAGCCAAGAGCGAGAATGTGCTTATTCTTTCCTATCGAGCATTGGTACGTGATGGCGAGAAATATTTCGTCACAGTGCTTGGTGCTAACGGACAGGCAGACAAGCGAGAGGTAAAAACAGGACTTGAGGGTGATGGAGGAGACGTGGAGATAACAAATGGAGTAAAAGAGGGGGAAAAAGTGACTATAGGAGCCAAGCAAAAGCTCTAGAAGACTATTGACTAATAGCTTGTTTTTTGCTATAATTTAACGGTTGTCGTTCTTTATCAAAACAGATCGGATTGCTACTTTCTATGGCTTTACTAAGCCATAGTGAGAGGAAAGTCCGGACACTTACTCTGTCTAAAAAACAGAGACGGGTAGTGGGTAACCCCCATCTATGGTGACATACGAGGTGCGAACAGTGACGCTCTGAGCGAAAGCAAGGAGTGCCCCTTTGGGGCAAACTTTTACGGTAACGTAGAAGGTGAAACGGCTAAATCCTTACCTGAGTGCAAGATCGTATCATTCACCCCGCACCTTTTTTGATGCAACAGAAATGGAGCGGGGTGAATGGGGAATCGCAAAGATTTTTACAGTAATGTAAAAACAAGAGAGATAGCAATCGCCCTGAGCTTGTCGAAGGGAACAGAATCCGGCTTATAGATCTGTTTTGATAAAGAGAGATAACAGGTATTCTTCCAATTACATTTATCCCATTAGAGTATAATAGGGATGGTATGGAAGATATGATATCTGAATGAGTAACGCATGTGGTCTCTACTCTCAGTAATAATGGTTATGCTCTAACGGGATGAAACGATCAGAGGTTTTTTTTAGTACTGTTCAAGTGCCACTTGACTTCATTATGATTCTTTTGGCAGCAACTACCGCGTATTTTTTACGTAGCCTGCCTATTTTTGAAGGTTATGTTTCCAAGGTATTCAATCTTACTTATACAGACTATATAGAATCTGTTGCCTATCTCGCTCTCTTTTGTTTGGCTATCTTCGCTTTTGAGGGTCTGTATCGTATGCGGGTAACGCGTAAGTTTTGGCCGGAGTTTTATCAGGTCGGTAAGGCCACTGGTCTCGCTCTCATTATTTTGATTATCGTCATTTTCTTGAATCGAGAGTGGTTTTCTTCACGTTTCGTCATTCTTTTTGGATGGCTCTTTAGTGTGCTCTATATCGCCGTGGCACGTCTTTTGGTGCAGGGTGTTCAGAAATGGCTTTTGGTCTACAAGGGTGTTGGAGTGCACAGAGTGCTCCTGATTGGTGATAATAGTAAAATAAGGCGCGTCAAACGAATCTTTAAAAATAATAAGTCTCTTGGTTACGTAGTGGTTGACCAGATAGAGACTGCGAGCGTGGTACTTATCAAAGAGATTCGTGCCAAGAAGGGTGTTGATGAGATTATTGTAGGTGATACGAGTCTCACTGATGATGAATTGGCCAAACTTTTTGACTATTGTCAGATCGCCAACATCACCTACAAATACATGCCAACAACGATGCAGACCAGTCGCTTCACGATGAATGTATTTTTTGGGGAGCCGATGATTGAGTATCAACACACACCTTTGGATGGTTGGGGGAAGGTATGGAAGAGAATTTTTGATATTGTAGCGGGGAGTGTTTTGACACTTCTTTTCTCTCCATTCATGCTCATCATCGCGCTTCTCATTAAGCTCGAAGATCACGCCGGGCCAATCATCTATAAGAATCGTCGTATCGGCGAAGATGGCAATATCTTCTATGTCTACAAATTCCGCTATATGCAGTGGAAGTACTGTATCACCAAAGAGAATCCCAATATGGAAGAGGCTATTCTTTTTGAAAAGAAGTTAATCGAAGAGCGAAACGTCCGCAAGGGTGGGGTGTTGTACAAGATCAAAGATGACCCTCGTCGGATGAAAGTAGGAGCATTCATCGAGCGTTTCTCACTCGATGAGTTGCCGCAGTTCTTTAATGTACTTCGTGGGGAGATGAGCTTGGTAGGGCCACGCCCTCATCAGGAACGTGAAGTAGAGCAGTATGCTGAGTATCATCGACGTCTTCTTACTATCAAGCCTGGTATTACCGGGATGGCTCAGGTGTCTGGTCGCTCAGATCTTCCGTTCGAAGATGAATACCGACTGGATATCTTCTACATTGAGAACTGGAATCTCCTTCTCGATATTATCATCTGTCTCAAAACAGCTGGTGCCCTCTTGAAGCGTCGTCGAAATAACAAATAAGGTGTATACTTGAAGTAAGTAATACATACACTTATGTCTATCATCATGCGTCTTGTGCTTTCCGCCCTCGCCTTTTTAGCGGTAGCCAATCTGGTTCCTGGTATTAGTGTCGCGAGTTTTTGGACAGCTCTCGTTCTCGCTATTCTTTGGGGGCTTATTAGTATCACTATTCGACCAGTCGTGTTGGTACTGACATTACCTATTAATATCTTGACGCTTGGTATTTTTACCTTTATCTTAAATGGTTTTTTCCTCTGGCTCCTCGGGGGTATCGTGAAGGGTTTTGAGGTCAAGGGTTTTTGGGTAGCAGTTCTAGGTGCTCTCGTCCTTTCTATCATCAACATGCTTATCGGTTGGGCGATGGATCGTTTGAATAAGTAGAATATCTACACAGACAGCAGAAGCATAGATTAAAACCCCCCTTACCAGGGGGTTTTGTTGACAAAAGGGGGTGAAGAGAGTATCTAGAAGGTATGTTCCTATGGCTCAAAAAGCCAGACAATAAGGGGAAGAGGAATGTCGGATCGAGTCATTTTTTTCAACGGATTCGTCGGCCGGACAGCCAAGGATTCAAAGCGTATCATCGCTGAAAGAATCACGGCGACCATGAATCGTTTTGTGGCGAGAGAGGAGCTTACGCCAGCTGATGACCACATCAAGAAGGTGATCATTGTCGGTGAAGAAAACGGCCGACTCTCGGCGACGGATATCATGAAGTACCTCGGCGCACGAGGCATCCCAGCGGACCAGCTAGAGATAGCCGGTGATGCCCGGGATACGTTTCATGCCATTCGTCTGTTTTTGGCCAAGGCTGCCGCGCTGTATCCGGATCAACATCTCCGGGTGCATATTGCCACACACCGTTGGTTGCTCGAGCGTACGGTCTACTACATGAGGCGGTGTCACTATCCAGATGATGACCATGCGCCTTTTCTCAAGGCGAGGGGGTGTTGTCCGGTGGCAGGCTACGAGCCCAGTTGGTGGGAACGAGTGAGGGAGTGTTTCCGTCAGTCTGATGCTCGTCAAGCCATCGCCATGCAAAGCTTGTCGCCTCTTGAGTGGCAGATGATGCAGCGACAGCTCGAATTCAACTGAAGACCAACAACGCATTGGAAGAAGGACCGCGAGGAATATTATTCCGAGCGGTCTTCTTCTTTGCTCAATATAAGAGTAAGACCAAGGATGAAACTTAGTCCGAGAGTAGTCAGTAAGAGCATAAGTAATGGAGCACCTTTGATACATCCTGGCTTGTATTGAGACATTCTTTCTATTAGAGTCCAGATACTTTGCTGTGTATTACCAACTCCATAGACTGGTTTGAATTGAAGAGTCTTATCTTCTCGTAACTTTTGATTCTCTAAGAGAGTGTAGTGTTGACCAGGAGCCTCGCTTGTATGAATGAAGGGAAGTGCGTCGCTGTCACGCTTGTAAGGACTCTCATAGGAAATAACAGCACAATAAGTACTACCTTTTGAGTCTGGTATGCTCTCAAAATCAAAGCGAGTATAAATAGGAGAAGTTATGAGAATGGGATTGATTGTATCTTTGGTGATGACATTCTGGCATTCGGCATCACGAAGTTCGAAGAGTAAGTGTTCTCCAGGCCAAAGATGGAGATTGCCGAGATGATACTTCGCTTCCGTGAGGTTGTTTTCGCTGGCGATGAACATCTGAGCGACTGCTTTGTTGTTGCTAAGGCGCTCTCGCCCGTTTTTACCAGTGAATTGGAGACGAGAATCACCAAAAACAAGCCCCATGAGGAGGTGGGTACCAATACCAAGAAATGCCATTAAAAAGATTCCCAGGAGGGTTTTTTGAGTTGTAGTGAGGCTTGCCCGGTGGAACAACTTCAAGTTAGTTTTCTCCATAGTACGTTTTTAGTCTTTTAGCTAAGAATCTTTTTCCATCAGTTGTTTTGAGGTATTTTTCTCTACGAGTAGCATCACTTCTATTTGTACAACCTTCAATATATATAAGTTTGAAAGGCCGCCTTTCTTTTGTTGATGCTACTTTACCATTAGCATGCTCTTTGAGTCTCTGGTTAATACTTGATGTATAGCCAACGTATTTATTGCCATCTAATTTACTTTCAAGCACATATATCCAGTAAAGATTTCTTGAAGTAGTGCCACCGGGTGAATTCATCATAGGTAGTAACGAGGGATAATGATAGTAAAGAGACTGTAGAGAGTGAGGATGAGCATACCTAGAGAGAGGGCTTTGAGAAGGAGGGTAAATTGGAAGCGATTCTTGGTCAATAAGTAGCCAAGACCAGTTACAGTGATAAGAATGTGAGGGACAAGGGTGGGGAGAAAATAGCGACCAGGAGCACCGATGACTACTTGGCCAACAGTATCAAAGACACGCCAGTCATAGAAGCGGATGGCAAGCTGGAGGAAAAGTAGAGTAATCCAAGAGAGGACGAGGATTTTTTTGTGGGGGAGATGTGATTTGGTATTGCCCGAGATCAGATAGACAAGAGCGCCTATGAAGCCTGTAAGCTCGATGAGAAAGATGAGCCAGATGACGGGTTCGTGTATGGTAGTATCGAGCCAGCCGAAGTTACCCCAGTAAGAAGTGTAGGTACGGAGGAAGGTATCGAAACGGAGAGTTTTATCAAGATAGGTAGTAAGGGATGAGAAAAGTGAAGGGAACTTGGAAGAAGCGCCGAGATTAAGGAAGGTGGTAAGGACGGATTGTGGAATAAGAGCATAGCCAAGAGGGATAGCGAGGAGGATGCCAGAGCCTAGTAAGAGAAGGATCTTTTTGAGAGGAAGAAAGAAGCGTTCCTGGAAAAAGAAAAGATAGAGAAGGATAGCAACAGGAATGAAAGCAATGCCAGAGGCTTTTCCCCAGAAAGCAAGAATGAGCCCAAGGATGATAAGTAGGTGACTCTTCCATGATGGGGAGAGAAGGAGACTGACAGCACCTAGGAAAAAAAGAGTAGTGCCCAGTATAAGAGCGATATCGATATTGACGATTGCGCCAGTAGTGATGAGCATGGGTTGAAGGGCAACGGTAGCAGTGAAGAGGATTCGCAGAAGAGGGGTTGGGAAAATGTGACCAGCTATACGGTATACGATGTAGATAGTGACGAGGTAGAGAAGAAGAGAGAAAATCCGCAAAGCAAAGAAGCGTTCGAGAATGTTTTGGTGCATCAGGAGTTTTTCAAGAGCACTGGAAAAAGAGTAGTAGAAGGAGGTGTTTGATGACGTGTTAATCGGATAGGTATCTATATAGCGTTTAAGTTTTGTATTCTGGAGTAACTCTTCATTGATACCAGTCTGACCTGGAGTGAAAAAGGCAGTGTTTTCGTCTTGCCATTTGATTTGATCGAATTGAGTGACTTCTCCAGCAACTATAACTTCCTCCGAGAGGTGAAAGTCTCGAATTACTTTCGGACTTCTATTGTCTCTCTCTTGAGTTGCCCAAGTTTTTTCTTTTGGTTCGGTGTGATACTGAATAGTAGCGTAGTGAATTTGTTCATCAGGACCTTGATAAAGAGGGATGGAAAAGACAAAAGAAAGACCTATCAATGTGGTCGTAATGAAAAGTAAGATGAATAATGAGTGGGTTTTTAGAAAAGCCATATCTATAGTATACTAGAAGGGCTCTAAAAAGCCATTTTTATGTTGTCTGAAGCAAAAAAAGAAAAGCTATTTCTCTGGGTCGATATTTTACATCGGCGTTTTTTTGGCACCGAGATGAATACAGAAGTACGGAATTTTTTAGGGCATCTTTCATGGTCTTTTGTTGGTAATATCTTAGCGGGGGGATTTTTGATGATATTTCTGATAGTGAGTGGGAGATTTTTGGGTCCAGCTGAGTATGCAA
>JAYRRF010000021.1:0-9507 GCA_041910335.1 Candidatus Moraniibacteriota bacterium
CGGAAGTTGAGTTTGCTTCTGAGTTTCGTTACCGGAAGCTTACCGTAGACAAACATACAGCAGTCATTGTCCTCTCACAGTCTGGTGAGACAGCGGATACCCTCGCAGCACTTCGTGAAGCTAAGAGACAAGGAGCTTTGGTTTTAGGGGTGGTCAATACAGTAGGGTCAACTATTGCTAGAGAGACCCATGCTGGCATATACAATCATGCGGGCCGTGAGGTGAGTGTTGCTTCGACAAAGGCCTTCACATCACAATTGGGTATACTGACGCTCCTAGCCCTATTTTTGGGCCGAAAAAGAGGTCTTACACTTACAGATGGCAAGAAGATAGCCAAAGCACTTGCTCATATCCCCAAGCAGATAGAAGAGACCTTCTCTGTCGATACAGAAATGAAGAAGCTTGCTAAGAAATTCAAAAATAAAAAGAACTTCTTATTCCTTGGACGGAAGTACAATTTCCCCATTGCTCTCGAAGGGGCACTCAAGATCAAAGAGATTGCCTATGTCTCTGCTGAAGGATACGCCACGGGTGAGATGAAGCACGGGCCGATAGCGCTGGTAGATGAGCAGTCACTCTCTGTGGTCGTCGTACCAGAAGACAGCGTCTATGAAAAAAACCTCTCTGGTATCGAAGAAATCAAAGCTCGTGGTGGTGCAGTGCTGGCTATTACAACCGCGGGGAACAAGGAAGTAGCCAAGAAGGCTGATGCAGTCGTCTATATCCCTAAGACCCTCGAAATGCTTACGCCCATCCTCTCAGTCATCCCGCTCCAAATTCTCGCGTACTACATGAGTGTAGAGCTCGGGTATGATGTCGACAAACCAAGGAATCTCGCGAAGAGTGTCACGGTTGAATAGAGATATAAAGAGTGCTAAAATAAGCACATTCTTAGCTATTTTTGAAACGCATGAAAACAACCATCACGGACTATCTCACTCTCGATAGACCCCTCATTATTTTCGATCTTGAAACAACCGGATTGTCGACTACTGATGATAAAATTCTCGAGCTCGCCTATGAGAAAATCATGCCGAATGGCGAAATCATTGCTGAGGTACTGCGGGTCAATCCCGGTATGCCTATTCCAGCGGATGCTAGTCGGATCAACGGTATCTATGACGATGACGTGAAGGATGCGCCGAGTTTTGCCAGTCTGGCCTATAACCTCTGGAACATGTTTGAGGGAGCTGACGTCGGCGGCTTCAATATCACGGGCTTTGATTTACCGTTCCTTCGGGGACAGTTCGCGTCAGTCGGAAAGAACTTTGATTTCAGCCAGAAGAAGATCCTTGATGCCAAGATTCTCTATCACTCTAAGGAGCCGAGGGATATGTTCAAGCCACGTAACCTCACCGCTGCGTACAAGCTCTACTGTGGTAAGGATCATATCGATGCACATACAGGGGCCGCTGATGTCCGAGCAACGGTGGAGATACTCGAAGAGATACTCAAGCGTTATTCTGAGCTCCGTGACTGGAATACCCTCCATGAGCTTCACGGCAACAAAGCACTCCTGGAGTCTGCCAAGACAGAGCACCTCTCTCTCGAAGAGACGATTGCAGAAAAAAATGCTCACACCTTATTTTGAGCCTGATTCATAATTCATAATTCTTGATTCATGAGTATCATTGACGCCATTATCCTTGGAATAGTTGAAGGTCTGACGGAGTTTTTGCCGATTTCATCGACGGGGCATCTGATCCTCACTTCTGAGCTTCTGCATCTACCACATACAGATTTCCTCAGTACCTTCGAGGTTGTTATTCAGCTCGGGGCTATCCTCGCAGTCGTGACACTCTACTTCAAGCGTTTTCTGCTTGATTGGGATATGAACATGAAGCTCATCGTGGGACTACTACCCGCTATAGTGGTCGGGGTGGGATTTTATCCTTTCATTAAGTCACTTTTTGCAGCACCAGGTGTAGTCGCTTGGGCACTCATCCTCGGTGGTATCGCTATTCTTGGTATCGAGCGGTACCAAGCTACGAAAGAAAAGACTATCACCTCGCTTGATCAAATCACCTACAAGAGAGCCTTCTTGATAGGGCTTTTCCAGTCATTGGCAGTCATTCCTGGAGTGAGCCGAGCAGGAGCGACTATCCTCGGCGGACTCATCATCGGGATGGAGCGGAGTATCATCGTAGAGTTTTCATTTCTCTTGGCGGTGCCTACGATGATAGCGGCGAGCAGTAAAGATCTCTATGAAAACATCAATCTTCTGAGTTCGATAGACACGACGTTACTTCTCACCGGATTTGTCACTGCCTATATCGTCGCGTTGTTGGCTATTCGTTTTTTGATTCACTTTGTACAGACACATACCTTCAAGGTATTTGGTTGGTATCGTATCGCTGTTGGTATCCTCTTTTTACTTTTCATAATTTAGATCATGTTGCTTTCAGGGAAACAGGTCGCGGAAGAAATTTTTGCAAAGACCAAAGATATCATTACTACTCATGAACTGACGCCAGGACTTGGGGTAATCTTGGTAGGTGATGATGCGCCGTCGCATCTCTATGTCGGTATCAAAGAAAGAAAAGCAAAGGAGCTCGGAATACTCTTCGAGAAGAAAGTCTTTGCGTCGGATGTGACAGGGGATGAGATTATTATGGCTATTGAAGAGCTCAATCAGCGGGAGGATATCAACGGTATCATCGTCCAGCTCCCATTGCCTCAAGGACTGGATACTGACAAAATTATTGCTTCTATAGAGCCAAAAAAAGACACTGATGGATTTCATCCAGAGACGGTGAAGAAGTTTCTTGAAGGAGATAGTGAACGTCTACCAGTCTTTCCGCGGGCGATGTTGGAGTTGGTACGTTCTGTCAGACAAAGTACGCAAACCGCCGGAGTGGCTATCGTGAATTCGGCGTTGATGGGAGAGGTACTGGAGAAAGCATTAAAAGATGAAGGTCTCACCACAGAGTGTATCATCAGAGAACGACAAGACGCTAAACAAGAAGTCGTTAGGGATGCTGATGTGATTCTTTCAGCAACTGGAGAGGCAGAGTCCTTCTCGGTGCTTGATTGTAAGGTGGGAGTCATCGTGGTAGATGGGGGGATTAGCTATGACGCCAAAGGAAGAGTCATTGGTGATGTGGCGCGTGATGACGGAGTTTATCGTGAGGATATATGGGTTACACCGGTGCCAGGCGGAGTCGGGCCAGTGACGGTAGCGGTACTTTTGGCTCGGGTGACAGAAGCTGCTCTCAGAACGAGAGATTTTGTGAATAAATAAAAAAGAGTGTATGGAAAAGTTTGAAGGCTCGATGTATAGAAAGGGGCTTGCACACTCCTTGAGCGAAATGAGAGGGAGTGGTCAAGAGGGAAAAGAGGAAGCAAAAGAGCTTCTTAAAAAGGCAAAAGATGCTAGTCTGTATCATCAAGCGAAGCAGCTGAAGCAGGAAAAGGAGGTTTCTCAAGAAAATACACAAGAGCTGTCTTTTGAGCAGATAGAGAAAAAAGTTGTAGCAGAGTTGTTAGCTCTGGTAGAGACGAATCCTTATGTCACCTTTAGTATGTCTGTGTATGGAACGTTCAGTCTCTCGCCTTTCTACAAAGGGTCTGTGCATGATGGATCCTCAGGAAGCTCCACGTATGTCTTTAATGCTGAGACTCAGCAGTTTGCTAATGTAGGGTTGGGTCATCGGTTTGATCCTTTGAAACATCGCTCAGAGGTATTGCGTGGATGGGGCAATCTCTATCAACCAGCCTTGAAATGTACGCCACTTCTTGCGAACGAACAAGAGGGGCGTAAGTGGTGGGGGCTTGCATACACTGGAGGCATGTTACATGAAAGTGGTCGCGGGCCAGTGAATTTTACTGGGGGACTATTCGTGCCTTATGTAGATGAGGTAAGCCGCACTTTTTCCTCAGAGATGAAAACGCATTTTGTTCAAAGTCTTAGTAAGCCTGAGTCAGCACGGATACTTTGGAAGTTTTTTTGTGCCGCGTTTCAAAAATATGATCCTATCGAATGGAGTAAAATGGTGGCGCTTTGGGAGAAGCAGCCAGAAAATCAAGGGAAGAAGATTGAGGATAGCTTTGATGAAGTGGCCCAGGGTGTTGTTTAGCTTTTTGAATAACGAGAATATCTATCATTAATGACCTATAAACACCATGAATGAAAGAACTTTTGGTCAACCGCCACAGCGGCCACCTTCCCAAGAAGAGAAGCGTGTCGAACAACAAGAAAAGCAGGGTATACGCATAGAAGACTGGGCGAGAGAGAATAATCACGCAACTCTTTTGCGGTATATCAAGTCTTCAGAGCAGACCAATAGCAATGTGGGTCTGTTACCTGAGAACATGTACTATGATTCTGAGAAGAAAACGATGACCCTTACGGTATCCTTTCGTAAAGAGTGGCACCAGGGGCATGAGGGAGTGATGCAAGGTGGTATGCCGGCAGTTTTTATCGATACCACCTCTGGCGCTTTGGCCTTTACTGAGGCACCATCAGGTTTTGGACCCTTGCATCAAGAGGGAAGTGAAAAAAAGCTTGTGCCTATTGTAGAGCATGAAGTGCCAATAGTGATCACATGCAGCCTAGGAGAACCACCAGAAGATTTCAAGGGTAATAAAACAAAAGTGAAGTTTATCAAAACAATAGTCTCTCAGGGCCCTCATATATGCGTCGAGAGTCACGTAGTGATAAGAACGACACGAGAAAGGGCAATGGATCAAGACATTAAAGATAAGCAAGCAAGCCTCGATGCTTGGTTAGCTGAGCAAAAAACATCTAACGTCTAGCTTTGACTACGTAGCTCGTTGAGCTGAAAAAGGACCCAATAGATATCGTCAGAGGTCTCAATTTCACGATTTTTCGGAGTTTGGAGTGTGACGCAATCGCTCGATAAAGAAATATAGCGTCTGATGTCGCGGAGTTTTTCTTCGGCAATAAATTTTTCTAACGATGTCTCTACAACGTTATTTTGTTTGTTCATGGCATGAATGACAGTACCTTCGCCAGTAGCAATACCTACATGACCGACGCCTTTAGGAACAAGTGGGTTGGTATAGTTGATACGACCAGATTTGAATATGACATCACCTTTTCTGATATCCTTAGGGTCTATTTTTTCACCGAGCTGACATTGTTGAATGGTACGACGAGGTAGCCAGATACCTTTTTGACCGTAAAGATATTTGATCAAACTTGAGCAATCTACGATAGCAGGAGCCTCACTTGGGCGAGCGCCCCGTTTATAGGTCGAAGTTTTGATGCATTCTCTTGCGATATCAATAATATCAACATCAAGAATAGAAAACCCGTTCTCTAAAAGGAGTGTCTGTGCCTCTTCCTTAGAGATAGGAAGTGATAAGGAAGAAAAATCTAGGGCACAACGACCATTAACAGCTCTATATTCTGCCATATACTTTATTTAGGGCTATTTTTTAGAGGAGTTTTGTAGAGGTGTTTCTTTGGTGTGCCGCGGGAGAGACTCGAACTCTCATGATATTGCTATCGCGGGATTTTGAGTCCCGTGTGTCTACCATTCCACCACCACGGCTGGTGATTTGCTTATTTTTCGCTAGACCAAGCATAGAAAATTGATTCTCACTTGTCAATCGCGTATACTAGAAAAGAACACAAGAGATATTTATGATGGCAAAAATAATTGGCTTTGTAAACCAAAAAGGAGGAGTAGGGAAGACTACCTCGACTATCAACGTCGCTCGCTATCTCGCGGAACTGGGAAAGCGAGTATTGCTGGTGGATCTTGACCCTCAAGGGAATGCTTCATCTGGTCTTGGTATTAATGCCCGAGCCATGAACAAGAATCTCTACCACGCTATGGTAGGTGGGTTGCCTCCACAAGAGATAATTTTACAGACCGAGACTGAGAATTTCCATGTTATACCAGCAGCACAAGATCTCGCCGGTGCCGAGATTGAGATGGTGCATCTCGAGGGGAGAGAGTATCGTCTCCAAAATGTTTTGCGTCAGATCAAGCCCTACTACGACTACATCCTTATCGATAGCCCACCATCGCTTGGACTACTGACTATCAATGGACTGGTTGCTTCAGATGAGGTGGTCATCCCTGTTCAGACAGAGTACTACGCGCTTGAAGGTTTGAGTCAGCTCTTGGGTACCATTGAGCTTGTGAGAGAGCGTCTACAACCCAATCTCCACATCGGTGGCGCTTTGCTTACTCTCTTTGATCGCCGTAATCGTCTTGCTCGTCAGGTTGTTAGTGAAGTGCGTAATCACTTCCCAGGACCGGTGTTCGAGAGTGTCATTCCACGCTCTATTCGTTTAGCTGAAGCACCGAGCTTCGGGAAATCTATTCTTGACTTCGATGCTTTTTCTAAAGGGGCACGTGCGTACAAGGCAGTGGCCAAGGAAATCATCATGCGAGACGACGAAGAACGTAAAAGAGTAAAAATTGTCTAAAACACCATGGCGCAACAATACGGACTTGGCAGGGGGCTCGCCTCACTCATTCCACCCAAAAAAGAAGATGACAAACAAGAAAATAAGACTGTCACTGGAAGTCAGGCTTTTACCTATGAGCAAGGTCAGCAGAGGGAAGTGATAGAGGAAAAACACGTGACGAGTAACGCAGGTGGTATATTGGAAGTAGAGGTATCACGAATTGTACCTAATCCACATCAGCCACGCATTCATTTCGATGAAGAGAAGCTTCTGGATCTCTCACGTTCTATCAAAGAACATGGTATTCTTCAACCATTGGTAGTCACCGAAACAGGCGGACAGTATGAGCTTATTGCTGGAGAAAGACGTTTTCAGGCAGCCAAGAAAGCTGGTCTTGCCAAGGTTCCAGTCATCGTCAGAGTAGCAAGTGAGCAAACAAAACTCGAGCTCGCTATTATTGAGAACATTCAGCGACATAACCTCAATCCTATTGAAGAGGCCAAAGCGTATCAGCGATTACTTCACGAGTTCGGGTTGAGTCAAGAAGAGGTGGCACAGAAGATGGGTAAGAGTCGTAGTACTGTAGCTAATAGCGTACGTCTTCTGCAGTTGCCAGTCGATATGCAAAGAGCAGTGAGTGAAGGAAAAATCAGCGAAGGCCATGCTAAGGCACTTCTTGGTATTGAAAACAAAGAAAAGCAGAGAGCTATATTTGAGCTTATTTTGAGTGAAGAACTGACAGTGCGTGAAACAGAAAACAAAGTACGCAGTGTAGTAGTCAAATCACATGTGCGCGTCCAAAAACCAGAGCAACTTCTTCTGACCGCGAAGGCACATGAGTTGACCGAGATCCTTGGCACAAAAGTAAAAATCACCCCAAGCGGCAAGGGCGGTAGGGTGATTTTGGAATACTACTCTGAAGAAGAGCTCAACACATTGTTGGGAAGAATAACTCCCCAGAAAGAGTATTAGAGTAGTTCTGGATATTCTTCTTTAATTTTTTCAATCAATTCTTTCATGTCGGTGTTGGCACGGTTCTGATCGGCAATGAAGAGTGTGTCGGGGGTATCGATAATGACGATGTTCTCTAATCCGAGTGTAACTATCTTTTTGCGTTTATCTTTCGGGACAGAGCTTTTGATAAGAATGTTTTCACTTTTGAGATCAAGGTGGGGCTCATCGACGATATGTGAGAGACCTTTCTTTTCTCGGAGAAACTGAAGGAGTGTGCTCCAATTACCGACATCACTCCATTTGAGACTACTTGGTATGACGAGGCGTTCCTCGATGGAGAGTTTTTCAACCATGAGGGGCTCGATAGGTTCATTGGCGCATAGTTCGTAGGCTGTTTGTTTGGCTTTATCACCCGATGCCAGGAGGGTAGCATGTACCTGGGCGAGTAGAGTAGGAGAAAAAGTTTCTATCCAATGAAGGAGTGTACTGGCTTGAAAAACAAAGTACCCAGCATTCCAGAGATACCCCCAGTCTTCGGTGTAGCGGAGGGCGGTTTCATAGTCAGGTTTTTCTTTGAATTCATCGACATAGAATACCCGCTTTTTCCCTTCAAATGGGCATTCTTCGCCAATTTTGATGTAACCAAGGCCGGTGTCTGGTTTTGTCGGATTGATACCAACAGTGACGAGTTTGTCCGGATGACTTTCGAGTACTTCAAAAGCGGTCCCAAGAGTTAATACAAACTCATCATCATTATCGATAGCATGATCAGAAGCGATAGTAGCCACGAGAGCATCAGGGTTTTTCTGGTGGACATGAGCAGCTACCAGAGTGATAGCGGGCGCAGTGTTTCTTTGGGAAGGTTCCAGAATGAGTTGGCTCTCAGTAATGGTAGGAAGTTGTTCGAGGATGGCGTCTTTGTATTGGGAGCCACTCGAGATGAAAATGTTTTCCTGGGGGACAACGAGGAGTGCTCTTTGATAGGTTTCTTGAAGGAGGGTGCTCTCAGAGAGAAAAGAGTGGAATTGTTTGGGGTCACTTTTGCGTGAGAGGGGCCACAGGCGAGTACCAGAACCTCCTGCCATGATGACGATGTAGCGGTGAGTCATAAGTCTTAAAGGTAAGTGAATCAATCTACCTAGAGTATGCCGTCTTTGTTAAATACAATCAAGAAAAGCTTGGGTTTTTGCTTACTTGCGGGAAGTTTTTATGTTATACTAACAAAGTATAAAACGTGAGGGTGAAACGTATCGTATGGCTGAACCAACAGCTACTCCTGATATCCAAGTTGGAGGAGAGGGTGAAGAAAAAAAGAGTTCTCGCAAGAAGTGGATTGTTATTATCCTCCTTCTACTTTTGTTGTTGGGTGGTGTGGGCTGGTATGCCTACTCACGCTATACCAAGAAGCCGGATGTGGTGGAGCAAACTATACCAGAGCAGAAGAAGGAAGATGTGAAACCTCAGAATCTTCAGCCAGCTACTACATCACTAGATAAACTTAGTACGGAAGCTTTGTTCGGTACTGCTCAGTATGAGAGTGAGAGTTTCAAGGTAGGAGATATTGCTGTTGGGGGTGAGGCAGAACTTATTCTTCTTGAAGATTCACCAGAACCACTAGAGATCACTGGTGTACGTGGAGAATCTTTCACCGAAAAGAATAACCAGGGAGTTAAGTTGGTACTTACTTGGCAGACCAACAAGCTGGCCAAATCAGTCATTCAATATTCGAAAGTGGGACAGGAGAAGCAGGATATTACAGAAGCTGACTACAGTTTTAGTCACAGTATCATCATCCCAGCTCTTGAACAGGCATCGACGTATATCTATGTCATCAATGCAGAAGATCGATTTGGGAATAAGTTTACGAGTGATTCTTATGCTGTCTCTACTGGTTCCAAAACGATATCTCTTTTTGACCTGATTGCGGGAGCAATTGGAGATACATTTGGATGGGCAGTAGCTAAATAATTTCATCAAAAAAAGAAGTAAAAATCTCGTGAAGAATGAGACAGAGTTTTCTTTGTAAGTTATACACAAAAACACTATTTACAAAGGAAAAAGTATGCTATAATTTCATGAGGAAACTGATTGCATTTCCATGCTGTTTTATGTAAAAAATAAAAACCGAAAAACAGTCTATACAACATCACTTCTTCTCGCATTCGCGA
>JAYRRF010000022.1:0-2470 GCA_041910335.1 Candidatus Moraniibacteriota bacterium
CTCCAGTACATCAGCGAACTGACCAGTAGCATTATTCTCAAGAACAACCACTCGTTTCTTTGCGAGCATCTGCTTCGCCTCAGCAACAACAGGGTACACCTGAGCAAAATGAAGTCCTCCCACTCTTTCATCACCTACTTTTTCTAGTGCTTCCTCGAGCACTCCTTTATTGGATCCCCAGACCACTACTACTGTTTTTGCTTTTTTGAGGTCACCAATGGACGTCGGCTGTAGAGCTCTCTTCATCACTTTTTCGCCTTTCTTGAGCCTCTTTTCATGCATTTTGACTCTCACTTCATGACTCTCGGTAATACGACCATCTTCATCATGCTCATCGCTGTCTACTGCCACCAAGCCCTTTCCAAACCCGGGGATGCCTCTTGGTGAGATACCATCTTTACTGTATGAGTAGCGTTGGTAATCTTCTTTGGTTTCGACAATAAAGTTTTTTACTTTTTCTCGCTTGAGGTCATCCTCTGCCACCGTACTAGTCGCGTCAAGGAGGTACTGATCAGTTAAGATAAATGTCGGAATCTGAAATTCATCTGCCACGGCAAATGCCTCTTGAGCACATGCAAACATTTCTTCAAGGTCTCCTGGTGCAAAAATAGCTCGTGGAAATTCTCCATGTCCAGCATAGAGTGCTAGGTTGAGATCCGCCTGCTCTGTCCGTGTCGGTAGACCAGTTGCTGGCCCCGGACGCTGGCCAATATGAATAACAATAGGTGTTTCAATAATACCAGAGAGGCTTACTCCCTCAGTCATCAAGGCAAACCCTCCACCAGAAGTCGTTACCACTGCTCGAGCCCCAGCATACCAAGCTCCAAGACCCTGATTAATAGCAGCTATCTCATCCTCAGCCTGGTCAACGATAATACCAAACTCTTTGTGATGCTTCGCAAGAAAAGTGAGTAGACTTGTACCGGGAGACATCGGGTATGAAGAAATATAGTTACATCCAGCCGCCAAAGTACCGAGACCCAGAGCGTCTATTCCTTCCATCAGAAGTTCTTGCTTGACACTCTCATCTCTTTTGAGATGTATCTCAATACCAGCATCATAGGCCAAGTGTCTTCCGTGATTATAGCCCAGTTCTGCTGCTTTGATATTTTTTTGGACGACTTCTGGTCCCTTACGGGCAAAATGTTGTTCAAGGTATGTCTGAAAATCTGCAAACGGCGCATCAAGAATACCGAGCGCTACTCCAACAGCGATAGTACTTGCAAAAATAGGGTTACCAAGCTCATTCGTAAAGGTCGTAAAAGGAATGTCAAAAGCATTTTTTCCTTTTTCTAAGCCGATCTTACGTAGTTCTCCGAAAATAAGAGTTTTACTATTGATACGATACTCAAGATGAGGGACTACATCTTTGTCGAGAGCAAAAAGAAAGTCGATGTGTTTTACGTACGCTCTTCGTTTTTTCGAAGTGATGCGAATCTCTGTTGAGTTACTGCCTCCTCGAATACGAGACATGTACTCCTTGGAAGCAAAAACATGATACCCTTCTCCTTTGAGGATAGTCATGAGCATCTCTTCAACTGTTTGTATACCTTGTCCAGCAGATCCCCCCAGGACCAGAGAGACATCTCCAGTGTATCTGTGCATATTTTGTTTTCTTTTGTTTCTTCTATTATACCGCTAAACAGCAAATCAAAAAACACCCCGCTCTGTACGTCAGGGTGTTTTTATTTTTTACTCCTTCTCAAATTCTTTTTTGACTATTTCGAACTCATTTTCAATCTCGCGTAGACGGCTACGACTCTCTTGAATCAGCTTCGCACCTTCTTTTATTTTCTCCAACCCTTTTTCTACATCTACTTCTTCTTGTCCTTCAAACCAGTCAATAATACTCTGGACCTTTTGTAGTGATTCTGTAAGTGATTTTTTCGTAGCCATACCCCTTAGTGTGTAATCTTTTTAATAATGGTTTCTAGACTTCCTTCAAAAAGTTCTACCGTTAGTATATCACCCTTCTTCAACCCTTTCGTACTTTTGACGACTGTACCGTGATTACGAATCAGACTGTATCCGAGACGCAAGGCTCTTTGTGGATGGTAGTTTTTCAGTACTTCCTCAAACCAACTAGCGCGTTTTTTCTGCTCCTTGAGAGCTATCTCCATTCCTTGCAACAAAGCCTTTTTTTGTTCAATGAGAGCCCTTTTTTGCATGCGCAACCCCTCTTCGAGTCTCACGACTATCCCGCCAAATTGACTCTCTATTCTTCTTACAAAAGACTGTATCCTCCCCAACTCTCCCCAAAGAAAATCTTGGTTCTGTTTGATGATGTTCGCTGCTCTTTCTAGATGAATACGAAAGATAGTTGGTAAGTTTTTCTCTAAGGCACTGAATGTTCGTCTTGCCTCTTGCCAAGGAAGAGACAGTGCTTGAGCAGTTGCTGTCGGAGTAGAGACCATCCTACTACTTGCCAAAGCTGCGAGAGTGATATCTTTTTCATGACCAACACCGAGAA
>JAYRRF010000023.1:0-20355 GCA_041910335.1 Candidatus Moraniibacteriota bacterium
CCAGTACCGATGTTATAAACGCCAGAAACAGTTGCGCTCTCGAGGGCGGCAAGATTAGCTCGAACAACATCTTCTACAAAGACATAGTCTCGTGTCTGTGTCCCGTCTCCATTGATAGTAGGTTGCTCTCCACGAAGCATCTTGTCGAGAAAAATAGCAACAACACCCGCTTCTCCATGAGGGTTTTGCCTTGGTCCGTAGACATTGCCATAGCGGAGAGATACAGTCTCAAGGCCTTTGAGTTCATGATAAAAGGAGAGGTATTTGTCGATAGAGAGCTTGGCGATACCATATGGCGAGAGAGGATGTTCACTGTGTTTTTCGGTCGTTGGCCGGAGATCAGTATCACCATAAATAGCACCACCAGTAGAAGAAAAAATAAATCTTCGGACGTTATGCTTGGTAGCTAGGTCGATAAGTGCAAGAGAGGCAAAGATATTCGTCTGAGCATCATCGAGGGGATTTTCTGTGGATTTGCGGACATCAATCTGAGCGGCCAGGTGAAAAATAGTCTCAAAAGCGTATACTTGAAACAGGCTCGTTAGGGCAGCGGCGTCAGTGATGTCACCCTCTACCAGGGTAGCCTTTTCATTGACATTCTCTTGTTTACCAGAAGAGAGGTTGTCAAAAACAACCACTGAGTGCCCTTTTTCAATCAGTGCATCAACAATATGAGAACCGATGAAGCCAGCGCCACCGGTGACCAGAATATTCATAAAGAATATGTATAATCAACTTAATTACAGCTATTTTAGCAGAAAATAAGAGAGAAGAAAAGGTAAATATTTGCTCTAAAAAGGCATTTTTTGTATAATAAGAACACTCTTATGCAAAATCAATCAAACATCTATTTGTCAGTTGTAGTCCCTCTTTACAATGAAGAGGGGAATGTGGTAGAGCTTCATCGTCGTATTCATGAAGCGGTTCAAAAGCTAGGGAAGCCCTTCGAAATCATCTTCATCGATGATGGTTCAAAAGATAAGACGGTCGAGCTGGCCCGTGCCTTACATCCATTGAAGCTCATCGAGTTTCGGAAGAACTTTGGTCAGACTGCAGCTTTTGATGCTGGTATTAAGGCTGCAACCGGAGAAATAATCATCACACTCGATGGTGATCTCCAAAACGACCCAGCTGATATCCCACTTCTGCTTGAGAAGATAGATGAAGGCTATGATGTGGTCTCTGGTTGGCGCCATAAGCGTAACGATCCATGGAGCAAGAAAATTCCATCTCGTATCGCTAACTTTCTTCGGGGCATTCTCATCCAAGATCACATCCATGACTCAGGCTGTAGCTTGAAAGCCTATAAGCGAGAGTGCTTCGCGAGTGTGGATCTTTTTGGTGAGATGCATCGTTTCATGCCAGCCCTCCTCATGCTCGATGGGTTTCGGGTAAGTGAAGTGAAAGTCAGTCACCACCCTCGTGTTCATGGTGTGACCAAGTACAACTGGAAACGTGGTATGAAGGGATTCGTCGATATGATTGCTATCTGGTTCTGGCGAAAATACTCATACCGGCCCATCCATCTTTTCGGTGGTTCCGGTATCCTCCTTTCTTTCACGGGTACCGCTATCTTGTTGTGGATGATAGTAGCGAAAGTGTTTCTCCACCAATCCATCGGAGAGCGTCTCTGGCCTATCGTGGGTATCTTTTTCGTCTTGATGGGCGTGCAGCTCTTTGTCGCGGGCCTTCTCGCTGATATGCTTGTCCGTAACTATTACCAGGGTCGTCATCGCATGAACTATTCTATTCGTGAGGTAAGAGAGCAGTAGCCATGTCCATGAAGCTTCATCGCGGTAACTTTGATAGTAATCTTCTCTTTCTCAAAAAGAGCGGTTTGCTCGACACCAGTAAGCGTATCCTTGAGATAGGCTCTGGCAGAGGAGCAATGGTCAATGAGCTTACAAAAGCGGGCTACACAGTTATCGGTACAGAGGTAAATCGGGAGTATATGGACTATGCTAAAGATGAGTATGGTATTTCACTCCTGCCTATTTCCACCGCCACAACCGATCTTCCTTTTGCGAGTGAAAGTTTTGATCTGGTAGCAAGCTTTGATGTTTTTGAACACATCCCGCAGACCAAAAAGCATATCAATGAGGTCAAAAGAATTCTCACTCCAGGTGGCACTTATCTTCTGTGTACTCCAAACAAGCTCACTAACATCCCTTTTGAAATCTGGAAAGAAAAAAGTTTGACCAAGTACAAATCCTACCATTGCTCGCTCCATACCTATTGGCAGATTCGTGAACGTTTTCACCAAGCAGGGTTCGAGACACGCTTCATAGTGGTGCCACTAGTGACGCCGTACTTTCTAGAAAAAATAGAAAAATACTTCGGAAAACCAGGGTTACTAATGGTGAGGCTTTTGCAGCCAGACAGGTGGCCAATATGGCTTAAGACTAATTTTTACCTGGCAGCTACCAAGAAGAGTGAAAACTAGCGAGCGCGTTTTAAAGAAATAATAAAAGAGAAGAATATGAAGCTAGCATTTATTGGAACAGGGTACGTAGGACTAGTGACAGGAGCTTGTATGGCAGAGCTCGGACACGAGGTGGTCTGTGCTGATATTGATCAGAAGAAAATCAATGGATTGAAGCGAGGCAAGATGCCTATCTATGAGCTTGGTCTTGAAGAACTTGTCTCGAAGAATGTCAAGAAGAACAAGCTTTCTTTCACGACAAACATCAGTAAGGCCATCAAAGATGCGGAAGTGATCTTTAATGCAGTCGGTACCCCAGAGGATAAGAAGACCGGAAAGGCAAATCTTCGGTATGTCTATGCAGTTGCTGAGACATTTGGTAAAAACCTCAATGGTTACAAAATTCTCGTCAATAAGTCTACGGTACCAGTCGGCACTGCTGATCAGTGTCGTGCCATCATAGAGAAGGCCGCGGGACCAACCGCAGAGTTTGATGTTGTCTCTAATCCAGAGTTCCTTCGCGAAGGAGCTGCTATTAAGGACTTCTTGAATCCAGACAGAGTAGTGGTCGGAGTGGAGAGTGAGAAGGCTAAGGAGAAAATGGAGAGAATCTATCGACCCCTAGCACGAGCCGGTCGTCCGGTCATGTTTACCAATGTACGGAGCGCTGAGCTTATCAAGTATGCCTCTAACTCCTTCCTCGCAACGAAGATTTCTTTTATCAATGAGATTGCTAATTTTTGTGAAAAAGTGGGGGCGAACGTGAAAGATGTAGCGCGTGGTATGGGGGCAGATACGCGTATCGGATCCCGCTTTCTCTATGCCGGGATTGGCTATGGGGGGTCATGCTTTCCGAAAGATGTGCAGGCTCTTATCGAGACAGGGAAGGAACAGGGGTTTGCGTTTCAAATCATCGAAGCAGCTGACAGAGTCAATGACCAACAAAAGATTATTCCTTTTGAGATTTTGAAGAAAGAGTGGAAGAAAAATTTCAAAGGCAAGCAAGTCGCTGTCTGGGGACTTTCTTTTAAGCCACGGACAGATGATGTCCGCGAGGCACCAGCTATTAGTATCATCACAAGTCTCTTAAAGGCTGGAGCTAAAGTAGCCGCCTATGACCCTATTGCGATGGAGAGTTTTCATGAGGCGCACAAAGAGCTCAAGGTAGAGTATAGGCATACAGCCGAAGAAGTGCTCGATGGAGCAGATGTCTTGTTGGTACTGACGGAGTGGGACGAGTTTCGCACGGCTGATTTGGTCACCATTCAAAAAATGATGAAGGGGAGTCTTATCATTGATGGGCGCAATATTTTCGAGCGAGAAGAAGCTGAAGAAGCTGGTTTCCGATACTTTGGAATTGGTGTTTAGTATATGAGTATCCAAAGTTTCAGAAAAATACTGATAAAAAGTATGAGTCAGTATCAATTTTGGGTATTACTCATTATATTCTGTGGAGGTGTTTGGCTACGAGTGTATCATTTTAGCGATTGGCTTATTTTTCAGTCAGATCAGTCTCGAGATGCTTTAATTGTTGAGAAAGCAGTGCATTCTGGATTTGAGAACTTACCTCTCATAGGACCGCAGGCTCGGGGGAGTAGCTTGCATCTTGGACCAGTTTTTTATTACTTTCAATATATTTCTGGTAAGATGTTCGGTGCTCACCCAGAAAGCTTCGCCTACCCAGACCTTTTCTTTGGAATTTTGACGATACCACTCTTATTTTTTCTTCTTAAACGATGGGTATCAACTGATATTGCTTTAGGGGTAACCAGCATGGCGAGCGTCTCGCTGTTTTTGGTAACATTTTCTCGATTTGCCTGGAATCCAAATAGCCTTCAGTTTTTTTCTACATTTTTTGCACTTTGTTTTGTACTGGCAATATCAAGTGAGAATAGAAAACGCGTTTTGTTTCTCATTCTAGCTGCTCTTGCAGTTGGAATTGTATGTCAGTTACATTTTGTGGCAGCAATAAGTCTTATTATGGGAATAGGGGGATTTCTTCTTATTAAGAAACCGCTGAAGGTAAGAGAAGTTTTTCTTTGCATAGGCATAGCTTTACTGGTACAAATTCCAACTATTATGTATGAAATACAGAGTAGTGGAGCAACTGTCAGTGCCTTTGTGGAGACTGTCGATGACAAAGGAACAAGAGACTCAGGGAATACCTTTTATGAGAAAATGTTTCGATCATATCAGGAAAACGCAGCTGTATTTTACTTAGTGGCTACAGGACAACAAAATACCAGGACCATCCAAACCAATGGTTTTTCCATTCAGTGTGATAAAAAGTGTGAAGTATTTTTACCATTTTCTCTTATGGCAATGGTATTTCTTTTCGTTCTTTTGATAGCGAATTTTAGTTTTTGGAAAAAGAATAGTGATGAGATTCGCAAACAAGAACTCGTTTTTTTCGGTATTTGGTTTTTAGCTTTTCTAGGACTTTCAATAGTACTTGCTTATCAGTTATCAACTCGATTTTTTCTTAGCATAACTCCAATATTTTATTTATCAATAGCTATTTTTCTACAGTGGCTGATAGATAAAAAAATACCGTTTCTGAAAGGGGTAGTCTATGGAGTATTAGTTATTTTTGTGTTTCTTAATCTCTATTCAACTTTACAGTATTTTCAAGGACTAGATTCATCAGCGTATTCTAATCAAGAAAGTAGTAAGGATCTTGTTTTTGGCACAGAACCAAAGGTTACCTTGAGTCAACTTAGAAAGATGGGATCAGCAGTTGATACAACTTTTTCTCATGGAAAAAATGAGCCAATATTTATTTCTGGAGAGAGTCGGTATGTGCGCTCTCTTTACTATATTTTATTCTCAGAGTTTAACCGAGAAGGATGCTACCTTAAGGGCTCAGTTGATACAGAAAACAATCTGAATCATGTAGCGGTGGTAAAGAATAGAGATGGAATTAAAATGAAGGAAAGAGTTGCTACAGGAACCTTAGCTCTTTCTTTTGATGATGCATTGGAGGACGATAGGACATATGAGCTCCCGTCGGACTGTCTAGACTACTAAGGGTGTGCTCTTTACAAAAAATAAGAGACGGGGTATAGTGTCGAGTCTGGTTCTTTGGCTTATTTGTATCTATTTCGATGAATTTGAGGAGACATTGTATGTCTAATGATCTGAGAAGCCTGGGTATCCAGGTCGCTAACTCTTCTCAAGCGAAAACATCGCTTGAGAAGGGGGGTATTCCGAACACAAGGATGTTTCGGCGAGCCATCAAGGCAGCCGAAAAAAAAGAGGCGAAAAGTACGATGAAAAAACCCAAAAATTCAGCTGCTGGCCCAGTTGATATTTATGAGCAACTTGGCTACTGCCTCTCGTTCTTTTCTGCTCACACGGTGGAGTACGAGCTTCCTTACATGACAGCTTCTGGAGAAATGAAAAGAGATACCGCCGTCTTCATGACCGGCGAGCATGCCTTTCAGGCCTCTAAGTTTCTGGATCGAGAGATCATCCAGAAGATCATCTACGCGCGTTCGCCCAAAGAGGCAAAGGAGATTGCTCGCCGTCACCGGAAAAGCTATCGGCCGGATTGGACGGTTCAGGCAAAGCTGAAGTCCTACGAGGCCATCGCTCTTGCCAAGGCCAAGCAGCATGAAGAGGTCCGAGAAGCACTTCGGCGGAGCCTCGGACGGAAGATTATCGAAGGCTCAAAGGAAGATGCTTTCTGGGGTACTGGCGAAAATGGCCATGGCCTCAATCACGCTGGCAAAGCCTGGATGAGTGTCCGTGCCAGGCTCTTCCCTACGCGATAAGGAGGTCAGTGTATCTCCAAAGAAAAAGCCGGGAATTCCTCATACAGGATCTCCCGGCCTTTTCTATTTTTGGGCTGATTTTGCTATACTAAGTGGAGAAAAAGGTACTTGGCAAACCTTTTTATTATACATCTAAAAATGATATTTGTCAAGTATGAGAGTTCTCTTCCTGAATTATGAATATCCGCCATTAGGTGGTGGAGCAGCTAATGCGACAGAATATTTACTCAAGGAATATGCACTCACCGAAGATATTGAGGTTGATTTGATTACCTCGTCACCAACAGATGACTTTTCGCTTTTACATCTGAGCGATCGGATCAGGATACATCTTTTACCTATCGGTAAGAGTAGTCACAATTTGCATCACCAATCACAGAAAGACCTGCTCGTGTATAGCTTCAAGGCATATCAGTATGCTAAAAAGTTACTCCAAGAAGGATCGTATGATGTCATTCACGCTTTCTTTGGGGTACCTTGTGGCGTCTTGGCATGGCGCTTAGGGAAAAAGCGCCACATACCCTATATTGTTTCTTTGCGGGGTTCTGATGTACCTGGCTATAGTGAACGATTCGCCTTTCTCTATACTTTTTTGAGACTGCCTATTCGTCTGGTGTGGCAAAAAGCTTTCCGGGTGGTTTCCAATAGCCGAGGACTGAAAGAGCTTGCGCTCCAATCGTCACCATTGCAGGCAATAGATATTATTCCGAACGGCGTTGATACGAGACGGTTTTTCCCAGATGTTGATAAGGTACCTGACGATGAGTGGATTATCACCGCTGGAGCAACGCGTCTGACCGCTCGCAAGGGTCTACATTTGATTATCGAGGCATTGCCCCAGTTAATTCACCCAACGAAGAAGGTTATCTTTGAGGTGATGGGAGATGGGGCATCAGAAGAGGCACTCAAACAAAAAGCCAAAAAGCTTGGGGTAGCAGATCGAGTGCGTTTCTTGGGACGCATCTCCGCAAACGAAACATATCAATACTATCAGCGAGCCAGCGTCTTTATCCTACCTTCAGCTAATGAAGGGATGAGTAACGCCCTTCTTGAAGCACTTGCTTCGGGTCTCCCGGCGTTAGTGACGGATACCGGTGGCTCAAGCGAGCTTGTGAAAGAAGGTGAAAATGGTATTATCATGGAACGAACGACAGAGGCTATTATCGATGCTCTTCGTTTCCTTCTTACCCACGAAAATGAGCGAGTAGTTATGGGCGAGAAGAGTCGCACAAGAGCACTCGAACAGAGCTGGGCATCTGTGGCGCATCAGTATCAGGTCCTGTATCAGGCATCTCAAGAAAAAAGAATATGAACCAGAAAGATTTACTCAAAAGAAGCAAGAAGACATTGAATGTCATCTTTGCTATTCTCCTTATTACCTTGCTCATCGTCAAAGTAGACTGGCATTTCGTCATGAAAGAGTTACGTCACCTGGATTGGCGTTGGCTTACTGCCTACTTTTTTCTTCAGCTCATCGCTATTTTTTTCTCGGTCAAAAAGTGGCAGAGTATTCTCGTGGCCTACAAAATAAGTCTCTCGGTAAAAGATGGATTTCTGACGTACTTAAAGGGGATGTTTTTGAATAATTTTTTGCCGACAACAATCGGTGGAGATGCTTATCGATGCTGGTGGTTGGGCGAAAAGACGGGTCTCAAGATGGAAAGCTATGCCAGCGTCGTACTTGATCGTATTTTGGGTCTTTTTGTGACGCTGTGTATCGGTTTGGTGTCATTTGTCTTCATCATGCCACTCATTGAAAAGAATGGTTTTTTTGTTTTTATTTATATCGGCTTCTTCTTCGCGACTTTAGTAGCAGCTCTAGTATTGGTACATTTCTTGTTTGGCCGGAAAGTCTTGCCGGTAGGACAAATACCTTTCTTACAAAAACCATTTTTTCAGGCACTCTTCGTCAAACGTTCTTGGAAGGATTATCAAGAGATTCTTTTTTGGTCAGGTGCCTTCTCAGTGGCCGGACTTCTCATTAGTAACTATGTATTGTTTCTTGCTTTTGGTATCCCGCTGCCACCACTCGCCTTTGCGGCTATCATGCTCATTGTCATTCTCTTCTCTAATCTACCAGTCAGTATCAATAATATCGGTATCAAGGAGTGGTCGTATGCGACATTCTTTGTTTTTTTGGGGATACCGATAGAGAGCGCAGTGGCAGTAGCGCTTCTCTCGAGAGTGTTTCAGATGGTCATTTCTCTCATGGCAGTGCCACTCTCGCTTTCTCTCGAAGGTGACATGATTTTTGCTAATAAACCAAAGCAGACAAAAGATGTCATTGGTGAGGAACTAGAGATTCTATGAAAAAAAAGCTACTCAATGTCTTCAAAATAGGGGTATCTTTTGCCTTGGTGTTTTTGCTTTTTCGGAAGCTTGATTGGAGTCTTATCTTTGATGAAATACAAAATGTCAGTATCCCGTACATTTTTCTTTTCGTAGTCTTGCAGCTCGCAGCCATGATGCTTTCAGCGAAAAAATGGCAGACCATTGCCCATTTTCAAGACATTTCCTTCACTCTTTGGGAGGGTTTCAAAACCTACCTGACGGGTACCTTCATCAATAATTTTTTGCCCGCGACCATTGGGGGAGATATTTACCGAAGTCTTTGGTTGGTAGAGCGTGGATCACGAAAGGGAAAGGCTTTTTCTACAGTAATCTTCGATCGTTTTCTTGGTCTCGTCATGACGGTTTCGCTTACGCTTTTTGGCGGAGTATTTGTCATGGAGAGTGTAGGTGTGCCAAACTTTCTTAAGCTTTCGTATCTTGGTGTGGCAGGCCTACTTGTTTTTTTTGTGCTTTGGATTACTTTTGAGGAGACGGATTTTGTACAGGGTCTTGTTGGTCGTATTAAATGGGCAAAATTGAGAAACCTCTTCGCAGAGAGTCTTCGTTATAACAATGTGGCTATCTGGAAGATGGCTGGGCTCTGGACGGTACTCTTCATGTTTGTCGGACTTGGCGTCTCTAATTATGTTCTTTTTCTGGCACTTGGGTACACGCTACCATTCTTCCCGTTCCTTGGATTAGTCTTTATGATGGCGCTTTATGTCAGTCTGCCTATCTCAATCAGTAACATTGGTATCAAAGAATGGGCATACGGGGTACTCTTTACACTTCTTGGAGTGAGTCTTGAGACAGCAGTAACCGTAGCTCTCCTCTCCCGTTTTCTTCAGACAGGGATTTCTCTTTTTGCCTTGCCCTTGTACCTCAAAGAAACATCAGACAAGTTGTTGCGCAAAGAAGAGTAGCCTATTGCTTAGCTTCGTATCTGAATGCTCTCACGTAGTGTGATGGTCGGTCATTGATCCTGACTTCAAAGTCAGGATTTTCACGTTCATAGTAGAGATGAAGAGGAACTACTTCATCAGGGTACTTTTCGTAGCTTGATCGAATCATATGACCAGTACGCACTTCTCGAGCAGAGGAGATGATGATGTAGTCAATATTCTTATCACGAATAACATCCCTATCATTACCACGCTTACAGCGACCAACAAAGAACTGACAGACACCGTCTTTATCTGTCCAGACAAGAAGGTTCTTGGCATCAGGGAGGGCATTGAGTTTAGTAGCTATTTCGTAGCTACCAGGTCCCATGTCTTTGAGGTCTGTGTAGTAGCGGTTAGGGAGGAGAGAGGAAGCATAGCTTAGAGGGAAAGGGGTGGTCAAAAGTGTGTAGACATTGGTTCCGATGACCAGAATGAACATCCCGAAGAGAGCATGGTTTTTCTTTAGAGAGAAGTGTTTTTCTATTAAGCGACTGAGATGAAAGAGACCGATACCACCAAGGATAGCGACAAGTGGGAAGATAATAATCTGGTAGCGAATAATTGAAGCAACGCCGTTCACGGTGGCACCAAGATAGTAGATGATAGTACAGAGGGTGATATAGAAGCCGAGACGCAGACTGTTACTTCGAAAGAAGTCTTTACGCATGAAAGCAAAGAGACTCATGAAAATACCAAAAAGAGCGATAGGGGTCATACCAAAGACAAGAGGGTAGAAATTGGTGATGAAGATACCAGTGAGACCGCTCCGTTGGTCGATAGTCTTAGGGGAGGCGATGAGCTCAATGAAGTCATAGAAAGGCATACCCATCCAAGTGGTGATGAGAACGAAAAGAGCGCTTCCAAAGAAGATAACGAGTGGCAGTAAGGCAATAGGAGTACGGAAACGAGTGAGCCAGTGGAGTAGGGTAGCGGTCAGGCGGGAACGATTTAGACCTTGGTCGATAAGAATGAGTAGGATAAGAGCGATGAAGAGGGGGGCCACTTTGACAAAGGCCTGACTAAGGAGGGTGCTTTCGATAAGTACCCTTGGATCTACCCAGTTAGCCGGGAGGATGAGGTAAAAAGTAGCAAGACTGACGAAAGCGATGAAGCTTATCTCAAGAAGTGAGCCTTTGAGGTAGTGGGAAAAGTTTTGTTTCTTCAAGTGTGAGTGATAGATGTATTCGACAAAAAGGAAGAGGAGGAGGTAGACAAAGAGGATATTAGCAATGTACTTGGTGAGTAGCGCTAAGCCAAGGAATACACCAGAAAGAAAGAGGTAACGGTATCCTTGACGACGTTGGAAGACAAAGTAGCTCAACAAAGAAAGAGTGGTGAACATCCAAAGAAGAGCATCTGGATTGATGATCTTGGTGACACCAATGAGGAGAGGTGCGGTACCAACCAAAGCAAACGGAAGAAGGGCCGTTTCTTTTCCGAGGAGGCGTTCAAGGAGGAAGTAGAGAAGTGGGAGGAGGAGGGTGATGACGAGAAGAATAGGCAGACGGAAACCACGAAAGAAACCAACCATATCAAGGCTTTTGTTGACGAAGACTTCTCCTTTATGACGAACATCGTCATAGCGATGTGGGTCGTACTGGAGTAGAGCTGCTCCAGAGATAAGCGAAACAGTGATACCGGGCTTGTCACTCACATCGGTTTTGTTCCACTCATGGTCACCGATGTTGTTCCAGTATTTTTCGATACGCCCATAGAGCCAAAGAGGCTCATCTACGGCCGCAAATTCACCAAGACGGTAGAAACCAAAAGAGAAGAAGGTACTTGTGATGATAAGAATAGCAAGGAGAGTGGTAGCTCCTTGTGCTTTAAGCCAGCCTCTTATACTTAGTGACTGTATAGATGCGGGATGTTTATGAAAGTAACGAAAGTAAAAAAGAGCACCAGTGATGATAAGGGCGAGTCCAGAGCCAAGCTGAAAAACAAAGTGAAATTCTTTCGAAAAAGCTACCCCATAGAAGAGTACAAGGGAGGCAGGGAAAAGTGTGAGGAAGAACAAAAAAACTTGGTTAAGAGTTGTTTGGCCACTGTATCTTTTGTTGAAGAAAAGGAGGTAGAGCAGAGCAGATCCGACGAGTCCGAAAGTCAGATAGAAAGAGCTGTTACTGAGGCCTGCTATTTTGAAAGAAGAAAGATGAGGTACCTGACGAGCAACAAAGAAGAATACAGAGATACAAGTGAGAAAACTGGTAATAATAAGAGGGTTGCTAAGGAGCTTTTTGTTCGACATATATGGTTTTGCTAAGGTATCAAAAATACGTTAAAATAAGGCTATCTTACTTGCTTTATTGTAGCAAAACTAAGCCAAAAAGAAAGCGGTACGCGCTATTTTATAAGATATGCAACACCTTCTGCAAAAAAAGTACTTTTGGGGATTGATGGCTATAATTTTGGTAGCTTTTTGTCTTCGCAGTTATGAGCTTGGCTCATGGCTTCACTTTGAGCTTGATCAGTCTCGAGACGCGAAGGTGGTAGACCTTGCTCTCGATGGCAATGTTCTTGATTTGCCGCTACTAGGACCAAAAGCCGGAGGAACTTTTCTTCGTTTAGCACCAGCCTTCTACTATTTTTCTTACGTGAGTGCCAAGCTCTTTGGGGGTATGCCAGTAGGAGGGGTTTGGTTTGTAGTCGTTCTTTCCACACTTTTTGTAGGAGGATTATTCTTTTTCTTGCGGAGAGGATTTTCTCAGGAAGTCAGTTTTGGCCTTACAGCACTTGCCGCGGTTTCTGTCTATTTAGTGCTTTATGGGCGTTTTGCATGGAACCCTAACCTGATACCATTTTTCGTGGTATTTGGGTTTTATGCATTGCTCCGATCTGTCGATCATGAAGAAGTTCACAAAGAAAGGTGGTTTCTTGGAGCCGCTCTTTTGTTAACCCTTGCGACTCACTTTCACTTTTTGGCCTTCCTCGCTTTGCCGACAGTGACTGGACTTTTTCTTCTTTTGAAGAGACCAAGATTTCGATGGAGCACCTGGCTAGCCGCTTTTGGTATTATTGCATTTTTGTATGTCCCGATGATTTTGAATGAAGTAGCGACAAAGGGCAGCAATACCAAAGAATTTTTCGGAGCCATTACTGAAAAGTCTACCAAGGAAGATCATACGCTCATCGAAAAAGGAGTGAGAGATATTGCTGAGTTCTCAATGGCGAACACAGTCATCTTAACTGGGTATGAGGGATCAACCTTTCCGAATGTTCTTTTCAACAGCCATGACAAGAAGGTTATCTGCGATAAGCGTTGTGATGAGGGAAAATGGCAGGGTATAGCAGGGCTTCTTTTTGTACTTGTAGGTCTTTGGACAACACTCTTGGGCTGGTGGCGTGCACGTACGAGAGCAGCTTCTGATTTTTATCTTCTCTCTCTTTTGTGGCTAGGAGTAGCACTTCTGCTACTCTTACCACTCTCGTATGGTGTGGCTCCACGGTTCTATCTTTTGACAGCGCCTCTCTCATTTGTTCTTTTAGGGAGTATTTTTGAAAATATACATTGTCTGCATCGAACAAAAAAGAAGTATATTTTCTTCTTGGTAGTTGGGCTCTTGGTGGCAACAAACATATTCTTCCTTCGTGAGCGGTTTGGCGAGCTTAAAGACGCAGGCACGCACCTGGTCGTCAGCCAGCCAGATAGAATTTTGAAGGAACGTATCAGAGTCACCCTGGAGCAACAAGAGACCATCGTCAATTTTGTAGAACAAGCCTCGGTAAAGACTGGCTATCCGGTATATTTCACAAGTGGCCCTCAGTACAAGCGCTCCTTCAAGTATTTGCTTGAAAAAAGAGGAGTGACCTTAGGAAGCTTCAGTTTGGAGAATCGCTATCAGGAGGGTCTGTACTATATGGTTTTGCGTTCGGGAAGTGGTCTAGAAAACAAGTATGCCCCATACCTTGGAATGTATGAGTTGGTGGATATCAAGTCATTCGGAACACTCTCTCTGGTAGAGCTGCGACCACGTCCAGGAATGTTGATAGGGGTAAGAGAAGACTTTTCTCTTCCGGTGAAGAAAGCTGAGTCTCAAGCTCCGCCGCGCTATACATGGCGAGAGTTTTTTTCGGGCGGAGTTGGACAAGTAGACGATACAGCAGAAGAGGATGCGGTAACTGATGATAACTAAACATATATGCAAAAGTGGTACCAACAATACAGAACAGTCATTCTTTTGGTGGGTATTGTTTTTCTTGGGGCAGGTCTGCGCTTGTACCATCTAGGTGAGAATTCTTTCGTGGCGGATGAGTTTCTGGATATCAATGGAAGCTATGGCTATGCAAAGACGGGCGTATGGCAGTCTTGGGATTTCAACTATCAAGTACCTGCTACCGAGAACCTAAACACTGCACGCGACGAACGGGCCGTTGTATATAAGTGGCAAGTCGCTCAGGTGCTGAGGGTGCTGCCACTCAGCGAATCCTCTGCGCGTCTCGTGAGTGTCCTGTGGGGGATTATCTCTATCGGACTTGTCTTTTTTGTCGCTCGTTATTTGACGAAGAGTTCACGAGTGGGACTTGTTGCTGCTTTTCTTTTCACCATCTCTGTTTCTGCGATTATTTTTGATCGAAGACTGCGGATGTACGCCATGTTTCTCCCCATCTATCTGCTTTTCACGACCGCACTTTACATGTTTTTGGAAGAACCGTGGTCAGGTAAAGTAAAGTTCTTGCAAAAGATTTTCGACAGATACGGTATCAATATTTTGTTCGGGTTATTGGCAGTAGCTCTAGGTATACTCTCTTATCTTACCCATCAATTAACGTTGACAGGGGGGATCGTGTTGGGAGTGTATATTTTGGTGATGGCAGCTCTTCGTTGGTGGAGAGGGGAGTGTGTCAATAAGTACAGTGTTCTTAGCGGGTTTGGCCTCGTGGCTCTAGTATTTTTTTTCATTGCCGGTTTTTGGAGTAAGATTAGTTATTTTTTTGTTTTCTTCGATAATCACTATTCTTACCTCGGGTATGTGTTCGGTGATTTTGCACACCCGCTTTTGGGGGCGGTATTGGTAGTTGCTGGAGGATGGATTTTGATTCACCAAAAAGAAACCCAGAAAGCGGGTATCTGGCTCATGGTCTCACTCTTTGTGCCTTTGGCAATGTCTATATGGCTTTGGCATCGTAATGCTGGGCCACAGTATATTTTTTTCGTGCAATCATTCACTTTTATACTCGCTGCCGTGACAGTGGTATGGATAATGGATTTCATCAAAAATACCCTTCCACAGCGCCGAAAGGCTTCTCTGGCGGTATTGATACTCGCTTTGATTCTTCTCCCTCAGTACAGCTATTTTTTGGAGGAAAATAACACTTACCACGAGACCAGCTCTGGTGGCAACCCGAACTACCGTAAAGTTTTTGCTTACTTCAAAAAACAAGTGAAACCAGGAGAAGTACTCATCACTAGAAACTTCCGTAATTATTACTGGGCGGGTGCTGAAGTGCCAGTGTATGACTTTGGAGGAGAGCTCTCAGAGCGAAACTTCAGCCTCGATGATTTACGGACTATTCAGGCTAAGCACGAACATGGCTGGATCATTGTATCAGAAAATGATCTTGACTATATCAGAGGAGATGCCAAGGACTACATAGAGCGTGACCTAGAACACGTCAGTAATCCCAATATCCGTGGAGCCATAGAGGCCTATCGATGGTAAAGAGACAAAGAAAAAACCTCTCCGAGAGAGGTTTTTTCTTTAGGTTTTGCTCGGAAACATCTTTCCCAGTGGCCCAAGGTCACGAGGAGTAAGAATCTTCATCTTCCAGAGGAAGGTAAGGTGAAGGATAAAAAGAAGAGCAGAAAGAGGAATGAACCAAAGAAGTCCGTGAGGAAGGAGGGTGGTAGCAAGAGCAATAAGAATGCTTGAGAGAAGAGAGATAATCAAGGCTTGTGGTAGGAGGGAAATATGAAATTCATGTACGAGCGCTACCAGAATGATGAGCATAAGGAGAAAAGAGGTGATCGTGACAGCGGTAGCCGCTCCTGTGAGGCCATAGCGTGGAATGAGTGAGAGGTTGAGGATAGACATCATGACAACGCCAAAAAGACTACCAAACATCGGAATGAAGACCCTTCCTGCTCCGGAGAGTGCAAAAGCAAAGACATAAAAAACAGTGAGACAGCCAGAACCAATGAGGAATATCTGGTATGTTGGTACAGCATCGAGATAGCGATGGCCATAAAAAAACTGCATCACTTCATGTCCATAAGCAAAAAGAAGGCTGATCATCGGCAGGAGAATGATAATCATGAGGCGCAATGACTGAGTGACAAGAGACTTGGTTTCCGCATCACTCTTGGCTGCCTTAGACTTGGCGATTGCTGGGAGGAGAATGATAGTGAGCGCGTAGAAAAGGAAGTAAGGGATACGTCCAGCGGTAATAGCAGCATTATAAAGGCCAGTTAGGTAGTCATCACGAAGAAGAGCTTTGACAAAGTAGAGATCAGCTGTAAGGACGAGCTCATAGAAGATGAGAAAAAGAGTGAATGGCCAAGCGTATTTGAAGAGCTCGCTTCTGGTGAAAGTAAATCCAGCGTCGTCTTTTTCCGGAAGCGTCGGACGGACTTTGAAAAAGTCATAGAGTGAGGCGATAAGAAAGATAGAGAGTGGGGCAGCGATATAGCCAGAAACTGCTCCAGCGACACCATAGAGATAGCCCAAACCGACGATGCAGATAATACGAGCAAGAGAACGAAGGGTTTTGAGGCTGGCCTGAAGACGAAAAAAGTGAAGACCAGTATAGTAGTAGAAGTAAAAAGAGGCAGCCGCAAAAGCAGGAATGATAAGAGAAGAAAGGCGGAAAAGTGATGTCAGACTCGCATCTTTGAGGATAGTACCCGCAATGAAAGGAGAGAGAAGATAGAAGATAGCTGTGACTGGAAGAATGATGAGCACTTGGAGGATAATCGCTTGACGTTTGATAGTGCGGATGCGCTCCGGATGATCTTCAAAGACTTCACTCAGGTACTTGGACATGGCAGTCGGCACGCCGTTCCCGATGAGTACGATGAGCATAGTCGTGAGAGTGACGATGATGCCGAAGCGTCCGTAGTCTTCAGGACCCAGAATACGACCAAGAGCAGCATGGATGACATAGCCAGAGGCATTGAAGATGATTTCTGAGATGGTAAGCCACACAAGGGCACGAGAAAAATGTTTCATGACAGACTGAATCAAAAGAATTAGAAGTACGGAGTACTAACAGAGTAAAATATAGTATTCATTATACCACTAGGAAGAGGAGAGGGTTTCGCTAAGTAGAAATCTAGGACTTAATAGAAGTAATAAGAATAGAGAGGATATCTTCTTTTGTTTCAGTAGCATCGATAGATTTGAGATGCCAATTCTCTTTCTTGACCCGGAAGAGAGTGAGTTTTTCGCGAAGGTACTGCTCACCTTGCTCGGGGACACGACTTCTCGTCATAATATCTTCTGCAGTCAGGTCAAAGAAAAATACTTTATCTGCCCTTGGAAGAAAGAGGTTAAGCCACCAGAGACCAAAGCGTACAAGAGAAGAATTCTTGTCGAGGTTGAGGTACTCGATATTGATAAGAGAGTCATAGAAAGAGCGATCGGAGAGAATATAGTTATAACCCTCGATACGGAGGTGGCGACGCCAGAACTGGAAGCGAATGAAGTCAATGAAGAGAAATTTTTCCCTTAAGAGGAGTGAAAGAAGCGATGCTTGGGTGACCGCTTCCTCTTTGCCAGGTACGAACTCTTTTTCTTTCTTCCAAAGGCGGTTCAAACGGTTGGCAAGAGAAAACTCAATAGCATGAAAATAGGCTACTTTGTGCCCATCTCGTAAGAGTTGTTCCATCAGAGGCTCTACTTGAGTAGACTTGCCAGAACCATCTACACCGGCAAGGGCTATGAATTTTATTGTCTTTGCAGTTTGCATAGAGTATTATTACCAGCCAAATTCACTGAAGAATTTTCCCTGGACGATATTTTCAAGAGCCGCTTTGATATAGGGAATAGTATTCTCTGGTAGAGCATCAAGATCATGCCACGAAAGATCATCACATTTTTCTGGCTCAAGATTGGTGATAGTACCATCCCATTTTTCTGAAACAAAGTAAGTATCAATGTAGACACGCTCAGTTTCTGAATTTCTGTGCATGATATGCTGTACGCTGGTATGAGTAGGGTCAGGAGTGATACCTATCTCCTCAGCTATTTCTCGATACAGTGCTTGGGTAAAGTTCTCACCTTCTTCTACATGACCAGCAGGGAGAGAATACTTACCATCATTGAAACCAGTCTGAAAACGGCGCTGGAGTAAAACGGAATTACCTTGTTTGCAAACAAGGTATGAAGCAATGAATGTATGAGGTACGTGTGCCATAAGTTTTAAGAATCTTTATACTCATTCAAAACCCTTCGACAAGCTCAGGGTACTAATAGCCTGAAGCTATTAGTACATAATCACAGAGATGGGTTGAAGCTTCACAATAGGCTTGACAATGTCATTTTCTACAACGCTTTCGATGACATCTTCAGCGCGTTTGTAGTGAGAAGCATCTTGCTCGATCACCTTCTCGGAGCGACCATTGTAGAGCTTGACTCCACGGGACTCCATCTTGGCTTGAAGTTGTTCGCGGTTTTCTGGGACTTCGTCATCGGTATTCTTGGTAGCCTTACCGGCGCCATGATTACAAGAATAGAAACTCGATATGTTGCCATCTTGACCGACACAGAGATAGGCCTCGGTACTCATAGAGGTAGGAATAAAGGCTGGTTCACCAGTGTCTTTGAAGAGTGGATGATCACTCATGCGTTCTTTGCCGTAGGCTCGACTGGTACCGTTACGATGTACCCAGACATTCTTACCGTAGTGTTCCTCTTGGCTTACCAAAATGTGAGGCATATCGTAGAGAAGGTCGGCTTCAATCTCTCTACCCAAGACTTTCTCTGCAGTTTTTACAAAGTTGTGGGTAATAGTAGCGCGGTTGGCATGGGCGAAGTTGGAGCAGGCTTTGCGAGCATTCATGTAGAGCTCTCCATCGGCACCATTACCATCAAAGGTGATAAGGGGCTCTTTCTTACCATGGTCGGATTGGCGAATTTTTTCAGCTATGGTATTGATGGTTTTACGATGAGGAGTACGCCAGAAGAAGCGACCAAGGTTCATGAGGATAGCTGTAGAAAGATGCTCACGCTTCTTGGCAGTGAACATATACATCGTGTACTGACCAAGGATGCCGGAACCACAATGAACCATGAGCAGATACTGACCTTTTTTGAGGTTGAATTTTTCTGCTACTTCAGGGTCGATAATATCAGTCACCTTCATGAGGTCGAGGAAGTGATTGCCGGCAGCACCGATGATACCTGAGCGAAACTGAGCAAAAAAGAGAAAGAGTGAAGGGATAATATTCTTGATATCTCTTCGACTTGGAGCAGTATCGAAAAAATTTCCACGATCGATACTATTAAGCGCTTCGTTTTTGGTTTTGATACCAAGGTACTTCACGAGTGGCTCGATACCGCCGCGAAGAATATCAACAATGACAGTGAAGGGGAGAACAGTGCCGACATACTTTTTGGTAGGGACAGTGCGAGTAGCGGCCTGGAAAATACGGTCGATTTCTTCAGGCGTGATATTAGTCTCATCGAGATCAAGACGGACCAGACGCATGCCGCAGGCTGGATCAGAGTCATTGACTTGAGGAAGAATGAATTCCTCTGAGGTAACCGTCGTACCGGTAGCGTTCTTACGACCTGGTTTGGAGTGAACATCAGCCATAGCAGCGATATGATGGAAGATGGCATCATTACTAGCCACACTCTCAAGTTGGGTAAGAGTAGATTCTCCAGGCATGAGTTTTTCACCGATATGAAAAACGACTGGCACTTTCATACGTTCGGTTTGGAGTTCTTGTCGATGGTCGTTGATTTTCTTTATAGCATCACTGAGAGACATATGTTGAGAGAGTGAAAAATAAAAATATTAAAATGAAAAAAATATGGATATCCTTAGAGTGAAGCGTAGATTTCTTCGTATTGGCGAGCAGTGTTTTTGAGGTCAAAGTGGTCTTTGACATAGCGCCGTGCATTTTGGCTAAGACGCTCACATTCGAGAGGATTATCTTTTAGATAAGCCATTTTTTCGGTAAAGGCAGAGCCTGAACCAGCTTCAATGGTAGCACAAATATCCGGATGAGAAAACTCAGAAAATTCTATCAAGTCACTTAAGATGACAGGTGTACCACAGGCGTATGCTTCGATAATGATAAGCGGCACATCAAACTTCCCCTTGAGATCAACCACAGGAAAGGCGATAATGTCAGCGGAGTTATAGAGGCTCGGCATATCAGGCACAGTATCTGAGTAAGCAATATACTCGGCTATGCCAGCTTTTTCCATACGTTCTATAACTTCTTCTTTCTTCTTTTGGTCAGCTTCATTTTTAACCCTGTTAGCAAAGACAAAACGAATAGTGGTATCAGGGTGATTCTGGAAGAAGGTGATAAGGCAATCTACAAGCATGTCGGTGGCTCCAAGACGAGTGTATTCACCGGGGTACATGACTAGAAAGTGACTTTCATCAAAACCAAGACTTCTAACGAAGTCCATATTTTTTGAGTTTGGTTGGTAGCGGTCGAGATCGATACCAGGGTAGATACGGGTGACATTCTTAAAACCTAAGTTATTAAGAGAGGTTTTGGTACGATCAGTATAAACAACAAGTTGGTCAGCAAACAAAAGAGAGCGGAGCTCAGCTTCGGTGTAGAGATCTTGGCGAAGTGTAGCTACGGTTTGAAGGGTCTTACCCTTTGTAGGGAAGGCAAGACCCTTGATGAGGTTAGTGTTTGTTTTGGTCGGAGTGAAGAGATAATGCGTCACATCGAACTGATTGCGTACCTTGCGTAGGTAGC
>JAYRRF010000024.1:0-86183 GCA_041910335.1 Candidatus Moraniibacteriota bacterium
AAGAGAGAGATAGGGTAGTGGTGGCAGAGACAGTCAAAATCATAGAAGTACCTCAGAGTACACCTCTTCAACCATCTCATGAGGATGAGCGTTCTCGTAGATATGATCAAGAACAAGAAGTTGAATAACGATGTCAACTTTCTTTAGCGGGGTCAGTTTTGTTGATACCAATCTGCTAAGTAGAGATGAATGAGTGTATTGAGGTCAGTCTGGATGCGTCTTAGGAGTACTTTCTTGGAGTCAGGTACGAATGGTTGGCCTTGAGGAGAAGGGAGTGACGAAGAAGATTCTTCCGAACCAAGGAGTACAGGGAGTGGACCATCTTGGCTGGCTGTAGATTCTTGTGTAGCTAAACTTTCAGTGCTTTTGGAAAACTCACAGATATCTTTCTTGGTATGACATACTGCGTCTTCCCCAACCTCTTCTTCTTGATAGGTCACTCGAGCAACGGTTTGCTCATCAGGTGAGCGTAGCTCTATAACACTCTGTGAGTTATTGAGTGAGAATGATGCATGGGCATGGGAGAGCTTGAAAGCAGTGTGAGGCAGAATGAGAGTACTCTTGGCAATAGGATGATTGATCAAAGAATCGGGATCTTCTCCAGTGGCTACTTTCCAATTCTTCAAATCAATGGCTTTGGTGCTTTGGTTTTCCACTTCGATCCACTCACTGGAAGCATCTTTACCTTTTGGATTAGGTAGGATGGCTGTGATAGTCATAGAGAGTTTTGGATACTTACGGATAGTCACCGAAAAACTCTTTTCAACATCGACTCCTTTATCCTTGATACGAACGGTGACAAGATAGTCACCTTTCTTCTGGTAAGAGTGTTTGGGTTTTTCTAGGTTACTGCCATGACCATCACCGAAATCCCAATGGTAGGAGGGTCGATGACGCGTTTGTTTTTTGAGGTGAGCTTCAAAGATAAGTGGTGTTCGTACAAAGCCATCTTTCTTACTTTTGACAATGATACGAGGCTCTTTACTGAATTGATTTTCTTTGTCAGGAGTAAGTATCTTACTCCAGCGCCATTTTTTACCGTCAGAATTATAGGATTGACCTTCTGGTGGGGTGGTGTAGGTGAGGGAGGCGCTGACTTCATTATCAGGACTGAGCAGCTGAATGGTTTCTTGACCCGTGTTGTTGAGAGAGAATCGAAAGAGAGAACGGTACACGGTCAGGTAGCTCTTGGATTCAATGATCTCGTCGGTAAAGACAAAGCGTTTATTGGAGGCATCCTGAAGAATCCAGTTTGCGAGCTGGATAGAGGTATCTTCTGGGTTGAAGAGTTCTATGTATTCACCTTGAGACTCATCACCCAATGGATTTGGTAAGACTTCATTCAAGAGTATTGTTGGAAAGTTTTGATTTTGATCAGTTTCTTCATCAGGGAGTTCATCAAAAGTATTTTCACTACCTGGCGTGAGAAAAGAGGTAAACTGCCAGTCAGTACCATCAAAGCTATAGGAGAGATCTTTGATAGGGTGATCATAATGAAGGCTTTCTAGGGGTATATTTTCTGTATCGAACAGATAGAGAGTGTCACCCGAAGTATTATTCATGTAGAAGTTTTTGAAAAAAGTAAGAAACACTCCCGGTGAGGCGATAGTGCCACTTGGAAAGATATATTTGTGATGACTCTCATCTTCGATGCGCCAACCAGAGAGATCTACACAAACGATTCCGTTATTGAGTAACTCTACAAACTCACTCGTACCAGTAGGTGTGTATGGAAAGATTTCGTTGAAATGTATAGTAGATGAGCTCCCGGTACAAAGAGAAGAAGGTATATCACCATCTGTTTCACCAATGAGATTACCAAGAATGACAATATCATCAATCCGACTTGATCCAGTAGAAGTGACTGTTCCGCCATTCACGCTCACATTCGTAGTCATGAGAAAGCGAAGGAAGAGCTTTTCTTGGTTGGAGCACTCTGCTGGAAGAAGAAGTGTGTCGAGCGCTCCAGTAGTGAAATTGTCGGCTAGTGTTAGCACTCCTCCAGGTATGAGATGCCAGTCACCGCTATCACCAATACGGTATTCGATCACAAAGTCGCGCGGTCCAGTAGTAGAGCTACGCTGTTTGGATGAGAGAGTGATATCTTGGTAACCCCGAGTATCTACTTGGATTTGCCAGTATTTCGTGAGAGCACCATTCTGCCAACCAGTGGCACGTGCGGAGAATGTGGTTGCACCGGTGTTGTTGTATGTTGGGGTGCCTGCACCAGTGAGAGTAAGTTCTTGGTTCAGATTTTCTGGTGTACCACCGTCTGTTTTCGCATCATCAGGATTATAAGGAAATGTCCATTCTACCAAAGAAGAAGTTGCCTCTCCTGGTAGTGGGAGAAGGAAGAGAGAAAGAAAAACAAAGAGCCTCCATTTGTTTTTGTGTACGAGCATGCTCGAAGGGATTGACTTTTTCAGCATACCAAATTTGCTGATAAAAATAAAAGAGAGCGTGGTAGAATAAGAGAAAAGCTATACGCTATGTCAGAAGGACTAACTATAAATGAAGTTGAGCACAACCAAAAGCAGTTTGGTCTCAATGAGCTCAGACCAAAGAACAGGACGTTGTTTCTGTTCCGATTGATCAAGAAGACTTTCAATCCATTGATCTTCATTCTACTTTTCTCGAGTGTACTTTCAGCTGGTTTGGGTCAGGTGACTGACGCTCTTATTATTGCAGCTATTCTTTTTGTGAGTCTTTTCTTAGATGCGTATCAGGAAGATAGGGCTGAGCATGCCTCTGAACAACTTGCTAAAAAGTTGGAGCATAAAACGACCGTTATTCGTAACGGACAAGAACAAGAGATTCCTGTACGCGAAGTGACGATTGGGGATATCATCAAGCTGCAGACTGGCAATATCGTACCAGCTGACGCTAAGATTATTCATTCAGACAGTCTCTCATTAGATGAAGCAGCTTTGACGGGGGAGTCATTTCCAGAGGAAAAAAAGAGCGGTGATGAGGTATTCATGGGCACACACGTTCTATCGGGATGCGGTATGGCACAAGTGATACGTATCGGTGAGCGGACTCGTATCGGCGAAGTGCATGAATCGATTCAAGCGGAGAAACCAACAACGCATTTTGAGAAAGGCCTGAAAGACTTCTCTTTACTTCTGGTACGAGCTACTATTTTTTTCGGCATTATTCTATTTGTGGCTCGAGTATGGATTGATCAAGAAGTAATTCGTTCTTTGATGTTCGTCGTTGCTATTGCTATTGGTTTTGCGCCAGAACTCCTACCAATGATTCTTACTATTAATCTCAGTAAAGGAGCATTGAAACTTTCCAAGAAGGGCGTCATTGTGAAGTTTTTGCCAGCTATTGAGAATCTCGGTTCGATGGATATACTCTGTACCGACAAGACAGGCACTCTGACGCAAGGGGAGATTACCTTTGAACATGCTTTTGATAATCATGGGCGGGAGAGTCAAGATGTTCTTGAAAAAGCACTTTGGAATAGCTACTTCCAGTCAGGGTATAAGAATCCTCTTGACGAGGCCATTTTGGGTCAACAGGAGAGAGTATTTGATGGCATAGTCAAGAAAGGCGAGGTAGCCTATGATTTTTACCGACGTCGCTTATCCGTGGTTATTGAAAAAGAAGGAAAGACTTTCATGATTACCAAAGGCGCCGTACAGTCTGTGTTGGCGCTCTGTCATAATCAAGAGGCTGTTACGGTAGACTTTGATGCGTGGGGCCAGAAGGGGCTGCGAACGCTCGGAGTAGCTGTGAAAGAAATAGATCATAAAGAGCGGTACAGCGAACAAGACGAGCAAGACATGGAGTATATAGGGACGCTTACTTTTTCAGATCCTATCAAACCGGGTATAGAGACTATTGTTAAGGAGCTTGCCAACTTACAGGTGGGTCTCAAGATTATCACTGGGGACAATGAGATGGTGGCTCGCAGTGTCTGTGAAAAAATCGGTATTAAGAGCCAGTTAGTCATGACCGGAGAAGAAATTGATCGTTTGTCAGTAGAAAAACTCGCCGAGCGAGTAGAAGGAGTTACCGTGTTTGCTCATAGCAATCCTCGAGCCAAACTCAAAATCATTAATGCTCTAAAGCTGCGGGGGCATATTGTTGGCTATATTGGAGATGGAATCAACGACGCTCCAGCATTGAAGACAGCTGATATTGGTATTTCTGTTGAGAATGGCGTGGATGTAGCCAAAGAGTCCGCTGACCTTATTCTTTTGAAGAAAGATTTGGAAGCGTTACGAGTCGGCATTGTCGAAGGAAGGAAAACCTTTGCCAATATTATGAAGTATGTCTTGATGGGAACGAGCTCAACTTTTGGGAATATGGTCAGTCTTTCGATAGGATCACTCTGGCTCCCATTTTTACCGATGTTACCAGTACAGATTTTGCTCAACGATCTTCTCTATGACATGAGTCAGATTTTTTTGGTGAGGGACAATGTTGATCATTATCTCACCAAAAAACCATATCACTGGGATATAGGTTTCATCAAGAAATTTATGTTAGTCTTCGGTGGTTTGAGTTCCTTTTTCGACTTGGTGACTTTCTATATTCTGTATCAAATTTTTCAGGCCTCGAGCTCACTGTTTCAGACGGGTTGGTTCCTTGAGTCGGCAGTGTCTCAAATGATTATCATTTTCAGTATTCGTACCGCTAAAGTACCCTTTTTTAAGAGTCGTCCCAATGGAGTTTTTATAGCGGGCATCCTTGCCATTATTGCGTTTGTGGTGATGGTGCCATTTTCACCAATCGGTAGATACTTGCAGTTTACCCCTGTTCCAAAAGTCTTCCTTTTTGGTCTTATTGGTATTGTTGTGCTATATGTGACTGTTACAGAGGTTGCTAAACGCATCTTCTATCACTCGCTGAGAGAAGAAGTTTCTTCTTGAGGTGTTACGGTTGTTCCAGTGTTAGCAGACTTTTCTGTTTCTTTGGGGCGAGCAAAGAAATTGTCATGGACGACCGAGAAAACAAGGAGTACAAAGGCAACAATACTACCGTACCAAATCCAAGAAATCTTTCTGGCACTAAGCATCTCTTCTTTGACCACTACAGTCTCTTTTACAAGAGGATTGGTATTGTTAAGTATCTCATCGGTATCAGTGATGCCATCTGCATCTGTATCAGCATTTTGAGGATCGGTGCGATACGTTTCTGTTTCAGCTTGATCAATAAGGCCATCAGCATCACTATCCTTGATGGCCCCGTGTACGAACAAGGAGTTTCCGAAAAAGGAAAGCGTGAAAAGGATAAAAAAGAGAGAAAACCTAGTTTGTCCAGACATATGGTTTAACAAATGAATTAATTATAGTTTCTTTTGTTTGAGTGAAGAAGATAGCTGGAATATGGTGTTGTGCTGCAAAAGCGACTGCTTTTTCTTTACCGAGGATGAAGAGAGTTTTGGCAAGGACTTCAGCTGAGACGGTGGACGGGCCAATTACGGTGACTGTCATAAGGTCTGAGGATGCGCTCTTGCCAGAAGATGGGTCAATGATGTGATGCCTCTTTTCATTACCTTTTTGCCAAAAACGTTTATTTCGACCAGAAGTAGCTACTGCCATATTAGTGAGTGTTAGTAGGGCAAGATTTTCATCTGGCAGAAGAGGGTGCTCTACAGCTATAGCCCAGTAAGGGTAATCATCTACTTTGTTCTGACCCTGTACGTAGATATCACCACCAGCATCGATGAGAAAATTGTCAAAATGTTGATTCAAAAAGAAGGCTAATTGATCGACGATGTAACCTTTGCCAATACCGCCAAGATCAATCATGAGTTCGAGAGGCTTTTCAGCAGAGTGTGTTTTTGGTGTCAAAACAAGATTATTGAAAGAACTCTTATCATCAGATGTATGGTTTTGGTAGGCACCAGTGTAGCCTTCACTCTCTATGCTCCGGAGAATACTCGGGTCGAATACGCCGTCAGTACTACGATAAAAGAATTGAGTGCAGCGGAGAATGGAAAAGAATTCTTCAGAAAGAGTGGTGTTGGTACTGTGATTGAAGTGCCAGAGGAGGTTGTTCTCTTTGAAACGACTATAATGTTCTTCAAATTGACGGAGTCGCTGGAAAACTTCTTCGAGGCTTTTTTCTGCAAGAGCAAGAGATGTCTCTGGAAATTGAATCTCACAAAGAATATCTGTGTTCATGATTTCCTTTGAAGTCTCTTTGCGAACAGAGTGCCAACTAGGAGTTTTCATATGAATCGATGATTCCATTGTTGTTGTCATCCGTTTCGAAGTCATAATAGCTGAAATCGTCTTCTCCAGGGTATTGGTCTAGTGCATTTGGCACTGCATCGTTGTCATCGTCGGTGAAGTACTGTCTTTGATCGACGAGAGGGTCTGGGTCAATAGCGTCCACTAAACTGTCGCCGTCAGTATCTTTCGTGTAAGCATCTTCTGTGACGGTGACTGTTTTTTGAACAGGCTTATACTCAATTACCTCCTGAACCGTTCTCACTGTTTCTGTTTTCTTAGAGGCTTTTGGAGTACTTTTGGTTTCTTGGACAGAAGTTTCTTCTTCATCCTCATGTTCATCTTCATCTTCTTCTTCATCCTCATGTTCATCTTCATCCTCATCTTCGGCTCGCACCGTAGTCAGGTGAAGAGGATTGGTAGGAGTAAGTGTTTGGAAAGAAACAGCAAAGGCACTGACATTAAAGATGAGCAATGCTATAACGACGAGAATGGTACGCATAGGATTGAGTTATATTATTATGAGGTTTTAGTTTTGGTAGAAGACTTCGGAGCAGATGATTTAGTGCTGCTACTTTTTGAAGAGCTTGGTACAGAAACCTTTTGCTCGACCACACGCTGAGTTCTTACCGGTTGAATGCTCGTTTGTTGAACGGTGGTTTGTTTTTCCTTGATTTTGTCCGGCTGAGTCTTGATGAGCTCCTCGTATTGGTTTTTGGCCTCACCCATAGCCTGTTTGAGATTATTTTTTCGGTCATTTACCTCAAGGTAGTATTGATAACGAGCATAGTTAGCCTCTGCTTGAGCAGCGCTGGTATCACGATTGTCAGCAAGGAGACTTTCTTCTCGCTTGGCTTTATCGAGTGTCGTGATAGCCAGAAATGGACCAAAAAAGGCGGTCGTAACAAAAATAAAAGAAAGAATCTTCGTGCGAATATTTTGCATAATAAAAGAAATGTTATTTTTTGGATTATACGTTGCTTTTAGTGTAGACGTGTAACCCTCTTAATTATGACATAAAAACGGAGCATTTGATACGGACATCAGCATTCGTGATGATCATATCTGTGGTATAGTACAGGTATACTCTATGAATGACACTCTCTACGCTACATTAGAAAAAAGTGAAAAGAAAATTGAGAAGGCGCTCAAGAAAAAGGAGCATCAGGCCGTGACTATTGCCAAGCATACGCTCAGTCGCAAGCGCTTCAATCGATTCTTGCGTATTTTGGGTCCTGGTCTTGTAACTGGTGCAGCAGATGATGATCCATCTGGTATTGCAACATACTCTCAGGCGGGTGCAGGCTACGGACTTGGTTTACTCTGGGCTTTTCCATTTATGTATCCCTTTCTTCTCGCGGTGCAAGAAAGTTGTTCGCGTATCGGCGCTATCACTGGAAAGGGCTTGGCCGCGGTCATCAAAGAACACTACAGCAAGAAGTTGCTCTATATGTCAGTGATGCTGGTGGTAGTCGCTAATGTTATTAATATTGGTGCTGATCTTGGAGCGATGGCGGCTACGACACAGCTCTTTATTGATGTGCCATTTGCACTCCTCGCTATTTTGTATGCGGTCATTATTGTTCTTTTGGTGGTCTTCATGAACTATCGGACGTATGCCAAGATACTCAAATGGTTAGCATTGACTCTGTTCGCGTATCCAGTGACCACTTTTTTGGTGGAGCAAGACTGGGTGGCAGTGATGATGAATACCTTCAATATCACCCCAACCCTCAGCTTTGAAACGATGTATATTTTGGTCGGTATGCTCGGTACCACTATCTCGCCCTATCTTTTTTTCTGGGACACCTCAGAAGTAGTGGAGGAAGAAATTGCTCACCACAATCGAGCGAGTATCGGGAGAGATGCTACACCAACGAAGCGCTTTTTGAAAAACCTCCGTCTTGATAACTTCATCGGGATGACTCTCGCCAATGTCACAGCATGGTTCATTGTGATTGCTTGTGCCTCTACTCTCTACAAGAGTGGTGTCACTGAAATTAATACTGCCGCAGATGCTGCGAGAGCTTTGGAGCCATTGGTACAAGATTTTCCCAACTCTGGCCTTATTGCCAAGCTTATTTTTTCTGTTGGTGTTATTGGACTTGGACTTTTGGCGGTCCCAGTATTGGCTGGCTCATCGTCATACGCCATCAGTGAAGCTCTAGGTTGGAAAGAAGGGCTCTATCGAAAATTCAACAAAGCAAAAGGATTCTATGGGGTAATCATCTTAGCAACCTTCACCGGTCTTTGCATGAATTTCATCGGTCTTGACCCTATCAAGGCACTTATCTTCACAGCTGTCTTCAACGGTATAGCAGCTGTACCACTTCTTTTCATGATTGCGCGCGTCGGTAACAATGAGACTATTATGGGGGAGTATAAGAATGGGAGAGTTTCGAATATTTTCGTGCGACTTGCCTTCCTTATCATGCTGGTGGCAGTTTTGATTTTGTTCTATTCATTGACACTCTAGGGCATGGCCTTTGAACAACCAATCCCGCCAAACAAAAATGAAGAAAAACCAACTATAGGGCTCGATGATGTTTTTGATGAGACGTCACGGAGGATGTTTCTTACTGGCTTGTCAGGCGCTGCTCTGGCTACTGGAGCTGAGTATCTTTTGGATGGAACTACGAAATCAGAAAGTGATACTGAACGACAAGAACTGAGCAGTCCTTTTGAACGACGCTTTGAGGGTAGTTTTCATGATGAAATGACTGGCTATACGGATTTTTATGAACACTTACGCCTAGACGAGGTGATGTTTGTCGATGAGAAGGGTCGACCAGTGGGGCAGCATACGAAGATTAAAGAAATAGACAGTATCTCACCCGGAGTGATAGATGAGAGAGGTATCCTTAAGGGAGAGCTTCGACAAGAGTGGTTGGACCATGTACGGACTAAGATTCATCAGGACCATCCAGAAGTACAATTCGATCTCAAGAAAGGCTTTCCGAGACAGATGAATCTTGTCTTTCTTGCAAGAGAGCTTGCGAGCAGTAGTTTCAAAGGAGAGAATATTCATGCCGATACCTACCTGGGAGTAGTCAGGTATTTTGGTGATAAGGCAGTGATTGGCGCTTCGGATAAAACGAGAATAGAGTATTTGCGTGAGCATGTGATGGATGACATCAATCTTTCACCTACCCTCCGAAAAGAATTGAGCTTTGTGTTGCCAGGTTTGGCAGCGCAAGAATCGAAGTACCATAATGGATCGGCAAGTTCTGTAGGTGCATTCGGTATTTTGCAGTTCATGCCGGATACTTGGAAGCGACTTGGCTATACGGATATCCAAAAAAATAAATTCAAAGTACAGGTAGAAGCGGCGGGGAAGTTTTTTGAGGCGGCGCATCATTTCGTTACTAGAAATGATCAAGGCGCACTCCAGTATATCAAGAAAGAGTTTTTTGGTGATGATCAGGTTGCCTTCGAGGGGTATTTTCTTGCACCGGTACTTATCAATAGCTACAACAGTGGTCCTGGAAGACTTGTGCATGTGCTCCGGGCTTTTCAGGCAGAATATCCAAATCGTAAGAAGCTAGAAGAGACTCTTGGTTTTTCAGGAGGACAGTTGGGATACGATGTCTTTCTTGAGGCAACCAAAGTAGCCTCCAAAAAAGATGACGAAGGCGCACGACGAGTGCCTGGGTATGGTCGTGATTCAAGTCAGTACGCTATAAGAACATATACATTAGCTGAACTTCTTACGAGCTAAAAGAGCTATTTTTAGACATTTAAAGGTCTTTCCGGTAAAATAGAGGAGTAATTTGTCTATAGATGTCTATGGGAAATGAAATTCAAAATGAAGAAAGTAAAGAAGAAGTAAAGGAAGTAGTCGAGGAAAGTGTTGCTACTGCGAATGAGGAGACTGCAAAAGAAGTAGCAGAGACCGAGTCAGTAGAGGAGGCACAAGAGAATGTAATACAAAAAGCCAAGAAGCACTGGAAGATCCTCTTGCCACTGGCCATTATCCTTGTTATTGCACTTGGGGCTTGGTTGGGACGCAGTCTTTTCGTGGCTGCTATTGTCGACGGTGAGCCAATCAGTCGTCTGGCAGTGATTAAGGAGCTTGAAAAGCGTTCTGGCGGTCAAGCGCTTGATACGATGGTCATCAAGAAGATTATCTTGAAGCGAGCCCTCGAGCAGGGGATTAGTATCAGTAACGATGACGTAGAGGGTGAACTGGATACACTTCGTGATCGGATGAGTCAACAGGGTGGGACGCTCGAAGATGCTTTGAAGGCGGAGGGTCTTACGGTTGATCAGTTCAAGGAGCAAATCATTCTTCAGAAAGCTCTTGAGAAAATCCTTGAAGACAAAGTGGCTGTCAGCGATGATGAGATCAAAGCTTATCTTGATAAAACCAAGGCTACCAAGCCAGCAACTATGACTGATGAAGACTTCAAAGGAAGAATCCGTGAGCAACTCAAGAGTCAGAAATTCGGTGCCGCCGCAGAAGCATGGCTGATTGAACAAAAACAAAAAGCCAACATCCAGTATTTTGTGGACTATGCTCTTCCGCTGCCTGGACAAGAAGCGGGTGCTGCTCCAGAGCCAGCCGCGACTGAGCAGGTACCAGCAACATCTTCATCACAGCAGTAGTTTGTCGGTGAGAGTATGAAGCAATGGCTATGGCAACTCGTTATCATTGGAGGAGTGCTTGGCCTCACTTTCTTTTTTCTCCAGGGACAGATACCGTGTAAGCAAACTCTCACTTATCGTATCGGGTCTCTTGATCCTCGTTTTGGGTTGAGTCAGAGTGTAGTAGAGGATATGCTACGTCAAGCCGAAGTTCCGTGGGAGACACTGGCTGGGAGAGAGCTCTTCACTCTCGATCAGGCTCATGGCGCTATCGTCGTCAACTTTATCTTTGATGAGAGACAAGAACGAACCCAAGAAGAAAAAAAGCTCAATCAAGCTGAAGCAGAGACGAGTCATACTCAAGAACAGATTGGAGCAACGTATGATGGGCTGAGTGCGGAGTTCGATAGACGCTCACCGGTCTATGAGAAGAGAGTAAAGATGTATGAGGTGCGTCTTGAAAAGTATAACAAAGAAGTAGAGCACTTCAACCGTACAGGCACCGCTACCGAAGATGATGTGACTCGTCTTCAGAGTGAAGCTAAGGGCCTTGATCAGGAGGTACAGTTGATTGAGACAGAACGACTCGCGCTCAATCAGTTGGCGACACGTATCAATGCGCTGTCTGGCAAAGAACAGCAAGTCGTCAATGGCTATAATCAGAAACTGCAAGACTTTCAAGAACGCTTTCAGGACAATGGCCTGTTTGATCAAGGTGACTATGGCGGTAAGGAGCTCAATATCTACCAGTTTCGTGATCAAGATGATCTCAGGCTAGTCCTGATGCATGAGCTAGGGCACAGTCTCGGCCTTTCCCATGTCGAGAGCTCGCACTCTATCATGTACTACCTGATGCAAGACCAGGATAGTAAGCACCCCAAGCTTTCCAAGGAAGACCAAGAAGCTTTCGAGGGTATCTGTGCTCACCCAAGAGGTCTGAGTCTTGGTAATATACAAGAGGTGGGGTCATTTTTGAAAACACGAGCTCTCGAGCTCATCAGCCTGTATGAAAACAGTCCTACTAGTAGTGCTTCTTAGTCTTAGTGTCCTCGGCGGAGGATATTGGTGGTGGCATCAAGAAGAAAAGATGTCTCCTTCTGATGTGCCAGTTGTAGCGCCGCCTAACACAGCAGCTATTGAAGAAAAAGACACCAAAGCGCCAGAAGCACCTACAGTCGAGCAAGAGCCGATCACGCCAGTGGTTACGAGAGATCCTCTCAAGACCTCTTTTGTCTTACAGGCTCCGGATGGGGAGTGGAGCAATCCTTTGTTCGAAAACGCTTGCGAAGAAGCAAGTATGCTCATGGTCTCCTATCTTCTAGCTGATCAAGAGAAGGTGACAAGTAAAGAAACGAAGTCAGCCCTTCTTAAAGTCATCGCTTATGAAGAGAAGCGGTTCGGTCATGCTTTCGACACGGGAGCAGAGGATACAGCGAAGATCCTCACTGAGTATTTTGGTATCAAAAACGAAGTGCGCAGACTGGAGACCGAGGCAGACATGCGGGTAATTCTCGAGCAGGGTAATATTCTTATCCTACCGACTGACGGGAGGAAGCTCGGCAACCCATTCTTCAAAGCACCCGGCCCAGAAACACACATGTTAGTGGTCCTTAAGTATGATGCCAAAGCAGAGGAATATATAGTCCATGACCCGGGCACCAAGAGGGGAGCATTTTATCATTACCAACCCAAGGTGCTGTGGGGAGCACTCGAAGACTACCCGACAGGCGCTAAACATCTTCCGAAGAGTAAAAAAGAAAAAAAGGTGATCATTGTTTCTTTGGAAAACGAAAAAGCGACTCCTTAAGGTAGAGTCGCGTGAGTCCACAATGGGACAACCTGACGAGTTTCAGTCTTCGTCGGACTTTTTGGCAGTCGGGACCTCGTTGGTCACGGTCACCTTGGTAGCGCCGGCACGGGCGATCATCACCGCCTTGCCAACATCGGAAAGACCGCGGGTTTCATAGACCCGAGCTGCCGTTGCCACGTCGATGGCCTGACGCGTCTGTTCATCCGGAATCGGAACGAAGGACAGGAAGTTGAGGCGAACGCCCTTGCTTGCCAGTCGCTTGTTGATTTCCTCGAGCAGCCGTTCTTCGAATGCGCCCTGGTTGAGTTCGACGATGTCCTCATTTACGAGGAGCTCACCGACCAGGTCGCGCAGCCGCTTGTCGATGACGGTATTTTCCGCCGATTCGTAAGCGGTGCTGCTGTTGGTTTCGTCCTCGGCTTCGGAATTCGCCCGGCCAATGTACTTGGCTTCGCTGATGAAAGCCTTGCCATCGATGATGGAGTACTCGTAGGCGATTTCGACGTTCGCCAGCACTCGCTCCTTGAACGACGTCCGAAATTTCGTTTCGCCGGTCATGGGATAGTCGGGGATGGTGACCTTGTACGAGCAGGGTCCGATTTGGGCACCGATCGACTGACCGGCCGGAATCAGGGTCCAGTTTACGCCGCAGTCGCTGGTGACCAACGTTTGCTTGTTGGCCTGGGCGCGGCTGCAGCCAGTGATGGCTGTTGCTGACAAGGTGAGTGCCAACATGGCTTTGGTCGAAGCTTTCATTATCTTCTTACTCCAGTTGTGATGGGTTCAGTTGGTCGGCAGGTTGGCGGACATGATCCACCGGATGGCGCGGTAAGCGCCATAGACGACGAGGATGGGCCAGACGATGCCAAAGAGCACGGTCAGGAGGATCGTCGCAGACAGATAGTACTGACCAACGACGAAGCTCATGAACCAGCCGTAGAGAAGGCTGGCAGCGAGAGCGAGCACCACGAAGGCACCCAAGAGACGAAAGAATGTCAAGGTTCTTCTCCGAATATCATCTTCGCATTGTACGAGATGAGTCAGTGCTCCGTGTAGGCACGAAGATGACCTGATATATTAGCATATTTTTTAGAATAAGTCAATAGATAAAGAGTAAAGTATCCTAAAGGTTGACAGAGAGAATAAAACCTGCTTTAATGAAGAGTCTCATAAAGAGCCCTTGATAGAGCTCTTTTATCATTATAGACCAGCAAAATAGTCAAAAAGAGGTTTCACCTCTTTGGTCTCTTAGCGCGACCACCGCAAGTGATGTCATCAGTGATGAAGTATCTTGCTCTCTTTTGCACGATAATTTCATTATTTTAAGACACACTATGTCAAAGCCACAAATACGCGGCAAGCGTAAACGCAACATGTCTCCAGGCAAGAAGAAGGTTCTTCTCAACAAACGCCGAGGACAGATCAAACACAAGAAGAAGCAAGGGAAGATCTCTTTTGATCTCACTCGTATCACTAAAGGTGAAGTGCACGAAGGAGATCTGCCAGTCATCGAGAGTCCAGTGGCTCACTTTGATGATTTCAAGCTCGATGCTCGCATCAAGAAAAACATCGCTCATAAGAAACTGACTCATCCATCACCTATCCAAGGATTGACCATTCCAGTCATTCTCGAAGGACGAGATGTCATCGGTATTGCTAATACCGGGACCGGAAAGACGGCAGCTTTTCTATTGCCGTTGATTCACAAGACAATACACAACCCCAAGCATCGTACCCTCATCATCACACCGACTCGCGAACTCGCTGAGCAGATTGATCGTGAGTTCAAGTCTTTCGCTTATGGTTTGCGCATGGGTTCTACGGTCTGTATCGGAGGAAAGTTTCTCGATGAACAGATGCGAGGCCTTGCTCGTCATCCTCACTTCGTCATTGGTACTCCAGGACGACTCATAGACTTGATTGATCGCAAAAAACTCGACATTCGCAACTTTGACGCTGTTATTCTCGATGAGGTAGATCGCATGCTTGATATGGGATTCTTGAAAGATGTGAAGCAAATGCTTCTCTCTATCGCTAAGCCTCGTCATGTACTTTTCTTTTCTGCAACAATGCCGAAGCTTATCTCAGAACTTGCTCAGCAGTTTCTCCATAACCCGCTCACTTTCACCGTGAAACCACGAGCGACGTCACAAAACGTCATCCAAGACGTCATCCGTGTAGGTAAGAAAGATGTCAAAATCGACCTCTTGCACCAAGTTTTGCTCGACAAGGATTTCATCAAGGTGATTATCTTTGGTCGTACCAAGCGCGGAGTCGAGCAGTTGGCTCGTCAGTTGGTAGAGCGAGGGTTTAAAGTGGACGCTATTCATGGCGATAAGACTCAGTCAGCCCGTAGCCGAGCATTGAAGCGTTTCACTCGTGATGAGGTACAAATCCTCGTCGCTACTGACGTGGCTGCTCGAGGCCTGGATATCAATGATGTCAGTCATGTCATCAACTACGATATCCCAGAGACCTACGATGACTACGTACACCGTATTGGTCGTACTGGCCGTGGTACCAAAAAAGGCCACGCTTTCACCTTTGTTCCAGAAGACTTCGACAAGTAAAAAAGTTGTCAGGAGAAGGGAGGAGGAGGGTGGTATACTAGAAAAACAAAGGCATAAACCAAAAAAGTATGCATGAAATTCTCTTTTTTCTGAATGGTTGGTTTCGAGATTTTGCCCAGGCGGTACCGCTGCCATGGTTCGTTTTTGTAGCATCTGCTCTGGAAGAAATCATCAGTCTTATCCCAGCATCACTCGTCATGGGTCTGGCTGGGTCTGTCTCTTTGGTCAGGGGCTACAACGTTTTCTATCTGATGCTTCTGGCGTTCATCGGGAACATTGGGCGACTGCTGGGTGCCTATTTTTACTATTGGCTTGGTGATCGATTGGAAGATGTCTTAGTGCCGTACTACAAGAAGCTCTTCGGTGTCAGTCATGATGAAGTAGAGGGACTCGGCAAACGTTTTAGTGGTAATAATTATCGGGATGGAGTAGTCCTCTTTCTGATGCGAGCCACGCCGTTTTTCCCGGTCACTATCACTTCGGTTGTCTGTGGAGTCATCAAGATGAATCTACGTGTCTATCTCACCGCCTCATTTCTTGGTAACTTCTTCAAAGATTTTCTCTATCTTGTCATTGGCTATGTCGGTATCGCTTCTTTTCGTCATATCGGCAAAGTAATTGCTTGGTACAAGCAGTTCGTTGATTTTGGAGTAGTTCTTCTCTTGATCGGAGTATTTATACTACTGTATCTCTCTCGTGGTCAGGGTAAGAAGCTCATGACACGCCTTTGGCGTATGCTTGATCAATGGAAACAAAAATAGAACACTATGGGTACTTTTCAGATCAAATCCAAATATCAGCCAGCTGGTGATCAGCCAGAAGCCATCGCTTCATTGGTACGAGGTATTGAGGCAGGTTATGACAAGCAGACACTTCTTGGAGTGACTGGTTCAGGTAAAACCTTCACTGCTGCTAATATTATTCAAGCCATAGGTAAGCCGACGCTTGTCATTGCGCACAACAAGACGCTTGCTGCCCAGTTGGCTCAGGAGTATCAGGAGTTTTTTCCGGATAATGCGGTGCATTATTTTGTCTCATACTACGACTACTACCAACCGGAGGCCTATCTCCCTGTCTCTGATACTTACATCGAAAAAGATGCTCAGATTAATGCTGAAATAGATCGCCTTCGCCATGCTTCTACACAGGCTCTCCTTACTCGTCGGGATGTCATCATCGTCGCCTCAGTATCTTGTATCTATGGACTAGGCAGTCCAGAAGAGTATGAGAAGAACAATCTTCGTCTCGAGGTGGGGCAGCCTCTTGGGAGGAGTGAGTTGCTTCATCGGCTCGTCGGTATTTACTTCGAGCGTACCAATGCCGATCTCAACCCGGGCCAGTTTCGCAGTATGGGTAACCGAGTAGAAATCATGCCCATCTCAGAAAAATACATTTACTTGATTGAGATCATCGGTGGCGCGATCGGACGCATTGTCAAGATCAATCCAGTCACTCAAGAAATTTACGGTGAAGAACAAGCTATCTTTCTTTTTCCTGCCAAACACTTTGTGACCGACAAGGAAGAACAGGAAAAGGCAGTGGCGAATATTCGTGAAGAGTTAGCAGTGCGACTCAAGGAGCTGGAAGCGGAGGGGAAGCTACTGGAAGTAGAGCGCCTCAAGCGACGGACGAACTACGATCTCGCTATGATGCAAGAGATTGGTTACTGCAATGGTATCGAAAACTACTCACGTCATCTCTCAGGCAAACTTCCAGGGGAACCACCAGAGACATTGCTCTCATACTTTCCACATAAGGAAGATGGCACGCCTGATTTTCTGACTATCATTGATGAGTCACACGTCACGCTGCCTCAGTTGCGAGGGATGTATGCTGGAGATCAGTCTCGTAAGAAGACGCTTGTTGAGTTTGGTTTTCGTTTGCCGTCAGCTCTTGATAACCGACCACTCCGCTTCGAAGAGTTCTTGCCGCGAGTGGGGCAGATGATCTTCACCTCAGCTACTCCGGCTGAGTATGAACGTCAAGAAAGTCAGAATATTGTCGAGCAGGTGATCCGACCTACTGGCCTTGTAGATCCGGAAGTAGATATTCGAGGTGTCATTGCAGACGAGACCAAAGGATACCATGGACAAATTCAAGACTTCATTACTCAGACAGAAGGAGAGGTCGCGAAGGGTGGTCGTGTCATTGCCACTACACTCACCAAGAAGATGGCGGAGGATCTCAGTCGTTTCCTCAAGGAGAAGAATATCAAAGCCGAGTATCTTCACAGTGACGTCAAAACTATCGACCGTATCAAAATCCTCACTCAGTTTCGTAAGGGAGAGTTTGATTGTTTGGTAGGAGTGAATCTCTTGCGAGAGGGTCTCGACCTTCCAGAGGTGACTTTCATTGGTATTTTGGATGCTGATAAGGAAGGGTTCTTGCGTTCGGAAACATCACTTATTCAGATTATCGGACGTGCAGCTCGTAATGCTGCTGGACGAGTAGTGCTCTATGCAGATCGGATGACCAAGGCTATCGAGAGCTCATTAGATGAGACCAATCGTCGTCGTGCCAAGCAGCTTGCCTATAATGAGAAGTATGGCATTACGCCGAAGACCATTCTTAAAAACATCAAAGATATCACCGAGCAGCTTGAGAGCGAACATGATAAGGCAGTTCGAGCTAATATTCTCCTCGATGAAGAAATTTTCCATAATGATCCAGATAAGCTCTTCGAGGTGAAAAATAAAGAGATGCAGAAAGCAGTAGAGCAGCTCGATTTCGAAACAGCAGCCATTATCCGTGATGAGATTAGAGCTCTTGAAGATAAATTAAAGAAAAAGAAGAAAAAGCGCTCATAAGAGCGCTTTTATGATACTGATTGTAAGATTTTCAGTCTCATAGAGTTATCAGAAGAGCAGAGAATACGTTGTTTGAAAATAAACAAAGAAGAGTATAATGGAAGCAGTATAATTTATGAAACAAAAACTATGGATCGACAAAAAATCCTCATAGCTACCCTCAGTGGTATATTGACCATCTCGGTCATCATCTTTGCTTATCAACGTATCATGAAAGGCAGTGAAGAGCCTGCTGATATGTCATCTTTACAGACTGACACCAAGGAGCGCGAGGTAGCTAAGCCAATTCCGACAACCCCTGGGAGTGTGACTGATGAGATAGAGAGCGAGACGGCCATTGATGATGCTGCTATTGATGCAGAGATTAATGCAGAGGTCAGTGATGTTCAAGGAGACAGTGAGAGTCTTAATAATCTAAGTCAATCATATGATGAAAACCAACTATAAAAAATGGAGTAGTCTTTTTCTTTTAGTGAGTCTTATCGGTAGTCCAGTCGTTGTCTTGGCTGAAAGTGGGAATGATGGGCAGGGTGCAAACGGTGGAGGAAGTAGTCGTGCTATGCGTGAGGCTCGCTACGAGCAGAGGGAGACGCGTCAGGCTAATCGTGAACAAAGAATGGAGGACAGGCAGCAGAATCGTGAGGCGCGAATGGAGAACCGTCAGGAGGAACGAGAAGCTAAACATGAAGAAAATCAAGCCAATCGTCAGGAAAAGTTTTGCGAACGTTTTACAGAAAATGCCAGTAACATTAGTAGCCGTCTTGAAGAGCGAAAAGGTAAGTTTGCAGAACGCAAAGAAAACCGCATGACTCGCTCTGAGGATAATCGTACCAAGCGTGATGAGAACCTTGCCACTAAGCGTGCAGAGGCGAAGACTCGTCGTGAAGCTATGTACGCTCGTTTGCTTGAAAAGGCGGACACAGACACAGAAAAGGCAGCAGTAGAAAAATTCAAGACTACAACTGAAGCAGCAGTACTTGCTCGTCAAACCGCTGTTGATAAGGCTATCGCTGATTTTCGATCCAGTGTAGACTCTCTTATTGCAAGCCGAAAAGACAGCATGACCAATACGGGAGATACCTTTAAGGCAGCGGTGGATGCTGCTATCAGTCAGGCCAAAAGCGACTGCGCTGCTGGCAAAGATGTAAAGACAGTGCGCTCTAACTTCATGAGTGCTATGGCTACTGCCCGTGAAGGAGTACAAGCCAAACGTCAGTCAACTGACAAAATTGGTGATGACATCAAGGCACTTGCAGCGACACGAAATGCTGCTCTCAAGGCTGCCAAAGAAACCTTTCACACTGCTATGGTAGCTGCCCGTAAAGAGCTCAAAGCCGCTTTCGGAGAATCAACAACAGATGGTACCGCAGGAGCAGAGATGCCCGAACCAGCACCAGCTTCAGGGGTGACGACCCAGCCGAGCGCTGGCGAATAGTGATATTTCTTCTCAAAGAGCCCTTTCTCAGTGCGTGAAAAAGGGCTCTTCATTTTTCATATTGAATGACGTGTTGTTTTGTGCTAGAGTGAACCACTATGAGCAAGTCAACCAAAAGAGTCAACAAAGATCAGAACATCAATCCAAGCGAAGAGATTGTGGTTTGTGGTGCCCGGACGCATAACCTCAAAAACATCACTGTTGCTATGCCTCGCAACAAGATGGTGGTGTTCACGGGTCTATCTGGTTCTGGTAAGTCATCACTTGCTTTTGATACTATTTTTGCGGAGGGGCAGCGTCGTTACGTCGAGTCTCTCTCAGCTTATGCGAGGCAGTTTTTGAATACGATGCAGAAGCCTGAGGTGGATGAGATACGCGGCCTCTCTCCAGCGATCTCCATTGACCAAAAGTCAGCGAGTCGCAATCCTCGCTCGACAGTGGCGACGGTGACAGAAATTTATGACTACCTACGTGTACTTTTTGCTCGTGTCGGAAAACCACATTGTCTTGAATGTGGTCGAGAGATTGAGAAGCTCTCAACGGAGGAGATGCTTAACATTGTCCGTGAGAAGATTGCTAAGGCACAAAAGAAGAAAGGGAACGATAAGGTAGGTCTCATTATCACTGCTCCAGTAGTACGTGGACGCAAGGGAGAATATTATCAGTTACTCTACAATGCTCTTGGAAAAGGATTCAGTGAAATATTTCTTGACGGAGTTCGTAAGAGTTTACGTGAGCAGGTGTTGTTGTCTAAGAACAAAAAGCATGATATCGACTTTATTGTTGATGAGTTGCCACTCATTGAATTTGAGAAGTTTCCCGAGACATCGGGAGAGCGTCTTTCTGAGGCAGTGGAGCGAGCATTGGAAGAGAGCGAGGGTTTGGTGCGTATTCATCTTGGCAAAGAAGTGTTCCTTCTTTCTTCAAAGTTTTCTTGTCCATATGATGGCTTCTCCTATCCAGAAGTAGAGCCTCGACTCTTTTCCTTCAACTCTCCGTACGGAGCTTGTCCTGACTGTAATGGTCTTGGGACCAAGCATTTCTTTGGTAATGAAGCATGTGACACATGTCACGGATCACGTCTTCGTGAAGAAGCACTTCATATCAAAGTAGGGGGCAAGAACATCGTTGAACTGACCGCGATGATGATTGATGCTACGTATGAGTACTTTCAGACACTCGCTCTCTCAGAGAGAGATGTACAGATAGCTTCAGTAGTGCTTCGAGAAATAGAGAGTCGCTTGAAGTTTTTGTTAAATGTGGGACTTAACTACCTCACTCTTGATCGACGTGCCAATACGCTCTCAGGAGGGGAGGCACAGCGTATTCGTCTAGCAAGTCAGTTGGGCTCACAGTTAGTGGGGGCTCTTTATGTTCTCGATGAACCGACTATTGGTCTGCATCAGCGTGATAATGAACGCTTGATTGAGACGTTACAGGCACTTCGCAACCTCGGTAACACCATCATTATTGTTGAGCATGATGAAGATACTATTTATGCTTCCGACTACATTGTTGATATTGGTCCCGGTGCTGGTGTCCATGGTGGCCAGGTAGTTGTCTCTGGTTATCTTGATGAACTTCTTCTGGCGCCGAAGAATAAGTCAGGCTCTTTGACGCTTGGTTATCTCCGTAATGAAGAAAGTGTACCGGTACCAAAAGAACGTCGTACCAAGGAAAAGGGTGAATTGAAGATTCGTGGCGGCAAGCTCTTCAATATCAAAAACATGAATGTAGATGTGCCACTCGGACGCTTCAATGTTATCACGGGTGTCTCTGGTTCAGGGAAGTCGACTCTCATGTATGAGATTATTTATGAAAACTTGAAAAACCGCTTTGATCGACGCTACAAGTCCAATCGAGTGATGAATTGTACGTCATTCACTGGGACAGAGTACCTTTCTCGAGTAGTGATGATTGATCAGAGTCCTATCGGGCGGACGCCACGTTCCAATCCAGCGACATACACGGGTATGTGGACACATGTGAGAGATATGTTTGCTTCGACTGAAGAGGCTCGAGTGCGAGGTTGGAAAGCTGGTCGCTTTTCTTTCAACCGGCCAGGCGGTCGTTGTGAGACATGTGAGGGCAATGGTTTCATAGCAGTTGAGATGCACTTCTTGCCGACTGTGTATGTCCCTTGTGATGTTTGTGATGGGAAGCGTTTCACCAAGGAGACGCTCGAAGTGCGCTATAAACATAAGAATATTTACGAAGTACTCGAGATGACCGTCGAGGAAGCTTTTTCATTTTTTGCCGACATTCCAGCTATTGCTGATCGTTTGAAGACATTGAATGAAGTGGGTCTTGGCTATCTCAAGCTTGGCCAGTCTGCCACCACTCTTTCTGGTGGTGAGGCTCAGCGAGTCAAAATTTCTTCGGAACTTTACCGTCAGCACGTGGAGCGAACCATTTACCTTCTCGATGAACCAACTATCGGACTGCACTATGAGGACGTTAAGAAGTTGATTGAGATTCTCGATCGTCTTGTAGCTAAGGGGAATACACTCTTAGTCATTGAACACAATATGGATTTGATCAAATCAGCCGACTATATCATCGATATTGGCCCTGAAGGAGGAGTTGGTGGAGGAGAAGTGGTGGCTACAGGTACTCCAGAAGAAGTAGCGCGGAAGACCTTTTCGCATACCGGTAAGTACCTCAAGAAAGTGCTTGCAAAGAAGTAGGTGATAAAATACGAAAAATGAGAGCTCCAAAAGGGAGCTCTTTGTCTTCTGGGTAGGAGACAAATAATAGGAGTAAACTCCTTGACAAACTCTATAGACAGTGTATGATTTGAAGGTTTTGGGGAAGGCCTCAGAACATTGGGAGGGTACTTTATGAATACCAGGAAAGCTCAGTCGCAACAGCGACTGCTCATCGGCTTCAGCCTGCTCCTCATCATGATCTGTGCATCTTGCACGGCTTCCATGGTGAAAGCTGAGCCGGTGCGATCAGCAACTTTTTTGCCTTACTATGCCGCTGAGGTACACAATGCTTCGGGGCAGGCACGCGAGCTCGTTCTGCGTGTCACCGATGGGCAAGAAGTTGTCCAGATGCATCTCGATGCCTATGAGGCCAAGCCGCTCTATGTCCACCGGACGAAGGTGCCTTGCTCATCAGCACTCGAAGTGTCGCTTGATGGGGGGCGTACCTATCAGCGACTTCGGGGCAATCTCTGTCTCAGGAATGAGGCAGGCGATCCCCAAGTGCTCTACATCGATGGAAGAGGCGGTATCATGCTTCTTCATGTAGACGTCGACTAAGAACGACGCTACGACAATATAGTTGACTTACAGTCCCGGTGCTACCAACGTGTGGTGCCGGGATCAGTTTTTTTCTTTGATGGATTTGATTTCTGTTAGGAGTTCGGCTAGCATGCTCTCAATTCTATCAATACGCTCAACTTCTTCAGCGTGTTCTTTAGCATCTTCTTGGTCATCCTCTTCGATTTCTTCGGAGAGCTCCTCGACATCATCAGCCAACTCTTCAACATCATCAGAAATTTCCTCCACGTCTTCATGGAGCTCATCAATATCTTTAGAAATTTCCTCCATTTCCTCAGAAATATCTTCGACATCCTCACTCACCTCAGCAATGATCTCACCCTGTTTATTGACGGTCATTTGGATAAAGATAGAGAGGTAGATAGCTTCTAGAGAAACGACGGTGGTTAAGATGAGAAGGATATTTTCGAAGCTGAAGCCGATAAGATACAGAGCAAAAATACCCACAAAGAAGACTGTGTGGAAAATAAGTGACGGGATAGAGCCAATAGTACGCGTCGCACCAAAAGCGAGCTTTTCCGCCGTAGGGGCCGATAGAGTGGATTTTTTACCCATATAGACCTATTGTACCTGAGTTTGAGACAGAGAACAAAGGGGTGTGGTATGCTGTGGGATATCACTATGTTTGGTACCAAGAAGGCAAAACTCATAATCGACAAAGAGGTATGGCAACCGACTGGCAGTAAGGAGGATTTAGGTGTGACGTTTCGAAGAAGTAATCAGTCACGTCATATCAAGATATCTATCGGTGGGGATGGAGACATACTCGTCTCAGCTCCTTTACGGACAGCGAAGTCATTGCTTCGGAAAGTTCTCTTAGAGAAAGAAATCTGGATTATGAGAAGTCTCAGTCAGTTGCGCGCAACAGGTAAAGTAAGAAATAAAAAAGACGAAGAAGTATCATATCAACGACATAAAGAGCGAGCAAGGAAACTGGTAGAGCAAAAGCTTGTCTATTGGAACCAGTTCTATAAATATACATACGGTCGGGTCAGTATTCGTAATCAACGGACTCGGTGGGGGAGTTGCTCGCGTAAAGGTAATCTCAACTTCCACTACAAGATACTGTTTTTACCAGAAGAACTCGTCGATTATCTGATAGTTCATGAACTCTGTCATCTACGCGCTTTCGACCACAGTCAGCGTTTTTGGGGCTTAGTCTCAAAGACAATCCCTGACTACCAGAAGCGCCGCCGAGCCCTCAAGCAGAGTAGTCTCTGAAAAGTGGTATAATGAATGTAGAATCATTAACCATAATCCTATGAGCGAAGAAGCACAGTCAGTAGAGGAAACCAAACATGAAGTCAAGAAGCGAAACCCTACAGCGCCATCGGGCGACATTGCGGATTGGCGTAAGAGCAAGAAGGTGCGTCTTGGTATTATCATCGGACTAATTGTCTTGGTCGGTATCATCGCTATCTTTTTTACGAAGCTTCGTGTCTGGATGATTGGCATCATGCTCGTACTTTTCGTTGGTTTGGGATTGGAGGTATCCAATACTGACTATGACCTGGGTAAGATGTGGGAGACCAAGTCCGTCTCTCAGTCTAAGGTACTACGTGACAAAGATGGTAATGTCGTGACCGATAGCACTCAAGGTAAGGCTACCGATGAGTATAATTGTGAAGATTTCGATACACAGCCACAAGCACAGCGCTTCTTTGATAAGGCTGGTGGATCTTCTAATGACACCAATCGCCTTGATGGTAATAAGGATGGTATTGCCTGCCAGAGTTTACCGGCTGGTGCAAAGTAAGGGAAGCTTTCATGGTCAAGAGATACGATGTTGTTATTATTCCAACACCGGAGGTCGCGCGAGCTGCTTGTGAGTTGAGCCAGCTCGTCGCTTCTCGATACGACACATGTTTTATTTTGAATGATGCTAATCAGGTACCACATCTGTCCCTGTATCACTTTGTTGCTCACGAAGAGAAGTTATCTGATATTATAGAAGCTCTTAGTGAAAGATCTGCTTCTCAAGAAGCTTTTATGTTACAAGCAGTTGGCTATGATAGAGATAACATGCCATGGTTGCAGGCCCTCTACGAGAGAAGTGACCATCTTTCTAACCTTCATGAGAGCGTCTTAGAAGCAGTAGCTCCATTTCACGAAAAAAGAAAAAACTACAACCAGACAGAAGAATGGTCTACTGAGTCCCTCGTTCGCAAGGAAAATCTTGAGCGTTATGGTTGGTCGGAGGCAGGATCTCTCTATAAGCCACACATTACCCTTACTCGTTTTGATGAGGCTATCGATCAAGATAATATACCACCTTTCCCAGCGTCAATGACTTCTTTTATGGCGACGAAGCTTGGCTTGTATGAGCTTGGTGATTATGGTACATGTCATAATTTGCTTGCTCAATTCAACCTCAACACACCTATCGTATGAAAATACATGAACTCGGACACGTCGTCCTGTTTGTCACCAATCTGACCAAAATGGCTGACTTTTATCGAGACACTCTTGGCTTTCATGAAATTGCTCGTGATAGTCAGACGGCACTCTTCGGAGCTGGGCGTACTCACCATGAGATGCTTTTGATTGAGATAGGAGGACACGTAGAGCCTCGTGCTCATGCCAAGCCAGGCTTGTACCATATCGGCTTCAAGATAGGGGAGACGACGGATGATATCCGAAATGCTTTGGAGGAGCTCCAGTCAAAGGGAGTGACTATTGTTGGCACCGCTGATCATCATGTGACTCATAGTCTCTATATTCTCGATCCAGAAGGTAATGAGCTTGAGCTCTATGCCGATGTCTCTGATGAGTGGAAGACTGACCCGAAGGCAGTTCTACGACCAACCAGGCATCTCTACTTGTAAGCAAAAGAAGAGTATACTAAAGATGTAATTCATAACACTCAAAACTATGAAAGGTTATGTTGGTAACATCGAAAAAAAGACAGAAGAAAACGAGAACTATCGAGAAGTGGTTTTCACTGGTCAGCACATGCAGCTCGTCGTTATGACTCTTCAGGTAGGCGAAGAGATTGGTCTTGAAGTGCATGATACACATGACCAGTTTTTTCGAGTAGAGGTTGGCCAAGCCAAGATAGTGATGAATGGAGAAGAGAGTATCATCGGTGCCGGTAGTGCTGCTATCGTGACCGCTGGCACAGAGCACAACGTGGTCAATACCGGAACTGAACCACTCAAGCTCTACACCATCTACGCTCCTCCACAGCATCCAGATGGTACTATCCATAAGACCAAAGCTGATGAACCAGAACATCACTAAAAACATTGAAGCCAACGTCAATGAGAAGAATGTGACGGGAATTTTAGGATTTCTCTTTGGCAAGAAAGTGACGAAGGATAAGAGATTACTTTTTCTTTTGCCATTTATCATCGCTTTTATTCAAAGAATCCTTACCAAAAAAACAACAGGTAAGTAATAAACTTATGGTCAAGCAAATATTCATCAATCTAGCCGTCAAGAACCTCGAGCGATCGGTAGAGTTTTTTGCGGCGCTTGGGTTCAGTTTCAATCCAGATTTTACCGATGAGAAAGCTACTTGCATGATCATGGGAGAGAATATCTTCGCGATGCTTCTCACAGAAGAGTTCTTTGATACTTTCATCCCGACGACTGAGAGGGTAGATTCCTTGCGTATGACTGAGGTACTTACTGCTATCACTCTCGAGAGCCGTGAGGCAGTCGATAAAATGGTTGATGTAGCGCTGTCCTTGGGCGCGACTGAGCCACGGCCACCACAAGACTATGGGTGGATGTACTCTCGCTCCTTTCAGGACTTAGACGGTCATATCTGGGAGCCATTCTACGGGGACGAAGAAGTGAGACAACAACAAGGCGACGAATAACCAAAAACCGAGGGAAACCTCGGTTTTGAATAGGCTTTGCTAGAAGAGTTATTTCTTCAAGATTTTTGCCATTAGGATAGCGCCAGGGCAGTAACCAGTTAGCGCAAAGATGCATAACATACCACCCACAAAGATATCACCCCAGAGGAACCGAACATCGAGAGTGAGAGTGAGAATAGCAAAAGCTATCACGAGCAATCCGCCGACAAGGTACATAGCACGCTCTACTGACCAAGTATCAGTATTCATTTTGTAAATCATACGTCTTTTTTATGAGTTATTTTTTATTATCCCACTTCTTTCTCTCAAAAACAAAATAAACAAGAGGAAAGACAATGAGCGTGAGAAGTGTAGAAGCGGTGAGTCCAAGGATGATAGACCAGGCCAATCCCTCCCAGACAGGGTCACTAACGATAGTGAGTGATCCAAGAATGGCCGCGAGTGATGTCAGAACTATAGGGAGAAGACGAATACGTCCAGCTTCTACCAAAGCCTGAACGAGAGGCAAGCCTTTTTGTTTGAGAGGTTCGAGATACTCCAGATAGATGACCGCGTTCTTGACAGCGAGTCCTGCAAGAGCGATGACACCAATCATAGAAGTGGCATTGAAGTAAGTACCTTTCAATGCATAGAGAATTGCAAAGCCAGGAAGAACACCGATGAGTGAGAGGGGAATGCTGACCATGATAAGGAGTGGTGTGAAGAGGGACTTTGCTTTAGCAGCCAATACGAAGTAGATGAGGAATATAGCAAAACCCATAGCAATACCAAGGTCACGAAAAACCTCGAGCGTGAGCTTCCATTCGCCGTCTATTTCGATAGAGTAGGGTTCACCCGTAGCAGGTACTTGATAGTTAGTACCAAAGAGTGACCAATGATGAAGCTCTGCTTCTCCATTTGGAAAATGATAATTGAGCAAAAGAGGAAAGAGATCAAGTACAGCATAGATTATGCTACGATTCTCCATTTCCCCAGAAACATAGACAGTCTCTTCACGACCATCGGTAAGGATGGTAGTAGAGGCGGGGGAGTTATCTTTCGTAAGAATCTCACTAAGAGGTACTTTCGTTCCATCTTGAGCAGAGAGCAGAATCAGAGAAAGGTCGCTTTCTTCGTTGCGAGAGTTTTGGTCGTATCGAACGATGATGAACTCTTGTTCTTCTTTGGTGATTCCTTCGTGAAGAGTTTGATGATAGAGACCGGCTGATGTACCCGAGAGAGCTGTTTTGAGAGCGCTGACAGCGTCATGAGGAGTAATTCCAAGGAGTTGAGCCTTTTCTCTGTCTAAATGATATAGGTAATCATAGCCTCGTTCAGGCACAGAAGTCTTGAGATCGACTATACCGGGAATACTTTGAGATTTGATAGCAAGATCCTGAGCAATTGCTTCAAGAGTTTTGGTATCGGACCCTTTTATCTTGAGCAGATAGGTAGATTTGACAGGTGGTCCTGGCGGATCTTCCATGAGACGAACATGAGCATCAGGAAAGAGAGTTTGGTACTCTGGCAGAGCATGACGTGTCTCAGTGGCTATTGCCTCCGAGGTTATAGAACGTTCTTCATGTGGAGTTAGGCGAACCTTGAGAGTAGCTTGCTCAGTACCTTGACGCATGCTGCTACCTTTGAAGAGGCCGTTGAAGTCAATGATTTGAGAAGTACCAATGAAACTCTCGACACCAGATACCTCAGGCTGTTTCAGTAGCAAATCCTCGAGGCCCTGAGTAGCAAGAGTTGTTTTGGAAAGAGCGGTACCCTTAGGGAGGTCAAGATAGATATAGAACTGATCCTTATTCGCCTTCGGTAGCATACGAAATGGTACCAATGGAGTGAGGGGAAGGATGAGAGAAATAAGTAACACAAAACCAATACCAAGGAGAAATCGTCGACGTTGTCGGTGTACAGCTAGAAGATTGCTGAGGAACTGTGCATAGCGAGTCTCTATCTTTTGCATGAGACGATAAAAGAAGCCTTGCTCATAGTCGTGATGATTCTGGTTGTCTCCCTTTGCAAGAAAGAGGTGAGCAAGGTAAGGATTGATTGTTACCGATAGTAAGAGTGACACCAGGAGAGCGGCTGGCACAAAGAAGGGGATCGGTCCCATGTAAGGCCCCATCATACCCGTTACGAAAGCCATTGGCAGGAACGCGAGAGCCATAGTGAGAGTGGAGAGAGAAAGTGCGCCACCTACTTCGTTGACCGCTTGGACGATGAGGTGAATTTTATTTGGCTCATTTGGATGAAGGCGAAAGTATCGGGCAATGTTTTCTACCACAACGATAGCATCATCTACGAGCAGCCCAAGAGAGAGGATGAGTGCGAAGAGAGTAATACGATTGACGGTCTGATCAGCCATAAGTCCAAGTCCAAAGACTGCCAAGAGTACAAGTGGGATAGAGATAGAGGCGACAAGAGAGTTGCGGAAACCGAGAAAAATATACAACAGTATCCCGACAATGAGGATGGATTTGATAAGGTCAAAAGTCAGCTTGAAGATTTCAGCTCGAGCCGTCTCACCTTCATTATTAAGGACATCTAAGTAAGTATTTTGTGGAAGGGTAGATGTGCGAATTTCTTCGAGCTGTTGCTCTACCGCGTCAGTGACAGTAGTGGAGTTAATGCCAGCGTGTTTTGCGAGGGCGATATGTACAATTTCTTCGCGAGGAGTATCCTTTTCGTGCAACCATACAGAATGAGTAATTTCACCAGGGCCGGCCGTAATCGTAGCGATATCACCGAGACGAGTAAGGCTTTGTCCTTGGCTTCGGACAATAAGACGAGATAGATCATCAGGATTGGTAATGTTTCCTTCTACAGAGACAAGAGGGTTGCGGTCTTCCCCGCTGAGGCTGTCGAAAGTATAGATAGTATTGGTGCTCTGAATAGCACGGAGTACTTCGTCAAGGCTGATACCAGTCGCTTTGAGTTTCTCTCCATTGAGACTGACCTGTAGGTGATTGACAGTGCCACCCTTGATTTCATATGTAGATACACCGGAGACACGTTTGAGTTTCTCAGCTATATCTTGAGCGAGTTTACGTAGGGAGCTTTGCGAAAGTTCACTAGAACGAACGCCAATATCTATAACAGGTACGTCATCAGGATTGACGGATTGTATCAGCGGAGTAAGAGCACCCGCTGGTTTGAGATAGCTCTTATCGAGTATTTTTTGGTTGAGTGAAATCTTAGCATCTTCTTGATTCGATCCGACCAAGAACTGTACAGTGACTTGGCTGGCACCACCTGGGCTACTAGTCGAAGAAATCTTATCGACGGCAGGTATCTCAGCTACAGTATCTTCGAGTGGTCGCGTCACAAGGTCGTACACCTCTTCAGCTGAGGCGCCAGGAAATTCAGTAGTGATAACAAAGGCCGGCGCTACGATTTCTGGATTGTATTGTTTGGGCATGAGAACAAAAGAAATGAGTCCCCAGAAACCAAGGATAAGAATACTCAAGAAAGATATTTCTCGATTGGTGAGAAAAAAATGAGTCAGTTTGCCAGCAATGCCAAGAGAGGATTTGGGAAGAGTAGACATAAGCACTATTCGATATGGACGGAAGCATTGTCATGAAGAGAGTGTTGTCCTTCGATAACGACAATGTCATTAGTAGTAAGGCCATCGAGTACTTCTCGTTGGTTGCCAATACTTTGGCCAAGAGTAACTTTTTGCATGTGAGCATGATTGTCTTTGACTACGTACACATAGGTGTCATCGTAGACCCAGAGCAATGCCTTTTCCGGTATCAGAATGTGTTCATCAGCAGTAGGTTCTGTCAGAGTGAGGAGAGCCTGAACGTGGTCACCAATATGCACGTGTTGTCTCGCTTCTTTTCCGAGAGCAATGCGAATGCCCATTTCTTCAGAGCGCTCCCCGAGAGATTCTGCGATAGATATGATATGCGCAGGCACAGCGTCACCAGCCTCAGTCTCTAGCGTGATAGTGGTGTCTGAAGTAATAGCAGATCGATAGCTGCGAGGAACAGAGACAAATACCTCTAGCTCTTCGGGTGTGGCGAGTGTATACAGGGGAGTGCTTGGTGAAACAAGGTTACCAAGGGAAGCTTGTCTTTCTAAGATGACACCACTGAAAGGAGCCCGCACGATAGTGTTGGCGAGCATAGCATTAGCTATCAGTGATTGACTTTGAGTAGCAGCTTCACTAGTGAGTGCCTTTGCGATTTCGGCATCACGTAGACGCTTAGCGCTTATGACGCTTTCTTGGGCGACATCTACATCATGACTTGTGGCATCACCATTGCGCTTGGAAGCCTTCACTTGGTCAAGTGAAGCCTCTGCCTCAGCTACTTTTTGCTTGAAATAGCGAGCGGCTTCTTCGGTAGCAGCAGAGTTTTGTTCTGAGACCTGGTCGGCACCTGATGCACCTGCACGGAGTTCGCTTGCTTCAAGGACAGCAAGAACTTCTCCTTTGTGTACGAAGTCACCCTCGAGCTTAGTAAGACGGACTGTGTAGCCAGCGATACGCGGATAGACCACAGTATGGTTTTTACCTCTGGCAAATCCAGAAAATGCAATCTTTCGAGAGGCATGGGTGTCGGTAAGAGTAACGGTTTTGACTGGCGTTTCAGATGAAACGGTCATAACCCCTTCTTTTGCTTGAGCATAGTAATACCCAGCGCTTACGACCAAAAAGAAGATGATCCAAAAAATAGATTTTTTCATAGAAAATTTTCTTAACGATTATGATTTCTCCCCATGCCATTACCAGTTTCTTGAGGGGTGTTAAGGATGGCGGTTAGTTCTTCAGCACTTATGTACTGTGCTGCGTATGTCGTACCAGTTTTTTGTTCAAGCTGACGATTGAAAGCACGGAGATGGTTGCGTGATCCGCGAGTAAGGTTTTCGTACACATTTTGGATATCAGTTTTCTGAGTGCGTCCTAGAGCAGTGTTGATATCACGAATATCTAGATCTTCAATAGTAGCACCCACGAGAAGAGCTTGTTCAAGAGATAGTACACCTTGTTTTGTGAGACTTATGTACAGTGCTTGGAGTTCTTGATTCTGAAAAGTCCCCGGAGTATCTGTAGCGACCGGATCTGGCAGACCGTACTTTTCGAGAAGTGCACCAACGGTGGCCATGTGAGTAGTTTCACTTTGGGAAATATTTTGAAAAATAGGAAGCTTCCACTGGTTGTACAGAGCTCTATACACATCTCTTGCGAGCTTTTCTTCTTCGCGGGTGAAGATAAGATCAGCCTTCTCTTCTGAAGAAAGGGTATCAGACGTCATAGCTGGTCCGCTTACAATATCAGCAGGAACGAGCATATCAGACTCATTTACGATGTATGTAGATGGATGTAGCCACAGAAACCAGGCGAGTCCAGCGATAAAAGCTATTCCTAGCAGAAAGAAGGCAATAGTTTTTTTTGATACGTAAGGAAGAGCCATAGAGTAATGATTATTAGGAGAAGAAAGTTCACGAAGAGAATCTTGCATTGCTTGCCAGGCGATGAGACCACCAGAGACGTTGATGAGCTCACCGTTGACCCCAAGAGCATGAAGAGTCTCGATGGCCTTTTCAGAGCGTCTACCGCTCCGGCAATGGACATAGATAGTCTTTTTGTTGCGTAGCTCATCGACATGACCGAAGAGTGCATCGAGGGGTACATTGCGGACACCAGCAATATGGTGTTCCGCATATTCTTCGGGAGTACAGACATTGATGAAGTCGACCTCGGGAGAGGTGTTACCTTCGTGGAGTGCCTTCTGGAATTCTTCGACAGTGATGTGTTTCATAGGGGAGAGTCCTAACCCTTGATGAGAGCGATGAGTTTACTGAACATCTCTTTCTCTTTGCTCGTAGTAGGTGAAGCAAAATGACGTAAGAGAAATGATTCAGTGAATTTTTGACGGAGCCCCGCAAAAGAACGTGAGGCAGAGAGAAGGGTCTCGCTCGCACGAATACAATTAGGTTCAGGGAGGAGGAGTTCCTTTTTGACAGCGAGAAGCTGGCCCTCGAGACGGCTAATATGGTCGATGATTGCTTTTTGTTCTTTGGTCATAGGTGCTTGGTTATTTGGCTACTCTTCTTGTATACCATAGGGGGTATACTATAGTCAAGAGGAGAGGTAAAAAGGGTATATACTAAAAAGGTAAACAAATAGTATACAAATCTATGCATCAAGAAGACGAAATGAGTGAAGGCTACCCAGAGCAAGACCATCCAGAGCCTGGCGTTGTCTCAGTCAATGATGAGAGCTTTTCGGAAGGCGAGCTCCATATTCGCTACGAAGAGAAGCAGGCCGATATGGGTATTGATGAAGAGCGTCTTGCTGAGGAGTTCAGTGAACTTTAGAGCTATGGATACAAAAATGTGGTACATGCAGTTAGTCAAACCCGCCTGGGCACCGCCGAGCTATCTTTTCGGTCCCGTCTGGACGATTCTCTATGCTGTCATTGTTGTGACGTATGGGACTGTTCTCTACAAAGTCATCAAAGGAGAATGGCCGGCAGTTATCTTGATACCATTTGGACTCAACCTATTTTTCAACCTTATTTTTTCACCCATACAGTTCGGCCTTCAGAATAACGTGCTTGCAAGTATCGATATTCTTCTGGTGCTCATGACTCTCATCTGGATGATTGTCACTATCTTTCCATACGCAAGATGGATTGCCTTTGCCAATGTTCCGTATCTTCTTTGGGTCGCTTTTGCTACTGTGCTTCAGTTAACGATTACGTATCTTAATTGGGGAAAGTAAGTTGTATTTTTTCCAGGGGTTGCTATCATAGAGACATCTAAAATTTTTTATAAAAGTTATGCAAAAGACTTTTGTTGGGGCAGTAGTTGTCTTGATGGGAGTCTTTTGTCTTTTTTCTTCGGCGGAGGCAGCAACGATTGTGAACGGAGCTCTGCCGGCAAGTACTACTTGGACAAAAGCGGGGAGTCCATACATAGCTACTGGTGTGACGGTGCCAGCTGGCATGATGCTTACTATTGAGCCAGGAGTTATCGTGAAGTTAAGAGGAACACAAGCTCTTTATTCAGCTGGTACTCTCAATATAGGCGGGGATGGTGAGCCTGTGATCATCACGACTCAGAAAGATGATAGTTATGGTGGCGATACCAATAATGACGGATCAGCTACAGCGCCCTCTAAGTCAGACTGGTGTTATATTGGAGTACATACCAATGCTACTCTGATAGTCAAGAATACTCACATCTACTATGGAGGTTGCACTCCTACCTATGGTCAGTTGTACAACTTCGGAGGAGTAATGGTGGTAGAGAATTCGCTTCTTACCAAGAGTGGACAGTTCGGTCTTTTAGCTGCCAGCGGTAACACCACTTTCCGCAACAACGAAGTGACGGGCAATGTTATCGGAGTGCGCTATCATAGTGGTACTCTGACTATGGAGGGAAATAGCATCCATGACAATCTCGAGTATGGTATGACCAATACGTCGCTCGCTCATACAGTAGTAGACGCGCGCAATACCTGGTGGGGTGACACGACCGGACCACTCCATGTCACCACCAATCCGAATGGTCTCGGTAACAAGGTGTCGGACTATATTCTCTACACGCCCTGGAAAGACTGCTTCAATAACTGTGTATCGAATGTGATGTTTTTACCAGGCATCATGGGGACGAGACTGTACGGCACCGGTGACGAAGAGCTCTGGGTCTCGAGTAGTGATAGTAAGCAGGAGCGGATGGAGATGAACTCAGACGGTATCAGCAAACATGATATCTATACCAAGGATGACACGATGAGGGGGAACGAAATAGATGAGACAGGTATCGTTGATGATATCTATGGAGCTAACTTGTACCAGTCATTTCTTAATGACTTGCGTGACTGGAAGACAGAAGGGGTGTATAGCGACTATGCTTTTATTCCCTATGACTGGCGTTTATCACTTGATGATATCGTCATGAATGGTCGAGTAGATGTATCAGGTAATCTCCGCTATACAGAGAACAATACAGACTTGACCCAGAGTTATCTTTACCAGAAGGCCAAAGCCTTACAGCTAAGCTCCAAGTCAGGTAAGATCACTCTCATTGGACATTCCAATGGAGGGCTCGTCATCAAGGCCTTCGTCCAGAAATTGAAAGATGTGAATGATCCACTCTACCACACTATCGATAAAATCATCCTCGTCGGTGTACCGCAGACCGGGACACCTGACAGTATCGTGAGTATGCTCTACGGATCCAAGATCGGTATTGCTTGGCTCGGAGTCTCTGATAGACGCACTCGCTCCCTCATCCATGATATGCCGACGATGTACAATCTTCTTCCGAGCGAGAGACTGTTTGATACTATCAACCCACCCATTGAATTCGTTGGAAGCAATATCGACCCGAGTTGGACGAGTCGCTATGGTGAAAAAATTAATACCTATGGAGAGCTCCAAGATTTCCTCGGAGGCAGTGAAGGGAGAAGTCGACCAGAGTTTGCGGATACCTATGCACCAGAGGTGCTCAACCATAACATGCTCAGTCAAGCAGAGGGAGTTCATCAAGTGCTTGATAATTGGACGCCAGCTCCAGAAACAGAAGTAGTGCAGATAGCTGGCTGGGGAATGTACACTGTGGCAGGGCTAAAAGTGACTGATGATAAGAAGTGTATCTTCAATAGCAACCAACTCATCGGCGGCAGACCGGTCTGTGTAGAGATCAGAGGAAGTGTCACAGTTGAGGATAAAATGACGCTCAATGGTGATGCAACAGTGCTCGTACAGAGCGCACATAATATTCCGGAGAGCGGGAATGTGAAGAAGTATTGGATTGATTTAGGTCGTTATAATACCAGAGCTTTCGTGCAGCGATTTATACCAGACACAAAACATAAAGACGTTCTTGAAATGAATTCTATCCGTCCTTTCATAAAATCTCTCATTAATAAAAGTATCAGTACAGATTTTGACTATATTAGTTCTTTTGAGCCAGAACCCATTAATGATCCATACATTAAATATGACATCCACTCACCATTACATCTGACCGTCACTGATGCTAATGGACGAGTGGTCGGCTGGGACGCATCAAGCGGTGAGATAGTCGAGCACGTCAAGGGGGCGCAGTACTTCGAGATAGGAGAGAATAAGACTGTATTGATACCGAAAGCCACTCTGCACACTGTCCGACTCACTGCCTATGAAGAGGGGTCATTCACGCTCGGAGTGAGTGAGCTTTCTGGTGAGAGTGTCACGAGTGAGACGAAGTTCACCGCTATCCCGACTCTCGCTCACTCAGTAGTAGAGGTGACTCCAGCGACAGAGACAGTACCTCTCGGTATGCAGGTAGACTTCGATGCCGATGGTACAGTAGAGACGACGCTCGAGGCAGTGCCAGGAGAAGTGACAGAGTACGAAAATCCAGTCCCTCTTGATACGACGCCACCAGAGACGACACTCAGTCTTGATGGACCTGTAGGGATGAATGGTTGGTATAGAGGCGATGTACGCATCACTCTTACGACGGAAGAAGGTGCTACGACAGAATATTCACTTGATGGTGGTAGCTGGCAGACATATACTGAGCCGTTCACGGTTACTCGAGAGGGGATTACAGAGCTTCATTACCGCTCTATCGATGTGGCGAGGAATATAGAAGAGACTCAGTCAAGTGAGATCAAGATAGACATACTGCCACCAGAGGCCAAGATAGGTTTCGATGTAGCCACTGGTACACTCAAGGTGGTTGGTCTACAGGAAGGTATTCAGGTGGAGTCTACTAGCATGACGTATCTTTTGACTGACCAGGCGGGCAATACTACAAGACTGATGTTCGGTAAGATCAAAGAAAAAGAAAAGAAAGAACAAGGGGAGTATATATTGCGAGCGCTCCAGTATGACCAAGAGCCGGTGATCAACCTCAAAGATACGAACCTCAAGTATTTCTACAAAGGGGAGAAAAAGCGAGATGATGCTAAGGCATTCACTTCATCTCTACGAACTCATACTCAGAGGCTTATCGCACACTATGTGAAGAAACGCAACCAGACATATATCATGGACAAAACAGAGAGTGAAGATGATGACCCGGAGACATGCGAAAAGCGAAAGATAAAGAAGGTTTTATCAGGCCTCGTGGTACCATATATGGAGACAGAGAAGGGGAAAATAAATATTAAATATTAAAATTGTATGACAAGAAAATCATCTTTACGTGGGAGTGTTTTGTTGACTGTTATTTTTGTAGCACTCCTTTTTTTAGAGGAGTCAGTAAAATCAAATTTTTGTGGATCACGCGACTTGTCTTGTTGGAGAAATTACAACTTAATATTAACAATATTATTACTAAGTCCTACTCTTCTCATCTCTTCCCTTGCATCACTAAAAGCCTCAGATGAAGCGTTCAGCAAATGGAAGAGTATGACACTGTACTTCATCCCAGCCTATCTCCTCATTGTTATTCTGACTCCGTGGGATATGGGCAATGCTATGGCGGGACCAAGTCTTTCCAAGGGTATGGTCGCTTTGGCACTGTGTGTCATCTATCTTGTTTTCTCGGTATTCTACCTTCTCACCAAATCCAGCAGAAAAATCTCTTAGCTTCTTAATAACAAAAAACAGTCCTTCTTTCGAGGGTTGTTTTTTTATCTTGATAACGCTATACTGATCAGTTCCTTAATAACTGCATAAAATCAGATTGATTGAGAGAAATCCAGCAAAAGGACCGAAATCATGGAACAGACACCAATTGAGGAAGCTGGCTCACCTCAAGCGGTGAGACCATGGACAGTAATGGGAATTCAGAAGTTAGTCGCCACATATTTCGGGGTAGAAGTCCTCGATCTCAAATCAAAGGCTCGAAGGAGAGCCGTCTCTCATCCCAGGCAGGTAGCTGTCTATCTCATCAAAAAGTTCTTTGGTGAGCGCTATAGCTATCCATGGATCGGGGGTAGGTTTGGCGGACGGGACCACTCGACGATGATTCATGCTTACCGATGCATTGAAGAAGGGATCGGCAAGAATCCCACTTTGCATCATGACGTCATGACTTTGTGGCACCGCATCACTTTGCAAGGTCCGCCACAAGATGGTGTGGATTTCGTGATAGAGCCGAAGGTCAGGCAAGAAAAGAGAGAACCTGATTTTCCTCAAGTAGTGGCAGTGAAAGTACCTGAATTACCAAGGCCAAAGCCCGTCTTGGCAAGCGCGGAGGTTCGCAGGGTAGTAGCTGATCACTACAGCGTAGAGATACGCTATCTTGAGGACATTCATGATGACGAATACTATCGGTTTTGTCGAGAAGTGCTGATATTCTTGCTCCAGTACCTCGAGCGACAAGGAGTTGTCATCGGGCATGACCAGTTCTGTGGCACAGAAGAAGAAAGGAGAAAGACCTACCGGTACATCCACGGAGTATCGAGAGGAGACAGAGAAATTCGATCCGATATTGAAAGTATCTTGGCGACGCTGGACAAGCTCTCCATCATCCCATGATATTTCAGGTGCTTCAGTGAAGCGATGGCAGCCCACCTCAAGAGGCTGCCTTTTTGTTTCCCAAAATCAGAGTTTTCTACTTGGAGATCGAATCTCCAAGTAGAAGTGAAGAGATGGCTGGAGATTGACGGGAGAAGGATTTTGCTTTAGGGTGAAGGCAAGAAGGAGGAGGGTGACACCCTCCTTTGCTGTTTAACAAAAGAAAGGACGCCTTGTCATGGACATGATAGCGCATGCATCAACTGGTGCTTCCTCGCATGACCCTGACCAGGTCATCATCAAGCTCCAATATGAACAGGATGCCAAGTTGTATTGGCGACCAGAAGACTTGATTTATCACTTCGAGTATGACCTTCGAGATTTGTTTCATCGAGCTGGCCTTCGGGGAGTTCTCGAAGTCAAGCGTATCGGTCGTCGTGAACGTGGTATCGGCCAAGAGGGCATCGCCCTTGGTCACCCGCAGGATTTCGTCATCGAAATCAATGCCGAGTACGGTCAGCAGAATAAGGGAAGGGCTGACGTTTGGTTCATCAAGGTGGACGCCAAGGATACGACTCCGATTCGGGAGCGTCTGACGCGCGCTTTGGCAGGAGAAAAACTTCCATCAATACTCGAACCACCAGAAAAGCCTGAGTCGCAGCCGACTATTCCCGAAGAACCAGACGTGTCTACGGCTGATGTGCCGTGGCCTACGTTACCAGGGCAGGAAAGTTCTGTGAAGGAAGCTCTTTTTCGGCGAGATCCTCTGGGAATGACCTATTGCCTCGTGTTTTTGTGGGGTAGCGCTAACGCTGACAACCAGGTAGAAAGGGGCGTACTGACCAATATCGCCATGGAGTACTATCCAGAATTTCAGGATAAGCGCAAAACAACACCCATCCACAAGTCGTTTGGTCAAGAAGGCTTCCTCAGTCGCCTAGAAAGTGGCAACTACCAGCTTTTCCTTGAGCCCATCAAAGCCTTTGTATCAGAACATCACGATGCACTCATAGCATCACCGATGTTCTGGAAGAAAATCAAAAAGGTTGAAGGGCTTTCCCAGGGTAACCAAGGGAGGATGGCAACGCAGGAGGCGCTACGGGCAATTGAGCGCATCTATGATTTGATTTTGGAGAAATAAATAACATCCCAAATGGGATAAGGGCTGGAGGGCGGGACATCGAACCACGATGACCCGCCCTTTTTGCTTTTGTAAAAATATATACCAAAAGAGAAGAGCCGCTATCCGAATAGGACAGCGGCTCATTCTGTGGATCATTGATCCTGTTGGCTGGTTTAGCCCGAACATTCGTAGGACTTGCCATCGTGTTCGGCAGCGGCCTCGTAACCGCGCCAGAGGTAGACGATCTGCGGTGAGCAGTCGTTACGCAGGCGATGGTCGCCAAGAGCCTTGCGGCGCTCAGCGAAGTCCTTGTGGTCGCGGGCGCTCTGTTCGAACGTGCCCCAGTCGTTATCGACCGTGAGTCTGTCGAAGACCTCCGGCCAGGCAGCTTTCACCACTCTTCGCCGTTCGGCAAAGATGGCCGCCTTTTCGTTCTCTGGGCAGAAAGTACCGCAAGCCACGAACTTGCGGAAGTTCCTTTCCACAGCCGGGTCTCGGCGTACCAGCTCGCTGGCTAGGCTGCCGATGCGATCATCCATTATTCCCAAGCGGCTTCCGGGATAAACCCAGCTGCAGCCATTGGGCAGGATGATCAGGGTGAATAGCAACAAGGCCGCTATTCCCAGGCTCAAGAGTACTTTCTTCACGCGCAATCTCCTCTGAAATGGCGTGAATAGTGTAGCACTCTTTTGAAAAAAGTCAATGGACACCAAGAAGCACATTAAGAAGCAGTCGTCTCTCAAGAGGCAGCTTCAGCAGCTTGGCAAGTCAGTCGATGGTGTGGAGGAGGCTTACCGCCAAATCCGCGAAGTGGCTGATCTTCACCATCATGCCAAGTCTGGTGGCTACGAAAAAGCACTGGGCCGAGCAGGTACCGCTATCCGCAGTGCCCGTGAGGTGGTGGAACATGAAGATGCTGGTGTCAACGCTCGAGGTATGATCACTCGGGCAAACAATGCCAAGACCGACGCCGTCAGCATGGCGCATCAGCCGAAGCCTGACTGGATCGGTGCCATGATGACGCTTGATGCAGTAAGCGAGCTTGCTCGCCAAGCACAGGCCGAGGCAGAGCGTGATATCGGTTCAGCCGAAGAAGCTCGTCAAAGAGCAGCTCGCCGTCGTCGCGATGAAGAAGATCGTCGTCGCCGACAACGGGACGATGATTCTTCCGATGACGGATACGGTGGAGGCAGATCTTCGTCGTCCAATTCTTCAGGAGGCGTTTTTGGCGGTTTCGGCGGGGGCAACTCTGGTGGTGGTGGCGCTACCGGTAGCTGGTAGGCTCGACCCTCTAGTCGAGTAAATGTGTGTACCTTGGGGAGGTGGCTTCAGCTGAAGCTACCTCCCTCTCTTTTTATCCGGAGGCATACTTTTTGCTTTTGTAGAGGGGAAAGAGTAGAATTTTAGGTATGAATACACCACAATCAACAAAACAATTAGTATTTATTGATGATTCGGGTGATCCTGGCTTTAAGTTGGAACAGGGTTCTACGAGCCACTTTGTAATAGCATGCGTGATTTTTGATGATACTTTAGATGCTGAGGAAGCAGCCTTGATAATAAAAAAGTATAGGCGCGAGCTTGGCTGGTCTGACCAGCGAGAGTTTAAGTTTAACAAAACAAATAAAAAGCTGATCAAAGAGCTTTTAGAAAGATTGCAAGGCGTAGGTTTTCGGGTGAGGGCAATTTGTATTGATAAAAAAAGAATCTATAGTCATGAGCTCAAAAATAAGCAAGACTCTTTCTATAACTACGCTATCAAGGAAGTTTTGGAAAAAACAAAAACTCTCAGTCATGCTAGCGTAAAGCTCGATGGGCATTCTGGACGTACCTACAAAAAATCAGCCATCACTTATTTGCGGAGAGAGGTAAATAAAAAATCATCAAAAATAGCGAAGGTAAAGTTTGTCCATTCTCATTCAGATGTGCTTATTCAGCTCGCTGACCTAGTAGCAGGAGCTATACTGAGATCTACTCAAGAGACTAAAACTGACCATAAAGACTACCTTCAAATTATCCAAAAAAAAGTAGAAGATGTTTGGTATTTTGGATAAAATCAAAACCGACTCCTATCCTAGATGTCCTAGGCACGCACACCATACGGTGACAGTTCAGAGCCGGTTTCATTTGTACTGGAATTATAGCATCTGAAGGGTTTTTGTCAAGGTACCAAGAAACGGTACTTTTTGCTTTTGTAGAGGGGAAAGGGTAGAATAGGGGTATATTTTCCTAATTTTAGACTCATGTCTTACTCTAAGATTATTGACAATAAAAGGGTGTCCTTGAAGGATGTTCTTTTAGACGTATCGAAAAACTTTTCTGAACTCTCAATTGCCACTGGTTATTGGGATATTGAGGGCATGAGGTTGGTTCTGAATTCAATAAAGGAGTATAAAAAAGTCCGTATCCTTATAGGAAGAGAGCCTTTACTGAAGAGAGATAATAAGACCGGTATCGATCAACCTGAACCAGACTATCCAGATCAGGATTTTTTTGAAGATCTTCAAAGAATCAGCCCTTCTTCGGAATTAAAGCAAGTTGTTATAGCGTTGAAAAAACTGATCGACAACGGTCAGTTAGAGGTAAAAGTATATCGCAGGTCATTTTTACATGCAAAATGCTACATTTTTGGAAATTATGAGTCAACGGAAGCAGTAGGAATCATTGGTTCTTCGAATTTTACTAGAAATGGCATGACCTCTAACTCTGAATTAAATTCACTCGAATCAGATCATCGAGTAGTTGCATTTAGACCACAGACTGAACAGCAAGAAGTTGGACATTTATATTGGTTCGATAATCTTTGGGATGATGCACTGACGGAGGATTGGACAGGAAAATTTATCGAATTAGTACGTACCTCACCACATGGTGATCTTTTGAATAGTCCTCGTGATATGTATTTACGTACACTCTATGAGCTTTATCGTCATGAAATTGAACAGGAAGAGGAGGACATTATTAATCCTACCTCGAAAAAACTTTTTGAATTTCAAGAAAAAAATGTCAAAAATTTAAAGAGAATTTTAGATACTTACGGAGTTGCCATGCTAGCTGATTCGGTAGGGCTTGGTAAAACTATTTCTGCAATGGGCGTGATTAAACAATATAAAAATCAACGCGTAGTTGTTATTGCACCAAAAACGCTTGGTCAACAATGGGAGCAAGAGTTAGCTCAAGAGGATCTTCATAATGTCCGGGTTGTTTCTTTACAAAACAGACAAGAGATTGAAGAGCAGATAAATATTGATCAGTACAGCTCACCAGCACTCTTTGTGATTGATGAATCTCATAACCTCCGATCCAACAATGGAACACGTTATGAATTGATTTCAGATTGGATTTCGAGCTCGTACAATGAAGAATCACATGTGCTGCTTTGTACAGCTACCCCAATCAATAACTCGCTTACTGATCTTACGAGTCAAATTCTTCTTGGCGCACGTGGAGATCAGGATATTTTTACTTTGGCCGTTAAGACATACGGAGGACAAGTGGTGACGAGGTCTTTTTATGAAGCCATTGATAATATAAGAAAACGTATTCAGCAAGATATTGCTCAGGGAGGAGAGAACTTAGAAGAAATTTATTTGGAGGCTCGTATTACCTTGGAGCCTATTATTCGTAATTTTGTAGTACGCAATACTCGTCAAAGTATCGGTTCATTGATTTCAGAGAATGGTGATGTACAAAATTTCCCAGAAGTAAAGATCAACAACACTAAATATCAGCCAGTACAGGTGCCACTTACCATCAGTGAACGACATCAGAAAATAACAAGTCATTCTATTGAGCAATTAGCTGATACGATGGATCGACTTAAGCATCCTATGCGTCAGATTGATGATCTTGATGTTGAGGGTGTTGCTCCCGAAAATGCAAACTCAATTTATCGTATATACCAGCTGATTCTTGGGCTCTCGTTTGTGCCGTATCGGTGGTATATGTATGACTTTAGGCTTTATGATAAGACGAGAGATGAGTTGAGAAATATGCGCTTGTCTGGCTCCGACCTGATGAAAATCAATATGCAATTGAGCCTTTATGGAATCATGAGAACGCTTTTCTTGAAGCGCTTAGAATCATCAGCGTATGCTCTGGAAGTTTCATTGAAACGATACTTAAATCGATTGCAAGTATTTGAGCAGATTCTTCGTGATGAAAATATAATTATCAACCTCTCCGAAGTTGCCGATATCTTAGATGAGTATTCTCCAGATGACGGAGACCAGATTACTTATTCGACAGAGGAATTGTTGGAAAAGGCTCGCAAAAATCCAGAAGAAGTAGATAAGAATTTTAATAAGACAGTGCTACTTGAAGATATCCATATAGAGAAAGATCTTATCTCTGAAATCATTGGTCTTGTGGCTACCATAAAATCTACAGATCCAAAAATTAAAGATTTAAAGAGAAAATTAAAGGATTCGTATAGAGAAGATCCAGCCAAAAAGATACTCATCTTTACTTTTTTTGCTGACACTATAGATTACATTGAAAAAGAATTAGGGACTGATCCTGATATGAAGGAAGTTTTTAATCAGTCAGCTTTTGTTTCAGGAAGGGACAGAAGGCATGCTCTGCACTGTGCAAATCGTTTTGCTCCAGAAGCCAAGGGCGCGCAAAGTCTCGTAGCAGAAGAAGGTGAAATTACTTATCTTTTTGCTACAGATGTTCTTTCGGAAGGTCAAAACTTGCAAGATTGTGGAGAGATTATCAATTATGATCTTCACTGGAATCCGGTGCGCATGGTACAGCGCAATGGTCGTATCAATCGATTGGGTACCAAACATGAAACAGTGTGGGTTGATAATTTTGTGCCAGGTGATGATCTGGAGCTCTTTTTGGGTATCATGGATCGATTAAACAAAAAGATTGAATTGATTAAACATGCTATAGGAAATGACTCTTCTATTTTTGGAGAAACTATAGATGCACGTAGCTACACAGATCTTTATAGTGATGATGCAAATAGAGCCTCGATTGCTTATGATCAACTTGAGACAAGTATAGACGCCTTTTCTGACGATATCTTTTTGAAAGATCTTAAGCACTTTCTAAAAAAAGCTACAGATGAAGAAATTCGTCAAATGAAGCGTATCCCGTATGGATCATGGGGGATTGTACCTCAAGGTCTTACTGATCCCAATGATGTGATTCTGTTTTCCAAATTAGCGTATACAAACGGGATTACAAAAAATATTTTCTTTGGAAATGATAGAGAGGCTTTTGGAATAGGAATTATTCAAAATACCTTAGCATTGCAAATGCTTCGTTCTAGTTTGGAAGATAAGCCGTTGGATACAATTTTGTTAGACAAAGAAAAGCAAATTCAAACCATGTTTCGCAGGGGACCCCAAATTGCCAGAGATACGAATGTAGATAGTTCACTGACTCCTACCAAGGAAAGAGTATTGAACGAATCAAGGGTATACGGATGGAGTGCCGAAGAAATAGACAAATTACGTTCCACTCTTTCTACACGCAATGTAAATCTTGGACGAAAAGTTAGTCGTATTGTTCGACTTATCAATGCAGCTATCAAAGAAAATATTTCAACAGAAAGTTATTATAGAGATCTCAAGAAGCTTTTAGTGGAACCTTCTGAATCAGCGATGGTGACGGATGTACAGTTTTTGCTTGGGTATACTGATCATTACTCACGATAATGAATTACGATCAAATCAATCAACAATTAGAGACAATACGCAAAACTAAAAACATTGAAGATGTGCAGTCTTTGGTGTGTCTTTTGCTTGAGCCGCTAGGTATTGTAGGATGCAAGCCTGAAGAATTACTTAATCATAGCTCGGTACAACGTGAATTTTCTCGTTTCATGCCCGCACAAGGGTTCAGAGATCGAGCTGCTGCTTATACCATCAAACATACGTCGGATTTGCCGGTAGATATCAAACTCTACTGGATCAAAAAAACCACCAAAGCCAATCTTTCATGGCTCATGGCTCTTACTCCTAATTACGAAGACAACCCAGAGATTAATACCTCTATGAATCTGGGCATCGATATTATAGTTTCAGAGAATTGTGAAAGTATCTATCTGGTACTTTCAAGTATGCTCAAAGTTCGAGTATTGGAGTTAAATGGGGTTCTCTCTCATACTCAGAGAGAAATACTTGAGAACTGGCAGAAAATAGGTTCTACTACAGATTCTCAATCAGAGAACTTCAAGCAAGAATTGCATAAACTTCTTTGGAAGAGTTTTGACTTTGAGCCGATCAACCGTAAATTCTATCAAGAACTTGTCACACAGTTTGATCATCTAGTCCTTCATCTCAAGCCTATAGTTGGGGAGGCATCGGCCAAGATGTTTGCAGTGAGGTTTATCGGAAGAACACTCTTTTTGTGGTTTCTCCGCAAAAAGGATTTTATCAATCCAGAGAAAGAATACTTCAATGTTTCAGGAAGTGATGATCAGAGTCTTTACTACCATTCCAAGTTAGAATCATTGTTTTTTGAGGTGCTCAACACTGAGGTAAAATCACGTAGTTTTGATGATTTTGTGACTCCATTTCTTAATGGAGGGCTATTTGAGCCAATAGAAACAGATTTTTATAGGGATGAGAAGCTGACTTTTCCAGAAGGATTCTTCACTCAGTTCTTTGATGTCCTTAATCGCTATAATTTCACCGTAGATGAGGGTACTTCTGAGTATGAGCAAGTGGCGGTGGATCCAGAAATGTTGGGACGAGTATTTGAGAATCTCCTCGCTTCTATCAATGATGAGACAGGCGGGCAGGCCCGTAAGTCTAAAGGAGCTTTTTATACACCTCGTGAGATTGTGGACTATATGTGCAAGCAGTCTCTCATAGAGTATTTAAAAACAAAGCTTCCAGATACCGCTAATCGAGATCGTCGTATAGAAGAACTTGTCACTATGGACGAGGCCACATTTCGTGATCAGGATCACAACAAGCGTCGTGACTGGAAGAAAGATCTTGGTCAAGAGACTGTACTAAAAGCCCTTGATGAATTACGTATCCTTGATCCGGCAGTTGGGTCGGGCGCTTTTCCTATGGGTATGCTGAATCTCTTGGTCAAGGTCTATACACGTATTGATACTAGCAGAGAGAAAGATCTTGCTACGCTCAAAAGAGAAATTCTTTCTCGATCGCTCTATGGTGTAGATATAGATCAGATGGCTATACAGATTAGTCGTCTCCGAGCCTGGCTTTCTATTTTGGTAGATATGGAGAGTCTCAAAAAAATTGATCCGCTGCCAAACCTAGACTTCAAGTTTGTTTGTGCTAATACGTTGATAGCCCTTGATGAAGGGCCAAATAGTTTATTTGATACTGATATAGAACTCAAAAAACATTTGATAGATCTTAGGGATAAGTACTACGCTGCTACACGTAAGGTAGACAAAGGGAAAATTAGAAAAGAATATCTATTTTCTATTCAAAAGGGAGGCGAATTATTCGCTTCCAAAAGAGAATTGCAGTTGAGGGATTATAATCCTTTTAATCCTCTTAATTCTACCAATTTCTATGATCCTGAACTCATGCACGGAGTGGAGAGTTTTGATGTCGTGATAGGTAATCCGCCATACGTGCAGCTTCAAAAGTTTGCCCGTACTCAAATTCAGAAAGATTTAGAGAATGAAAAATACCAAACCTTTGCAAAAACAGGAGATTTATACGCTCTCTTTTACGAAAAAGGATTGAATCTTACCAGTCTAGATTCAGGTTTGCTCTGTTACATTACGAGCAACAAGTGGATGAGGGCGGGGTATGGCGAAAGTCTTCGTAGATATTTTGTGCAACACAATCCGCTTCTTTTGCTAGATTTAGGAAGTGGTGTGTTTGAGAGTGCTACGGTAGATAGTAATATTTTATTGATTCAGAATACCTTAAATAAAGGAGAAACAAAGGCAGTCACGATTAAGGATAATAAGAAAAGTTTTTCTACTCAGTTGCAAGAACATGGATCAGTGGTAAATTTTGATTCAAGTGGTCCGTGGTTTATTGGTACTCAAGTAGAGATTAATCTAAAAAATAAAATTGAGACAAATGGAAAACCTCTTAAAGATTGGGATGTTTCAATTAACTATGGTATAAAGACCGGCCTTAATGAAGCTTTTATTATTAATCAGGAAAAACGAGATGAGTTGATTGCTCAGGATCTAAAAAGTGAAGAAATTATTAAGCCTATTTTGCGAGGAAGGGATATAAAGAGATATTCCTACAATTTTTCAGGTCTATATTTGTTAATGACAGGTTTTGATTTTGACATTCCAGTGGAATACCCTGTCGTTTTTAATCATCTGAAGCAGTTTGAAGAAAAGGCAAAGAAAAGAGATGATCAGGGTAAAAATTGGTGGAATTTGAGAGCATGCGTTTATTATGATGAGTTTGAAAAAGAAAAAATAGTATGGGGAAATATAGCATACAATTCCACTTTTTCAGTGCTAGGTAGTAGCTATTACTTAAATGCTCCTGGAAACCTTATAACTTCTAATTCCACTAGTTTAAAGTTTTTGTTAGGTTGTTTAAATTCGAAAATATTCAATTGGGAATTCAAAAAAGAAGGTATATTTTTAGGGAATGCTTATGAATGGAAGAAGCAGTATGTAGAACAGATTCACTTGCCATTGAAACAAGATTCACAAAGTATTAAAAAAATTGAGAGTATTGTTGAAAAAATCATATACTTAAAAAAAATAAATCTTGATGCAGACACCAAAGATCTAGAAGCTCAAATTGATCAGCTTGTTTATCACCTTTATGACCTAACAGAAGATGAAATTAAGATAATTGAAGAATCTTAATGTCATGAGTCAATCTTACAAAAACTTCTGGAGTCTGAATACTGACGAGGCTGTAGTAACGGGAATTCTAAAGAGTGAGACCGAAAAACAAGTAGAGGTCCTGATGCCGCTCAATGCCCAGATGAAAGGAATAGATCTTTTCTTGATGAACGTAAAAAATAAAAAGATTGTCTCAGTTCAGGTAAAAGGGAGTCGTGCGTACGAACCGAAGCCTACAGAAGTAAAAAAGTATGGAGCGGGTTCTACGGGCTGGTTCTTTCTTTCACAAGATGTATTTGATAAGTCTTCTGCAGACTTTTTTCTTTTTCTGGTGTATGTAATCTGTGATTCTAGTAAGACGGGTAAAAGAAGCATCGAAACACATACTATCACTATCCCTACCAAAAAAATTAAGGAACTATGTAAAAAATACAAAAAACCTCATCCAGATAGATATAGCTTTTATTTTTGGGTAAATCCAGAAGAGAAAAAAGCTTTTGACTTTAGAGATCAGTATTATGATGTGAGTCAGTATCTAGACAAGAAAGGTTTTGAAGTCTTAAACAAAATTCTAAAATAGGGACAGGGGGGTATTGTTAAAATTGATGGTCTTAAAAATATATGTCTAATATAAAATTTGCGCGGAATTTAGTGAAAGGAAAAATTGCTGAGACAGTATTTGCTCAGATGCTTCGTGATACTAAGGAGTTTACTGTGTTGGAGTTTGGCTATGAGAAAATTATCCCAGAGCTCGTGCAGCGTGGCGCCAAAGAGGGAGATAAGGAGCTGGAAACCTTGCGCACAGCACCAGACTTTGCAGTAATCAATAAGACGACAAATAAAGTGCATCTTATCGAAGTAAAGTATCGTAAAACAAAAAAGAAAAGCGATATCTTGGCTATCGCCACGCGTATGACAAAATCTTGGAATCCATCATATCTTTTCTTGGCTACTCAAGACGGATTCTATTTTGATGAAGTCCAAGAAATCATAAAAAATTGTGGCAATATAAAACCATTGGCGCATGAACACATACCACAAGAGTTACAAAAAGATTATTTAGAAATACTTAATGCTTTTGAAAAATAAACTAATTTGACTTTTGCTTTGATTCGATCAAAGATCAAAGCATAAATGAAGAAATACAAAATTTTCCAAAGCACGCGTGCCAGTTTTGTGGCAGTGAACGAAAGTGGGCAGAGACCCTTATCGATGATGAGTTTTTTTTGGAATAAAGATACTAGCCAGTATGAGCCAAATAAATTTACTGATGATTTCGAGCATACAGGCAACGATAGATGTTCTCAGTGTAAGAGGAAGTGGACTGGGTTTTAAGGACTGATTTTTGTTTTCTTTACTCAGAAAGAGTAAAATAAAGAGGTAATCATAAGTGCTATGCGTATGGCAGAATCTCAGAAAAAACGTCACAATTGCGCGAGTTGCTTCATGCCTTTCAAGGAGGATCCGGGAGTGCGAGAGCATCCTGACTACTGTAGCTATTGCTATCGGAACGGTCAGCATAATGCTGATGGGTCTACTCTCAAGCATTTTCAGGAGATGTGCTATACCAATATGGTGAAAAATGGCTTACCTCAATGGAAAGCAAAATTCTTTGCTTGGACTATCCAGTTCGCTCCATACTGGAAAGGAAGAAAATAGCAAGTTTGTTTCAGTCATATAAAATCGAAGGCCCGGGTCACTGCAGTTGCAGGCCCGGGCTTTTCGGTTCTCATTGACCAAAGCGTTCCTCGCTTCGGTAGTGACTGGCATAGGTCGACCTGAGGCCGTTTTTGCCTCGCTTCTGGAAGCGTTGCTCCCAGATGTCGAGTTCTTCTTGGCTCATCTGGTAGAAGATGAGGATGTTGTCAGGCGTGACAATGCCATCATGGATGGCACGGAGGATGACGGCTTTGCGCTCATACGTCATCCGTGCATCAGGGGCGGGCAGACGACCATCCCTGACGAGTTCGTCGGGGGCGACCATGGATGCGAGACAGTTCATGTGAGCTCCTTCTCTTGAGAACAGGAATTCATTAAAGCATGAGAAGGGGCGTCTGTCTAGAGAGTGAGAGGTCAGGCTTTTTTCTTGAAGAAAAGCATGTACCAGGAAGCGAGAGCGAAGCAGCTTCCAGTGATGAATGGCATAGCAATGCCAAAGAAGCCAGAACCGAAGCCAGCAAGAAGAGGGATAGTACCTTGGGCAAGGGCCATGAGGGAGCCATTGATACCGAGGGCGACGCCTTGCTTACTCGGGCCGACGCTTTTACTCACCAGGGCGCTCATGTTGGCCATGGTGAGACCATTGGGGATAGCGAGAAGTGGGATGATGCTATAAATCCAGATGAGTGATGGCACGAATGGGTAGAGGGAGAGCGCGAAGGCCATGACGAGGATGGTGATGCGGAGAATCTGACGCTCTCGGTAGCGACGACTGATGATGCGGAGGATGACTGCCTGAGTGATGATAATCCAAAAACCGACCGCACCGAAGAAAGTACCGATAGCACTCTCAGAGAGACCGAAGCGAGAGACGAGGAGTATGCCGATGAAAGAGGTGAAAAAAGCAAAGCCAGACGTGTAGAAAAAGCTCGCGATGTAGACTGGTCGAGCATCATGATCGCGCCACGCGGCCTGGATATTGTGGATGCCTTTCCAGAGGTGGAAGTTCTTTTCTTCTTTTCTGTTATGATGGGTCTCGGTGAGAAAGAGTGAGATGAAGACGACGTTGATGATACCGAGAGCTGAGGCGAACCAAAAAGGTGCTGCGGCATTGCCACTGACTGAGACGATGAAGCCACCAAGCATCGGTCCGAGGATGAAGCCAATACCGACCGCCACACCGATGAGACCGAAGTTGCGGGCACGAAATTCAGGGAGAGTGATATCAGCGATACTGGCCTGAGCGACTGAGAAGTTGCCACCAGCAATACCAGCGATGATACGACTGATGAAGAGAATGAGGAGGGATCCAGTCTCTATCCCGAAGCCGAAGAGGAGTTGGGAGATGGCTAAGACGCCGACACCGAATGTGATAATCTTCTTGCGACCATAGACATCTGAGAGTTCACCGAAAAGTGGGGCGGAGATGAACTGCATGAGCCCGAAGAGTGCCGTAAGAAGCCCAGCCATGGTGTACTGTAGGCCAGTAGAATAGCCTTGAAGTATGAAGTCGGGTGAGCTCGGGTCGGTGAAGATGACTGGGATAATCGGGATGAGCATCCCGATACCGATCATATCGAGGAGGATAGTAGCGAAGAGAACGGGGAAAACTTTACGTGCCATAGCGTTTTATGAATGGATGGATTGGAAGTAAATAAGAATGAGCGTGACAATGACAAAACTCGCTACAACAGGTAGGAGAAAGAGAAGTGATTTCATAATAGTTTGGTATGGCCTCATTATACCATCTTTCGGAAGTGCTTGGAGAGGAGTATACTAGAAGCATGACTATCGAAATCCATCCACTCCTTCTCATTCTCTTCGCACTCATCAACGGAGTGGCTTTTGTCGTTATGTTGTGGGATAAGGCTCAGTCGATGCAGCAAGGCGCAGAACGCATCTCTGAGGGGATGTTGTTTTTCTTGGCGACCATTTTCGGAAGTGTCGGTATCTACGCTGGGATGATGCTCATCCGTCACAAGAGTCGTAAGTGGTACTTTCTGATCGGTATTCCGCTTCTCATCGCCGAAAACCTCGCCACTCTCTACGTCATCAATCTCTCTCTCAATAACGCACTCTAAAATAATTCATTAATATAATAAGAGTATGAATTTCTTAGTCATCCTCGGTTGTGGTGTGCTTGCCATGATTATCGGAGCACTATGGTACGGGCCAGTTCTTTTCGGGAAGGCATTCCTTCGGGCCAATGATTGGCCAGAATGGGAGTCTATGAGTGATGCAGAAAAGGAAGTCAAAATGAAAGAAATGAAATGGATGTACCTCATCCAATTCGTCTTTGTCTTGCTCCAGGTCTTCATCCTTTCTAACATGATTCACTACTGGGCGGGTGCGTCTGGCGTGATCATCGCTTTCTTTATGTGGCTCGGCTTCATCATGCCGACTATTGCAGGCGGTGTCATTTGGAACATGAGTACACCGAAGAAGCGTATCACCTTATTCTGTATCATGAGTGGCTACCAGCTCGTCTGTATGCTCCTCTTCGGATACATCTTGAGTCACGTCGGCTAAATCCCAGTAATTCTTTATGGAGAGAAAAGAAAAAGTACCACACTACTGGTTTCGACCAGTGCGGTTTTGGAAAATATGTGCCTGCTACTATCCGAGCTCGAGAGAGGGTGTCGGAGTGACGCTTTTTCTTGTCTTTTTGCTCGGAGCACTCTTTTACTTTATTGATATGGAGTCGCACTCAGTATCTGATACGTTGATACGTTTCGTACCCTGGCTCTTGGTCGGACTGCTGTTGTTTGACTTGTTCTGCTTTCGTTTTGGGGAGTACCCAGCCTGGTGGCGGGAGCACAAAAAACGACATCCTTTCTCAAAACACACCAAGTAACAATAACTAGAGACATGAAAAGATACATACTTATTATCATAGGGCTCGTGGTACTCGGAGGAGGCTGGTTTTGGTTGCATGGAGATAAGCAAAAACAAGCTACCACAGTAGAAGCTCCAAAGATAAATCAGGAAGAACAGCAAGCTAAGGCAAGCGAGCTGCTGGTAGGTATGTACACGGGTACATACAAGAAAAACGATGCCGAGACAGAAGTCATACTCGTCTTAGGTCAAGATAAGACGGCTACTTTGACGATAGCTACCACGTCAGTAGAGAAGGGTGGCTGGCAGTTTGGCGAAGCAGAGAAAATAGTAGTTGATATCCCAGCATCGACGAAGTCATCGGAAGCCAAGAAGCTCGTGTTTGACTATGATACGACGGCAGGAACACTTGAGCTCGATGATTATGATAAAGATGTTTGGGGGAAAGGTGGACTTGATCTCTCAAAGACACTTGACTTGGTAGGGACGACGTGGGTATGGCTGGAGACCACCTTGGCCGATGGGACAGAAGTACAAGCCGATGATAAACGGTCGTTTCGCATCACTTTCGGAGAGAAAAACAAGCTTGAGCTTACCACTGACTGTAATCGAGTCTCCGCTAGCTATAAGACGAATAATCGAGACGAGCTGACTATCGCTCTGGGGGCGATGACAGAGATGGCTTGCGAGGGTTCACATGAAGGAGATTTCTTGAAGGAACTTGGGAGTGTCGAGATGTTTACTTTGGAAGGAAGTTCGTTGTGGCTTACTCTCAAAGACGAAACAGGGACAATGACATTCACTCGTCAGTAACCGCTGATGACTAAAGTGAATCGATGAAGGGCTGGAGAGGGCTTTGTTTTGGGGTAGATGAATTCTTGTGTTTAGTTGGAAAAAGCCACAAGACTGTGATGAGGAAAAGGAGGCTAACGAGAAGCAAAGCGATGAGATTCTTGGGCATGAGGTTTACTTACCAGTTGGACCAAGATCTGCCCAAGCATCATCGACACGGTCGATCTCTCTGAGACGATCAATTTCTTTGTCTGGATCAAGAATAGCAGCACGTACTTCATCATCAGTACGTCCGTGGAAACGATGTTTGCCTACTCTCTCGAAGTAGAGTTTCTCTAGGGCCTCACGATCAAGGCTAGCCAAATCCAGCTCCGCCGTCTGTTCATCCACAGCATCCTCTTTTTTGGGAAGATTTAAATCGAGTTGCTCCTCAGGGGTTTCCATGAAGGAGAAATGAAATTGTTGTTCACCCATAGCAGTAGTTATTAGGCGTATTGATACGGTCATTATAGCATGGTTTGGCATGCTATACTTAAGGGTATTATAGAACAAAAATATGACCAAAAATAACCTCATTTTCCTGGATACTGAGACGACCGGACTGACCCCAGAAGACCGTCTCTGTCAGCTTGCCTATACTTTTCAAGGAAAGGAATTCGAAGCTCTATTCAAGCCACCACTGCCAATTTCTATCGAAGCAATGTCGGTCACTCATATCACCAATCGCATGGTGGCTGATAAAGAGGTGTTTGCTGATTCCCGGGCGAAGTCAGAGCTCATCCATCTGTTAGGAGAGGGGAATATACTAGTCGCTCACAATGCACGATTTGATATCGATATGCTCAAGCGAGAAGGGGTAGAAGTAGGTAAGTATATCGACACCTTCAAGGTCGCCTATGCCTTGGATGAGCAAGGTGAGATCCCACGTTACGCATTGCAGTACCTTCGTTACTATTTCGACCTCGATGTATCGGAAGCGACAGCGCACAGTGCACTTGGCGATGTACGCGTACTAGTAGCAGTGTTTGACTTTCTGTTTGCCAAGATGATGGTGGTGCACCAGGATGAAGACCGGGTCATCGAAGAGATGAGCGCCCTTTCTGATAAGCCTCTTCTCTTCCGCACTTTCACCTTCGGGAAGTATAGTGGGCAGTCTATCAAAGAAGTCGCTGCTAACGATCAGGGCTATATCGCCTGGCTCCTCAATCAAAAAATCATGAATCGTGAGAATGGTGGTGAAGATGATGAGAACTGGATTTATACACTCGACTATTATCTCGAAAAAACATCATGATTCTCACCAAAACTGATTTCAAAGAACATCTCCTGTGTCACAAAAGTTTGTGGCTCAAAAAGAACAAGCCGGAGCTCTACACGCCAGGAGAGTTTTCTTTGTTTCTGCAAAAAATCTTGAAGGATGGTGATGAAGTAGAGTCATATGTACAGAGGCTTTTTCCTGAAGGGAAGATGATCCATGGTTCCAATCCAGTTTTGGTTGAGCGAACCAAGGAGCTTCTTCCAGATCAGGGGACGCTCTTTCAGGCAACGTTTGAGACGGTGGAAGAACTTTTTGCGAAGATAGATATTCTTCAGTGGAACCAAGAGACGGAGAAGTGGGATATCTATGAGGTGAAGGCAAGCACTGAGATCAAGAGTGACCTCAAGCACAACCATCTCAAAGACATCACCTTCCAGACACTCGTCGTACGAGAGGTGCTCGGTCGAGAGATGGTAGGTGAAAGCACGCTCATCTATATCAATAAAGACTATCGCCGTGGTGAAGAACTGAATCTCGAAGAACTTTTCATTTTCGAAAACGTGACCGCGGCAGTCAATGAACAAGCTGGGGTGGTCTCTAGTGAGATGAACGAAGCACTCCAGCACCTTGGGCAAGAAGAGATCAATTATCAGACCTGCCCGTGTCTGTATCGGACCAATGGTCAGCGTTGTGATGCGTTCTTTTTCTTCAATCCTGATGTTCCTGCTTATTCAGTGCATCACATAGTGAGCGGAAAAAAACTTGAGGCACTACTCGATATGGGAGTGCTCAGTATCGAGTCGATTCCAGAAGATTTCAAGTTGACCGCTATTCAGCAGAGTAAGGTAGACTTGGTCAAAAATGGCCAGCCAAGAATTGATCTTGCTGGTATCAAGGATGAGTTAGACGGACTGGTCTTCCCACTCTACTTTCTTGACTATGAGACCTATGGATCACCAATTCCGCTCTTACCTGGGTATAAGGCTAATCAGGCAGTGGTCTTTCAGGTGTCAGTCCACAAGCTTTCAGAAGACGGAGCACTCGAACATTTCGAATATCTTGCTGATGATTTTGTCTCTGCGACCGAAGGGCTGGTCGCCATGCTTCGTCAGACCATTGGTGAGACAGGGAGTATCATTGTGTGGTATGAGAGTTTTGAGAAGGGGCGTAATAAGGAGCTATCCGAGCTTCATCCAGAAGCGAGCGGGTTTTTTCTCCAGATGAATGAGCGCATCTTTGATCTGATGAAAGTGTTCACTCAATACTATGCTGATCCGAAGTTTGGTGGGAGTTTTTCTATCAAGAATGTGTTGCCAGTGTTGTTGCCAGCATTGTCGTATAAGAGTCTCGAAATCCAAAACGGTACCATGGCTCTTTCTGAGTGGGAGAAGATGGTGCGAGGCAATATGACACCAGAGTACCGGGCACAGGTACGAGAAAATCTTCTTCGTTACTGTGAGCTTGATACTCGTGCGATGGTAGAACTCTATCAAGCATTGCAGAAAATGATCTAGTATATGCGAGTAGCAGTCACAGTCAAAACCAATGCGAGAGAAGAAAAAGTCACAGAATCACGTGGGGGTTCGGCCTCCAAGTATGGGCGAGAGTTAGTGGTGAGTGTGAAGGCAGTGCCGGTAGAAGGTAAAGCGAATGAGGCTCTGCGCAAAATACTCGCCAAGCACTTCAAGACCAGTCCATCATGCATCACGTTGGTACGTGGCACAAGAAGTAAAGAAAAAGTTTTTGATATCCTTTTATGACCAAAGAGTATAAAATCAAGGCCAAAGTCTTCGTCTATAGCGTTGAGCCAGCGAGCTGGTATTTCGTCAGTATTGATAAAAAAATAACAGAAGAAATAAAAGCAAAAGCGAAGAAGAAAGTGGGGTTTAGTTTTGTACCAGTCGAGGTGACAGTAGGGAGGACGACTTGGCGGACAACCCTCTTCCCGACCAAGGAAGGTCCATATATACTGGCTCTCAAAAAGATAGTGCGACAAAAAGAAGATATCCGAGAAGGGGACATAGTGACTGTAAGATTTCATCTGGTTTAGCTAGCTGTTATACTGAAAAATATGCAAAAAATCGAAATCCAAAACCGTAAAGGTCAGAAAATAGTCGGACTCCTTAATTTACCAGAAGGTGTGACCAGAGGAACGGCAGTGATTCAGCATGGGTATGGTGGACTCAAAAGTCAGGCTCATATTCTTAAAATGGAACAAGCATTTCATGATAATGGTTTTGTGACGTTTAATTTTGATACAACGAATTCTTTCGGAGAAAGTGATGGTACATACTGGGAGGCGAGACTCGGACTGCATGCCGAAGATCTTGAAGACGTCGTCAAATGGGTAGAGCAACAAGAGTGGTTCGTGAAACCTCTCGCGCTCACCGGGCATAGCATGGGTGGCTATGCAGTAGCACGGTATGCAGAACACTATCCAGAAGAGGTAGATATACTCGTACCAGTTGCACCAGTTGTCTCCGGTGAGCTTTCATGGGAAACTCATCAAGAACTTGAACCTGAGGCATTCAGGATTTTTCAAGAAAAAGGGTATAAGGAATCAGTCAGTCAGACTACAGGAATTGTGAAGAAATCTCCTTGGGCAGAAATGGAAGAGAGACTCGATCATGATCTTCTGCCGTTGGCTAAAAATCTCACTATGCCCACACTTCTAGTAGTAGGCTCACAAGATGAAAGTTGCCGTCCTCAGGACATCAAGCTTCTTTACGATGCATTACCTATAAGCACGAAGAAAAATTATGTAGAGATAGAAGGTGCGCCGCATACTTATCGTACAGAAGAACATCTACAGTCTCTTTACGATATAATAAACGATTGGCTGAAAGAAGTGGTTTTCAATAATGCCCAATAAATCATGACCCAAAAGACAGCACTTGCATTGTTACGAGCTGGCCACAGTATCTTTCTCACGGGGGAAGCTGGCGCTGGTAAGACACATACTATCAATGAGTATGTGCGTTTTTTGCGTGAGCACAAAATAGCCTACGCAGTCACTGCTTCGACTGGTATCGCCGCGACTCATATCAGTGGGATGACTATCCATTCATGGAGTGGCATAGGGACAGCGCGAGAGCTTAGTGAAGCAGAAATCAAAAATATTGCTAAGACGGCACATGTTGCTAAACGAATCAGAAAGGCTAAGGTGCTCATCATTGATGAAATCTCTATGTTGGACGGCCGCACGCTCTCTTTGGTGGAGACGGTTTGTCGAGTGGTTCGGAAGACGAGCCTGCCTTTCGGAGGAATGCAAGTCATTCTTGTCGGGGATTTTTTTCAGTTGCCACCAGTGACGGGTCGAGGTGAGGCGCCGCAGTATGCTTTTGAGAGTGAGGCGTGGTCACGCTTGATGCCAGTCATTTGTTATCTCGAGGAGCAGTATCGCCAGGAGGATGAAGTATACCTACGTCTCCTCAAAGCCATTCGCCACAATACACTTGAAGAAACAGATTATGAGACTTTTCGTGCTCAGATGGTTTCAGAGGATGAGGCGCCACTTGGAGTGACGCGACTGTACGCTCACAATATTGATGTGGACAGAGTCAACCAAGAAGAGCTCAGACAACTTCCAGGAAAAGTGATGGCCTATCAAATGAGAGGAGAAGGAAAAGAACAGCTTGTAGAAGCATTGAAGCGCAATTGTCTTTCCCCAGAACGTCTTGAGCTCAAAGTAGGTGCACTGGTCATGTTCACGAAGAACAATCAGCTCGATGGCTATGTCAACGGTACGCAAGGAGTGGTGCTTTCATTTCACCCAGACACCAAGCTCCCGATTGTGAAAACCAAGAGTGGGAATATCATTGAGGTGGGACCAGCCGAATGGTCACTTTTTGAAGGTGATGAGGAGTTAGCAAGTGTGACCCAGTTGCCTCTCCGTCTAGCGTGGGCACTCACCATCCATAAGAGTCAAGGGACGAGCCTTGATGCGGCGGTCATTGACCTCTCCAAAGCTTTTGAATATGGGCAAGGTTATGTAGCATTGTCACGTGTCCGCACTCTCCGCGGACTACATCTTATCGGCATGAATCAGAAGGCCACAGCTATCCATCCATATATCCGCACAATGGACGAAGAATTTCGTCAGGCTTCTCATGAAGCCAAACAAAAACACGCTTCTTTGTCAGATGAAGCGCGTCAAGAACTTGAGCACACTTTCCTCCTTTTTGTTGGCGGAAAGAAGTAGTCTGGGTATAACAAAAGCCCTCAATGCGGGCAAGTGGGTCTGGGTCCCTGAAAATAAGCATCGGAAAAAATAATTTTTTCCCTAGAAATCTAGGTGGGTCCCAATTAGGAGTAGAAACTCCGTCACGTACCTTTCTGAAGGCTTTCAACTATAGTATAGCACAGGTGAAAAGGCGCCCACTTCCATCGATGGGAAGGGGCGCCTTTCAGTTGCAGCGATAGCCCTGCTCGCGGTTGAGGCGATAGTAGGGCATATGGCTTTGGGGGTCGGTATAGAACTCGATGATCGGAACGCAGTGATTGCGCAGTCGGTCGGCACCAAGATGCCGAATGGAGCGAAAAAATCGATCATGAGCATCCTGAGCCTTGAGCTCTCGTTTGCTTGGGTCACTTGATGGCTTGAGCCAGTCTTGACCACCGTCATTGACGAGACGGTCGAAAACAAGTGGCCACTCCTTACGAATTGTTTCATCACGATGTTTCATGATGAGCCTGAGTCGTTCAGAGTCTTCGCAAATCGGTGAAGCCATGCAGCGCTTGAAATCTTCGAAAGAAGCTGAGAGGCTTGGTGAGCGGCGCATGAATTCGCCGCTGACCGCCTCGATACTTTCTTCGTAGAGTCCAAGTTTGCTCCAGGGGTTGAGCGCCCGCGGGTTGCCCCCAGCGAGCTGGAAGAGGAAAAGACTGACATAGTATACAGCCACTAGTAGCGAGACGCCCCACAGGAGGCGCTTGAGATGATTGTGAGTCACCGTAGGTCTCCTTTAGACGGAAAAGAACAGATGTCTAGGATACAAGATGACAAATGAAAAATCAAGAACCGTGGCTTGACGGAAGGATATCTCTAGGTATAGGATGTCTGAGCATACCAAGAGTATGCTTTTGTGTGGAAGGATATTTGATGTCGAAATCAGTTTCAGTACGAGGTGATCATGCTTCTCGGCGATGCAAAAGGGGGCCAGCAAGTAAGCCTCAGGGCAGGGCGGAAGGTGTCCCCGAACATGATATCCTTGTTCTGGCACGGGGTACGCCAGCTCGCAGGGTCATTGAGGGCGTATTGTCTGGCGCAACCGCTTCCAAGAGTGGTCACAGGGCATCAACCGTCATTCTGATGGAGGCTCGCGGTGAAGAAATTCGCCCAGCGGCCCGCAGGGTATTTCCGATTTCGTTTGCCGATGCTGCGCGTATGCTCAGTCACGAGAAGAATCTCTCGGGCGGAGCGGATGACTTCGGCTTCTTCGAAATCGTGGATGCCAAGGCGGGTCTAATTCGCCAGGTTCCTTCGGAACAGGTCGTCGAGCTGGTTCGTGCCTAGATAAGGCACTACCCGATCAGAGACAATGATGATGTGGGGCGGATTCGAGATTCTCGGGTCCGCCTCAAACACTTTTTATAAAGAATTTTCGTCACTTGACGAAAATAAAAAGACGTGTTAATATGTAGGCGCCTGAATTTCTTGGGCAACTGTTTTTGATAGATAGAAGGGGACCGCATCAAATGAGTCATGGAAAACCGTCCGCGCAGGTCTTGCGGGCACAGACGGTCCGGGTCGCCCTCGACGAAGTCGAGGATGATCGTCAGGAAAGGATGAGATGGTGGCGGCAGGATGGCAAACATCGTGACGTGCCAGCTCTGCTCAACCACGGATTCCCGTTCGGATTGACCGAAGCGGATCGAGGGCTGATTTTGCCCAATGAGGTGGAGATGGCACAGGCCACGCTCCGCCAAATGTTGGATCAAGGTCCACGTGAACATTTAGGTGTTCGCTACGAAGATGTTGATATCCACCCGGAAAGCCGCTTGATCAATCCGGATCATAACCAGGCAAGCCTGTTCCTCTTTTGCGAGCGTGAAGGATGGTACCAGGTTACGTCGGATTCACCTATTTTCGATCGGGCCGCCTAAGGGCGCCTGATTTACCCGATAATACGGGAACAGTAAAGAGCGGCAGATCACCGAACCTGGAGATCCGCCGCTTTTTCGCATCCAAAGAAAAGATGACCGAAGGTGCATGGAGCTTCGGTCATCAGTCGGATGGTGGCGCATCAAGAAAAGGAGTGGAAACAGAAAAGTGTTGGTAGCCAATATTGTCAGTAAAGGCCAACATACTCTCAATTTCATTCTCTGGTAGATTGCCGACAAGAGCATCTCTTTCAGTGAGCGCCTGGATTATCTCAGCTTCTTCCTTTTGTTTGTTGCGCATAGCGCGTCGGAGGAGGCCATTATTTCGCTCACTGACTCGACTACGAACAAGGGCAAATGTTTCATTGTAGTGACGGGCATTTATATGATGCCAGATATCACGACGATGAGCTGCCCAGGAGAAAGCTCGTCGGAAGTCAACGCCTTTTTCTTCGATGTCATGTATTACTTCATCAGCCATCAGGCTGATCATGTCACCCTTTGGCATGGGAATTCTCCCGTATGAAGTGGAGGAAAAGGTGCTTATTTTTATTACACACCTAAGGGTATAAAGAGTCAAACTAGCAAAGAAAGAAAGAGAATGCTTCAATAGAACTATGACCGACAAAGAAAAGCTCTGGGAAGAGCTCATCTCTATCACAGATTTTCAGAACAAAAATACGCTGCCAGAGTATCCGGGAGTATACTTTTTTCTTGATGACAAAAAAGAAGTGCTCTATGTCGGTAAAGCTACCTCACTTCGTGATCGAGTGAAAAGCTATTTCGTCCAAGATATGCTGGAGACGCGAGGGCCAAAGATAGAGCTGATGATGCCGAAGATTGGCTTCATTGGGTACCGCAAGACGGATTCGGTTCTCGAGGCACTTCTCTTGGAGTCAGAATTGATCAAAAGTCTGCAGCCGCCTCACAACACTGATGCCAAAGATGACAAAAGTTATAACCAAGTCGTCATTACCAAGGAACTCTTTCCGCGCGTACTAGTTGTCCGTAGTCGGGATATCGCTCAAGGGAAATTCAGTGATCCTATCAAGTATTCTTTCGGACCATTCCCTGATGGAGGGAGTCTGCGAGAAGCGATGAAAATCATTCGTCGTCTTTTCCCATTTCGTGATAAATGTGTGCCCTATGAGTCTCTGACAGATACACAGAAGAAAAAAGCACGAGCTTGTTTTTCTGCTCAGATTGGGCTCTGTCCGGGGGTGTGTACAGGAGCTGTCACAGCTGCAGAATATCAAGAAGGTCTCAAGCACCTCAAGCTTTTCTTTCAAGGGAAAAAAGGTAGGCTGGTAAAGACTCTCGAAAAAAAGATGATGACATTTGCTCATGAACTTCGTTTCGAAGAAGCAGGAGAGGTAAAGAAACTCTTATTTGGACTGCAGCACATACAAGATATTGCTCTCGTCAGACAAGACATTGGTGAGGGTGAGCGGCACCGCATCGAAGCCTATGATGTGGCTCATCTTCAGGGGAGTGCTTCGGTCGGAGTGATGACGGTTGTTCAGAAGAGTCGAGTTCAACCGAGTGAATATCGACAATTCAAGCTGCGAGCTAAGCACAATGGCAATGATCTTTCGGCTTTGGAGGAAATTTTGCGACGACGCTTCACTCATCCTGAGTGGCCCTTTCCCGAACTGATTGTCATTGATGGAGGCGAGACGCATCGCAGACAGGCAGAGAAAATTTTACAAGAAATAGACGTGAGTATCCCTGTGCTATCGGTCGTCAAAGATGAGCGTCATCGTCCGAGAGAGGTGCTGGGTCTTATTGCACTAGCAGAACGTTTCAAGAAAGAAGCTTTGCTTGCCAACAATGAAGCTCATCGTTTTGCTATCACCTTTCACCGCAAACGTAAGCGTCAGGATTTCCTCTCGTAACGGTAGACAAGGGAGTATTGACAAAGGTGCGCTAGAGGAGTAGACCTATAGAGCAACTTCAAAATGAGGGTATTTCGATGTCAGTTTTGCCATACGAACTTACCATGATTGCTGCCTACATGGGTGCGCGGCGCATCATTGGTTACCAGGGAGAAATGCCTTGGAGTATTGAAACGGAGACGCAGTTTTTTCGCGAAACGACGCGAGGTTCTATCGTCATTATGGGACGTGTGACGTGGGAGTCTATCCTACGGCGGAATGGTCACCGGCTTCTTGGTCGCACCAATCTTGTTCTCAGTCGAAATGATCAGGACGGCGGCGGCTATGTTCCAGTTTTTTCGGTCGAAGATGCTCTTCGAGTGGTCGAACAACTTCGGCATGAAAATCAGAAGGTTTTCGTCATTGGTGGCGAACAGGTCTATAAGGCTTTTCTGCCATACGCCTCTCGACTGCTTATTTCAAGAATCGTGCATCGACGAGGAACTTTGCCTCAACATGCTGATGCATTCTTTCCTTGCTTCAACAAGAAGGAGTTCCCGATTCACCGAAGAATTCGTTCCGGACAGGATGGGAGATACAGAATCGTTTTTGAAGAGCGAAAGCGGGTCAGTCGCTAAGTCACCAAAAGTGGAGATATAAGCGAGGAGGGGTCTATCGTGCAGTGTCACGGTGGACCCCTCTCTCTTTACAGCATGTGAAAAATCATGTATCCTGAGAGACATCTTATTTAAGTGAAAAGTAAAAATGCAAAGCTAAAAATGACTTGCCTTTATACTCTTTCCATTTTGATGTTTTCATTTTGAATTTCAGAATATGGCAGATAAAAAAACAGTCATTGAAGTGCGAGGCGCACGAGTGAATAACCTGAAGAATATCGATGTTGATATTCCGCGCGACGCATTGGTGGTCGTCACCGGTCTTTCTGGTTCGGGCAAATCATCACTGGCTTTTGATACTCTTTTTGCGGAAGCGAATCGACGCTATGTCGAGTCGCTTTCTTCATATGCACGTAATTTTCTTGATGGTTTTGAGAAACCGGATGTAGACACTATTCACAATCTTTCTCCAGCTATCTCTATTGATCAGAAGAGTGTTTCTCGTAGTCCGCGTTCTACTGTAGGCACGATGACGGAAGTCTATGATTACCTTCGTGTACTCTACGCCAAACTCGGTGAGCCACATTGTCCAAATTGTAGTGCGAAATTGAGTCGTCGAAGTGTTCGAGAGATTCTTGAGGAGATTCTGTTGTTACCGAATGACACCGCTCTAGTGTTTACTACGGAGAGTTTTGCTTTGCGTGGCAAGAATGAAAAAGATGCTCTGCAGATGATTCAGACCTGGGGGTATCCTCGAGTGATGAAGGACGGTGAAGTTCTTGGAATTGCTGAAGCAGCGATGACTGCCAAGGGAGATCAAGAACACCGCTATGAGCTCGTGATTGATCGTATGACACTCAACACGGCTCGTCCTGATAAGGAGCGTATCATCGACAACCTTCAGACAGGTTTTCAGTTAGGTCATGGGACGCAAGCGGTAATCATTGGAGAAGACGGTGAGAAGCGTCACTACAATGAAGAATATCGTTGTGACAGTTGTGATATCTATCTCCCAGAGTTTTCACCGAGCCATTTTTCTTTCAATAATCCAGAAGGGGCTTGTCAGAAGTGTTCGGGTCTTGGCGTGACCCTTGCCTTTGATCCAGAACTGATTATTCCTAATAAGAATCTTTCTTTTCTTGAAGGAGCTGTACGGCCATGGAGCAAGATGAATAGTGGTCGTGAGAACGGACATGGGCCTCTCGCTCAGCTTTTGGATGCCTTGAAGCGTCTTCGTATTGGAGCAAGCACTCCAGTCAAAAAACTCTCCAAGAAACAGCTTGATATTATTTTCTTCGGTGAGGAGAAAGAGGGTGGCTTTGAGGGAATTATTTCTCTTTTGGAGCGTAAGTACAAAGAGACGAAATCAGAACATCTGCGAGGCGATATCGAAGCTTACATGCATACGCAGGTATGTGATAGTTGTCAGGGTAAGCGACTCAAGAAGGAGTCTCTCTCAGTGTTGCTTCAGGGGCTGTCAATCGATGATATTGCTTGTCAAAGTATCGATAAGTTATTGATCACATTACCTACACTGGAAAAGAAGCTTGTCACCAACAAGGAAAACAAGGCATTCGTAGAGCCCCTTTTTCGTGAGATGTTCACTCGTTTACGTGCAGTAGAGAAGGTCGGCCTAGGTTACTTGGAGATACGTCGTGGAGCTCACACGCTTTCTGGTGGAGAGGCTCAGCGTATCCGTCTTTCTGTGCAAATGAAGTCAGGTCTCTCAGGTATCATCTATGTCCTGGACGAACCCTCAGTTGGGCTTCATAGTCGTGATACTGAGAAACTCTTAGGGGCTCTCGAGGATTTACGTGGTGCCAATAACTCTCTGGTAGTCGTAGAGCATGATGTAGCTATCATGAAACGAGCTGATTATATTATCGATATGGGGCCTGGAGCAGGGAGTGAGGGAGGCGAAGTCATTTTTGCTGGGACACCTTCTGCACTCCTCAAATCAAAGATGCTCACTGCGGAGTACCTCAATGGTAAACGCAGCGTCTCCGAGAAGAAGAAGCTTCGCAAGGGGACTGGTAAGAGTCTTTCTATTATCGGTGCGAAAGAACACAATCTTCAGAACGTTGATGTGAGCATTCCTCTCGGTATGTTGGTCTCAGTAGTAGGAGTGTCTGGATCGGGTAAGTCATCCCTTGTCCACAGTATTCTTTCAAAAGCTCTCTCGAAACACTTCTACCATGCCAAGGCAGAGCCAGGCGCTCACAAGAAAATCACCGGCTTAGAGAACATCGATAAAGTCATCACTGTCAATCAAGATCCAATTGGACGAACACCTCGCAGTAACGCAGCGACCTACACAGGAGTCTTTGGTCTTATTCGCGATGTTTTTGCAGCGACGCCTGATGCAGAGAAAGAGAAATTCAGCGCTAGTCACTTCAGTTTCAATATGCGTGGTGGACGCTGTGAAGAGTGTCAGGGAGGGGGAATGAAGAAAATAGAGATGTATCTCTTACCCGATGTATATGTACCTTGTGAGTATTGCCAGGGCACTCGCTACAACCAGAAAACGCTTTCCATTGAGTACCGAGGGGTAAACATTTCTCAAATTCTCCAAATGACCGTGACAGAAGCGAGAAGATTTTTCCTTGATCAACCAATGATTGAGGAGAAGCTCCGCGTGCTTGAAGAGGTGGGCCTTGGCTATCTTGTCTTGGGTCAGAGCGCTACCAATCTCTCCGGAGGTGAAGCTCAGCGTATCAAGCTCGCTACTGAATTGGCGCGTAAGTCTACTGGAAAGACTCTTTATATTCTCGATGAGCCGACTATCGGACTGCACTTCGAAGATGTGAGAAGACTCCTTGAAGTATTAGATGTTCTTGTAGACAAGGGGAATAGCGTCTTGGTAGTAGAGCATAATATCGATGTCGTCAAAGCATCAGACTGGGTGATAGAGCTTGGGCCAGACGGTGGACAGGCTGGAGGAGAGCTGGTGTTTTCTGGTACACCTACGAAACTGAAGGCTGTTAAGAAAAGCTTCACCGCTAAATACCTCTAGCCAACACAGTCAAAACTATGGTAACGAATTTGTACAAGAATATCATCGCCACTGTTACCTACTACGATGTCTTAGAGTATCCACTGACAGCGTATGAGCTTTGGGCATATTTGATCTCATACGATGGGGAAAATTCGACAGACTGCTGTACACTTCGCGATGTGGTACTTGCTCTCGAAACTCCCGAAATGAAAAAGCAACTTGCCTTTCTTGGAGGATTTATCTTCCTTCCAGGACGCGGCCTTTTGGTGACAGAGAGAATTGCTCGGGAGAAACTCTCAGCACATAAACTGAAGGGTATGGAGCAATTGGTACGCATCATTCGTTATCTGCCCTTTGTGCGTATGGTAGGAGCAACCGGAAGTCTCTCACTCAAGCATGGTACAAAGGCGAGTGATTGGGACATGCTCGTCGTTTTCGAAGAGGGCCATATCTGGATAGGAAGGTTCATCTTGACCACTTTCTTACATCTCATTGGTAAGCGACGTCACGGAGATAAGATAACCAATCGTGCTTGTCTCAATTATTTTATTACGACGAAGCGTCTCGAGATTCTTAATCAAGATCTCTACGCTGCCCATGAGTATCAAACTATGCGCCTTTTGTATGGTGTTCAAACGCATGAAAAGTTCCTGCAGGCTAATCGCTGGATCAAACGTTATAAACCAAATTATGACGGACAGGCTCTAAATGAGCGTTTCGTGACTAAGGACACGTTTTTTTCTTTGGGTGTCCAAAAACTCCTCGAACAACTAGTGGGTTGGCTACCTCTCCAGTCAAGATTGATAGAGTGGCAGAAAGAGAAGATTGCTATGAACCCAAACACCCATCTTCCCGGGAGTTATATTGAAGCGACTGATGAAGCGTTGGTATTCCTACCGAAGCCACGTGGGCCAAGAGTTTTCGAAGCTTTCAAAAAGAGACTCGTTTTCTGATTTCGTGATACAATAGAAAGTAGAAATACAAAAAAGCAACACCAAAAGTATGCCGAAGTTTTTGTATACGGCAAAATCTATTGAAACCGGTCAAGCCAGTTCTGGTGAGACAGTCGCTAAAGACGAAAAAGAACTTGCTCAAGACTTACGTAGTCGAGGGTTATTGTTGACGTCTCATCGTGAAGTAGGTGAGAATAAAAAATTGGAAATCAAGTTCCTTGACGGGCTTCGCTCAGTGCCACTCAAGGAGAAAATGGTCTTTACCCGTAACCTCGCCGTGATGGTTTCTTCCGGATTGACTCTCTCGAGAGGTATTCATAACCTGAGTCTTCAGACTACCCATAAGGGCTTCAAAAAAATCCTTGAGGATGTTTTCAATGAAGTCCAAGGAGGGAAGTCTCTCTCTGAGGGGTTGGCTAAGTATCCGAAGGTCTTTAGTGAGCTTTTTACCAATATGATAGCAGTGGGAGAGGTATCGGGTAACCTCGAAGAAGTCTTGGATATCCTCGCTACTCAGCTCGAGAAAGAAAATGATCTTTTGAGTAAGGTACGAGGGGCTCTTATCTACCCGATGGTCATCCTTGTTGCGATGTTTGGCATCGGTGTTTTGATGTTGGTCTATATCTTACCAAGAATCACTGGAGTCTTCAAAGATATGAATGTCACTCTGCCGGCGTCAACAAGAGCTATCATGGCCTTCAGTGATTTTTTGCGCAATCATTACATTCTTTCTTTTGGCGGACTTTTCCTCTTCATCTTTGCTGTCAAAACTTTTGCGGGTACGACCACAGGAAGAAATTTTTTCCATTGGCTCTATATTCGCCTTCCTATCGTCGGTAACATTGTCATCAAGGTGAACTGCGCACGTTTTGCTCGTATCCATAGCTCACTTTTGAAAAGCGGCGTCTCAGTAGTGACTTCGCTTGGCATCGTGTCCAAGACTTTGGGGAATGTGTACTACAAGAGAGCTGTAGAGAGTGCTATTGATGGCATTCAAAAGGGAACAGATCTCTCGAAAATCATCGAAGGCTATCCGAAACTGTTTCCTATCTTGGTACCGCAGATTATCCAAGTAGGTGAAGAAACAGGAAAGACGGAGCTAGTATTGCAACGTCTCGCTGAGTTTTATGAAGAAGAGGTCTCGCAGATTACCAAAAACATGTCTTCTATTATTGAGCCAGTTTTGATGCTACTTATTGGTGGTGGTGTGGGATTTTTTGCAGTGGCGATGTTGCAGCCGATGTATAGTGTCCTCGAAAATATCAAATAGCGGATTCAAATTATTTTTTGGAGAATTTCATTGTTGCAAGTTCCAGTACTTGCTCAAGGTACTGGTAAGTACCTCTCGCTCCGTGCTTCACTTGTGCCTCGAACTTCTCTCAAAAAATACTTTGAATACAAAGTAGCTTTGACGAATTTGTCTGTTATACGTTCTGGTGCTCGGTCTTGTACCGTGAAAAGGTAAAATGAAAAAAGAAAATACACAAAAGAAGAGAAGAGGATTCACATTGATTGAGTCGATGATTTTTTTGCTGTTGTTCGCGCTTATCTCCACGACTTTTTTTCAGGCGTATATAGTGACAACTCGGACTATTATTGAGTCAAGAAATCGTCTCGGAGGAACTGCTCTCGCCAACCAACGCATGGAGATCATCCGGAGTATTGAATATACAACGATTGGTACGAAGCACTGGAATGGGAGCGCTTGGGTATACGGTATTCCAGCGGGAGACCTCATTGAGGAAGAGGATGTAAGTGTCAGTGGAGCTCAGTATCATGTCGACACGTTTGTACAGTACGTGGATGATGCTTTTGATGGTGTTACACCGGCAGATACTATACCGACGGACTATAAACGTGTGCGTATTACGGTCAGTTGGGGGAGTCGAGGAGCTGATCAGCAAGTGGCACTTTTCGGGAGTTTTTCACCTAATGGGGTGGAGAGTTCGAGTGGCGGAGGTGTGCTTTCGGTGAATGTGCTTGATGCTGGTGGTAACGGTGTGAGTGGGGCTGATGTTCGGATTCAGAATAGTAGCGCCAGTATTGATACAACAGCAACGACAGACGCAACAGGTAATATCACCTTGCCGGGTGCACCAGCAGGCACCCAGAAGTATATTCTTACGGTTTCTAAGTCAGGTTACTTCGGAGCCAATACGTATGCGCCATATCCTACGACCGCGTACAATCCTGTAGATGTGCATGCTACAGTGGTAGCCAATGTACTCAATCAGAAGTCTATAGTGATGGATAGGGCAGTGAATATCAAACTCTCCACAGAAGATCCATTCGGGAGCGACGTAGCTAGCGTGCCATTTACTCTGGCAGGTGGGAGGCTGCTTGGTACTAATCCGAGTACTTCGGCTGCTGTCTATAACTTCTCTAACTCTTCAACTACCGATGGCAGTGGAGAAAAAACATACTCGAGTCAGAGCTATGGACAATACACATTGACTGTTCCGGATACGGCCACGCATACTTTTTGGAAAATTACACCAGAAACGACAGCGACCAATCTTCTAGATGTTCTTCCAGGAGCTAATGCTGACATCAAGGTAGTGATGGTACCGAAAAACACAGCGGGTCTTTGGGTTACAGTAGTGAATGATGCCAATGGCTTACCAGTGAGTGGAGCTACTGTGAAATTAAGCAACGCAACACTGCCGTATGATGTAACCCGGACGACTGATGCCTTCGGCAAGGTCTACTTTCCGGAATCAACCTCGGCGCCACTATCAGCAGCTGACTACAGCATAGAAATTTCTGCTACTGGCTACACCACCAAGACTGATACGGTCACCGTTGGCACAGCTCTTCTTCAGAAAAGCTATAATCTTGTTGCTAATTAGGTATGGTATTCTCATTCTCCTCAAAAAAGAAAGGCATGACGTTAATTGAGATGCTCGTAGCTATCTCCATTATGATCATTGCGATGGAGGGATTCACGTATGTTTTTGTCAGGTCTTGGGAGAATAATCGCTTCACTATTGAGATGGGACTGGCTTCTACCACAGCTTCGAGAGCAGTGAATCAGACAATTATTCAGCTACGCGCTATCAAACAAGCTGACAATGGTGATTTTCCAATTGAGGAAGCTGATGATTTTGACTTGACTATCTATACAGATATTGATGATGATGGTGTAACGGAGCGAGTGCACTATTATCTTGATTTAGCTACAGATGAATTTAAAAGAGGAGTAACTGATCCTAATACGGCAACTATACCAGTCACGTATCCAAGTGGTGACACGACCACCACAGTCATGGCAAAATACATTACGAACAGTAGTACGGAGCCAATTTTTCACTACTACAATGGAGATTATCCTGGAGATACAGTAAATAACCCACTTGCTACTCCTGCGAGTGTTGGTAATATTCAGCTTGTGAAAGTGAAAATCAAGGTCAATATTAACCCAGCTAGGGCACCAGAAAACATCAATCTTGAATCATTTGTTGATTTACGTAATATGCACAACTATGAGTAGGAAATCCTTTTCTTCAGCAAAAAGAAAGGGTACGGCCCTTGTGTACGGTCTTATCATTATGACAGTAGTGTCTATTGTTTTGACGTCTATTATTACCTTTGTGGCCAACTACACTAAGTATTCATTGCAGATTCACGCGCGTGAGCAAGCATTTCAGGTAGCTGAATCAGGTATCCATTTCTATCGCTGGTATCTTGCTCATCAGGTGGAGGGAAGGACTGCTTCGCAGATAGCTGCTTTTTGGGCAGGCACTCCGTATGGAGTAGCTACACCATATGAGGTCGAATACAAAGATCCATCAGGGAGTGCTATAGGTAAATATAAGCTTGAAGTGGTACCACCCTCAGGTACATCTACTATTGTGACAGTCAAGTCAACAGGTTGGACGTACCGTTACCCGAATGACAAACGTGTTATTGAAGTACGTTTTCGTAAGCCAGCCTGGAGTGAGGATATCGTGCTCGCGAACGATGTGTTGCGTTTCGGAGCTGGAACAGAAGTGTTTGGCAAAATCCATTCAAATGAGGGAATTCGCTTCGATGGCGTAGCTCATAATCTTATCTCAAGCTCAGTATCTACTTATGATGACCCGGATCATACTGGAGGAAACGAATTCGGAGTACATACGCATGACAGTCCAGTAGATCCATTACCACCAGCAGCAGTACCGACACGCGCGGATGTTTTTGAAGGCGGAAGAAAATTCCCCGTTACAGCCACTGACTTTAATGGAGTTTTGGGGGATTTAGCTTATATGAAAAGTGAAGCTCAGGCGGGTACGAATGGGAGTAGGTACTTCAATAATACTGGACAAGGGAGACATATTATTCTCAATACGAACGATACTTTCACTATTCGTACGGTGCAGAGTTTCAACGCTGCCACGAACCAGATTATCAATTATTCAGGTGGATGGTCCACCTACAATCTTCCAGAAGACGGTGTTATTTTTGTAGAAAATAATGTTTGGATCTCTGGCGCAATTGATTCGCGACATGTCACGGTAGTAGCTGCTAATCTTACCTCTGCCTCACAGAAATCTATCTATATTGGTAATGATATTCGTTATACCAATTATACGAACTGTACCGATATTCTCGGGATTATTGGACAGAATGATGTTGAAATATTTCGAGCCAGTGAAGACGACCTTCGTATCGATGCTTCCTTGATTGCGCAAAACGGTCGTGTAGGAAGGGCACATTATAGTGGTGGCGGAGGCGATTTGGTGAAGTCGGTGATTACAGTGTACGGTGCTATAGCAACTAATCAGCGCTACGGTTTTGCTTGGACTGATGGTACGGGCTATACCACGAGGAATCTCTACTACGATAATAATCTCTTGTATTGTCCTCCGCCATACTTTCCAACAGGTACGCAGTATGAAATGGATTTATGGAAAGAGTACTAAAAATCTGTTAAAATAGACACAAAAGAAAAATCAAAAGTAGAATGAGTATTTTGCAGAAAAAAATTATCAACCTTTTCCCTACCTCGTTTGGGCTTGATCTTTCTGATCTCTCAGTGAAAGCTGTTTGGCTTGAGCGAAATGGCAGTCGAGAATCCATTGCGAGCTTTGGCTCCGTACCTATTCCGGCGGGGGCTATTTCTGATGGAGAAATCATAGATGCTGAAGCCGTTAAGGTAGCGATTAAGAATCTTCTGGAAAAAGCAGGTCCGAAAAAGATTAAGACCAAGAAAGTCATTTGTTCTTTACCAGAAACAAAGGCTTTTTTGCGTATCATTACACTGCCTCGCATGCAACCAGATGAAGTCCGTGAAGCCATCAAATGGGAGATAGAAGCTAATATTCCATTAACACTTGATCAAGTATATTACGACTGGCAGATGCTCGACCTGAATGTGACCAATGAAAAAGATAAAATGAGCGTTCTGGTTATTGCAGTATCTCGAACGAACGTAGATCAGTTTCAAGAGGTGCTTGAAGGAGCAGGCTTGGAGCCGCTTGGCCTTGAGACGGAATCTGTTGCAGAAGCCAGGAGTTTACTCCTTGAGAGTGATGAAAAAAGAACAACACTCATCGTAGATATAGGTGATCGTCGCTCGAGTTTCTTAGTAGCTATTGGTAATAGCCCATGTTTTACTTCGAGTGTACCACTTTCATCACAGATGATGACAGATGCTATTTCTAAGTCGCTTCAGATTTCTTTCGATGATGCTGAAACAATGAAGATTAAGCATGGTCTTGGGTCACTTGCTGAGAAAAGTCCAGCATTTCTGGCCTGTGAACCAATTCTTGAAAGTATTGCTGTAGAAATTGAGAAGTCAGTAGACTTTTTTCTGACCAACTTCACTCTTGTTGAGAAAATTGACCATATCGTTTTTTGTGGTGGAGGATCCAATATGCATGGATTATTGCCATATATGGCTAAGCGTCTTGGCAGACCAGTGGAGAATGGTAATCCTTGGATCAATCTTCGACTAGGTAAAAGGCTGCCATTGATTGATCGAGAGCATTCAGTTCAGTATTCAACCGCTATTGGTCTAGCATTGCGAGGCCTTGATGAATATGAAGATTTTACTTAACCTCCTCCCAGAAGAAAAAAAGTCTGCAATTGAGCGCGGTCTGCACGCTCGAATTTTGTTGTGGCAATTTTTTCTTCTCTTTTTTCTTGAAATCTTTTTCATAGGTCTTTTGGTGACCATTATTGTGCTGTTACGCGTGGAGTTTGAAAGTGTCAAACTTTCTGCTCAGAATGCTGATCAGGCGGTGCAGGGTGACAAAAAAGATCTCGCTCGTTATGAAGAGAAATTCGCGGGCACTAACGAGGCTATCGGTACGATTGGTAAAATTCAGATGAGTCATTTTCATTTCACACAACTCTTCCGTATTCTTGATATGACACAGCCAAAAGAGGTGTTGTTGCGTCAGATGGTTACCAAAGATAGAGTAGTGTCCCTTACGGGAGTAGCAAAAACTCGAGAAGATCTTCTTGCCTTTGAAGAGCAGCTGAAAGGATCTGTTTGTGTAGAGAATGTCAACGTGCCTCTGTCAAACCTCTTTTCTCAGAAAGACTTGGAGTTCCAAATGGATTTCACTATTACGCTAGACTGTTTACGGAAAAATAGCTTATGAAAGACTTCTTCAAAAAGTATCAATTGACGATAGGCACTGTTGCGCTCATACTCCTCATGGGATTGACGGGCTGGTTTGGTATTTTACCGCTGTATCAGCAGATATTTTCATTACGTGACGAAATTCAGAAAGAAATAGTGCGTCAACAAAATCAAGAAAAGCAACTGAAGTATCTTCCAGAGTTGAAGAAACAGTATGATGCAGTGTTGGTGGATGAAGGATATTTCGATATTCTTCTTACGGAAGAAAAAGTAGTTAGTTTTATCCGTACTGTGGAAGGCGTGGCAAGTGAGAGTGACGTGGAAATTAAAATTCAGTCAAATGATGCTGCTCTTGATACACCGACGAAGAAGAAAGGTGCTAGCAATAATGATGAGACTACAGCCAATAATCCAGCGAGCGATGGCGATCAAAAAAAGTCGAAACTCTTAGCAGAACTTCTTCCTTTTGGGAACTCTCTACGATTGACCCTGACCCTCAAGGGAGACTACGCAGCTTTGGTTAAGTTTCTTTCTCGACTCGAGTCATTACCAGTAGCGCTGGATGTTGTATCTGTGGAAGTACGACAACCGATACAAAACGACAATTCCACAGAAGGTGATGTGCGTTCTGTGAACCCATTTACAGGTACTGGTGATGCAGGACAGACTAATAAAACATCTCCAGATATATCTAAGGATGGCGGGTTGCCAGCAGAAATTACTCAGCCAATTTCACCAAAACTCGAGATGGTGGTAGATTTACTAGTCTATGTCGATAAGCAGAAATAACGGTATGGATATACAGTCAATACATATAGCAGATATTCAAAAACACTTCTCGTTTCGACGAGTGACGCTTTTTTGGTATCGTCACTTCAAGCTTATGTTTATATTGTTATTCTTTCTGATGCTCGGATTTGCAGCCTTTCTTTGGTATAGCAGTGTTTATCACTACGAATGGGATGAAAGCCAGAAAAAGGCATATATAGAACAAACGTTTACAGAGACGAACCTGAAAGAAAAAGAGTTTCAGAAACTTTTGGAAAGTCTAAGACAAAGAAAAATAGAGTATGAAAATCCATTTGAGATAAACAGAAACCTTTTTACTGGCGAACCTCTAGTCAAGAATTAGCAAAAAAAGAAAAGAAAAAACCCTCGCTAACGAGGGTTTTTCAATAAGAATAGGGTGTGTTGACGAAGAGGATAAAAAGTGGCAGAATAAAGAGCTATGTTTATAGAAGATCGCCTTACATTTTTTAAAGAAACCTTCCCGAGTAGTCCGGCGTATCGTCAGGAGCAGTTTGTGCGCGCTTTTTTTACACCAGGGTTTCGTTCTATTGAAGATATCACGACTTTGAGTAAAGTTGATAGAGAAGCTCTAGCACAGGTGTCTTGGCAGGCATTTGCCGACGTTCTTATTTTAGAAAGCAAGAAGGGTGATACTTACAAAGCACTCATCACTCTCCATGATGGTAAAAAAATAGAAACTGTTCTCATGCAAAATGCTCGTGGACACTGGACGGTCTGTGTTTCTTCTCAGGTAGGTTGTGCCATGGCGTGTACGTTTTGTGCCACAGGTACAATGGGCTTTACACGTAACTTAACGGTAGATGAAATAGTCGATCAGTATCGTGTATGGATGATGTATCTCGAGGACCATCCAGAATTGACTGGGCAGATCACTAATATCGTCTTTATGGGGATGGGGGAACCACTCGCTAATTATCAGAACGTCAAGCAAACAATAGAAACGATTCTTCGGTATACCGAAATAGGACCGACACGTATCACGGTATCTACAGTGGGTCTTATTCCCATGCTCCACAAGCTTTTGGATGATGAGACATGGCCACCGGTACGCCTTGCCGTTTCGCTTCATAGTGCAGATGCTAAGACTCGGACCAATATTATGCCGAGCTCGTATCCGCAGTTTCTTGATAAACTTCTCGAATGGACAGAGAAATACTTTGCTAAATTTTCTAGTCGTAGACGACACCTGACTTTCGAGTATGTTATGCTGTCTAAAGTAAATGACACAAGCATGCATGCTAAGGCTTTGATACAGTTCGCTCGTCGAGTAGGGAAGGTGCGTATCAATCTTATCCCATATAATTTCACAGGAGAAGTGTATCGAGATAGTCTTCCAGCTGACTTTGCGCGTTTTGAAGCGGAACTTCGTGAAGCAGGAGTATTAGTCACCCGCAGAAGAACGATGGGGGACGATATTGCAGCTGCTTGCGGGCAATTAGTAGTAGAAAAAAATAATACAAATATATGATCAATCGGTATGTCATTGGAATAGTAGGTGGGCCAGGAACTGGCAAAGACACGATAGCAAGACTCTTACCGGAAGTGGTAGGTGAGTCAGTCGAGGTGTTATCTTTTAGTCGTCTCATTATTGATGAGTACTGTAAGCCGCTTGGTATTGAGCCAACTCATACCAATCTCCAGTTTATCGGTAATGCTATCCGTCCGGAGTGGATTCATGAGCGTATCTATCAGAAGATAGAGCAGTCGAATGCTAAATACTTTGTCATTCCTTCCATTCGTCGAGAGGGGGATTTTCTTTTTGTACGGAGTTTTCCAAAGCATCTTCTTATCGCTGTAGAGACTGAGGGGCGGATAGCTTATGAGCGCATGAAACAGCGTAATGAGAAGCCTAATGAAGATAAATTGACCTGGGAAGAATACTTAGTGCTTTGCAATGCTCCAATTGACCAGGAAGTGCCGAAACTGAGGAAACAAGCAGACGCAACCTTAGAGAATAATGGCACGGTAGAGGAGCTCAAAGAAAAACTTAAGCAGATATTTAGTGAAGTTGCATGAGTAAGTATTTCATCAAAACTTTTGGCTGTCAGCAGAATGTGGCTGATAGTGAGCGACTTGCGAGTTACTATGAGGCTCGAGGCATGACTCCAGGTACAGGCCAGGAAGACTGTGATGTTCTTATCTTGAATACCTGTGTGATTCGAGATAAAGCCGAAGAGCGAGTCTATGGTCAAATGAAGAGTCTTAAAGAGAAGCTCGGAGATAAAATGCCACATGTGGTAGTGACTGGGTGTTTGGTGGGGAGTGCAGCACGAGTACCTGGCGGCAAGATGATGAAGCGACTCAAGCACCGTCTACCTGACGCTGAGATTCTCCCACTCGAAGATATTGGTTTTGAACATGCACCGAAACGCAAGAGTGGCAAGGAAGCGAGTATTGTCATCTCCAATGGCTGTAATAACTTTTGTGCCTTTTGTATTGTACCTTTTGCGCGGGGCAAAGAAATATCACGTCCATATGCAGAAATCTTAGAAGAGGTGCAAGAGAGTATTAATAATGGATTTACTGAGATCATGCTCTTGGGTCAGAATGTTAACTCCTATGGGGCAGATCTCCTGATGGGCGCACTGAAGGACAAAGAAAAATATGAGCTACCGAGCGGTGAGCTCGTTGATCCTGTGATGGTGAAGCATCTGGGGCGTCACCGTATCCCAACATTGTTCACCTACCTCCTTCGTGATGTAGCAGAAATACCTGGGGTAGAGAAAGTCACTTTCCTCTCATCAAATCCTTGGGACTTCTCTGATGAGCTTATTGAAGTGATGGCTACTCATAAGAACATCAATCGGGTTCTTCATCTACCGGTGCAGGCAGGGAGTAATACTGTTATCAAACGGATGAATCGTTGGTATACCCGAGAAGAGTACCTTGATCTTGTCGCGAAGTTACGAAAAGCGATGCCAGATATCAAGATCACCACCGACATCATCGTTGGTTTTCCGGGGGAGACTATCTCAGACTTTGAAGAAACCAAGAAGCTGGTCGAAGAGGTAGGATTTGTCCAGACCTTCATTGCCTGGTATTCACCGCGTCCTGGGACAGCAGCTACGAAAGGTATGGAAGATGATATACCAATAGAAGAGAAACAACGTCGTTTTCATGAGTTGGACGAGCTCGCGTATAAAGGTGAGAGCTATTATTAGATTTTCCTATTTTTGGAAATAAAAAACAGCCTTTCGGCTCAGTATTTTTGGTGGGTAGGAGGGAGTGCTGTTGCACACCCTCCTCCCAAGTTGTCAGTGGGCTGTCTCGAGACCCTTCCATTCCCGTTCTTCCCAGTTCCGGAACAAGCGTTCCAGGGGCGGGAGAGGATTCAGAGTGTATTCATCGCCGTCGATGATCACCTCGAGTCCTCCTCGGTCGCGAATGCCCACGACACCCGACCAGTAGCCATCACCGACCCTGGAGTGATCGATCATCATCTGGAACTTCCGGGGCACCAGCTTCGAAACGAAGTTGGATGCCCGACGATAGATGCCGCTCTCCCAACGATAGACACCGTATTCCCAGGAAGGAGGCTTCTTGTTCAGGCCGAGCATATTCGCCAGGCCCAGAGTGGACCAGCTGATCCATTTCCAGCGACGCATGCGCCGCGCGTAGAGCAGCTCGTACCGCCGGTGGTACTTCTGGTGCAGCTTGCGCCGGACCAGTTCTTCTTCATGGTAAGCAGTGTGCGCTTCCGTAAGGAAGGTATTGAGGTCCTGGCTCGACAGCGGCCAGGAGTAGCCGTGCTCGTGGGTCATGGCATGCAGGATGCCAGCCATGATTTCGTTTTCGTAGCGGCCAAGGTGCATGACTCTCTCCGTATCGTGGGGGAGTGTGAGCTCCCAGTTAAACAACTTGTATCCAGTGCAGCTTAGCACCTTCAACTTTACATTATACACCTAAAACAATAAAAAGTCAATAGTGCGAGAGTGGTCTAAAAATGCGATAATGCAAGTGCATTTTTTGCTTAATACTTACTTCTCACTATTTAATACTTTGTACTCATGAAGATCATCTCTTGGAACGTCAACGGTATACGAGCCGTAGAGCGGAAAGGGCTTTTCCAGCCGTTTTTGGTTGAGTATGCTCCGGATATTCTCTGTCTTCAGGAGACCAAGGCGAATAGAGAGCAGGTAGAGATAGACCTCCCTGGCTATATCGAGTACTGGCATAGCGCAGAACGTAAGGGCTACAGTGGGACAGCTATCTTCACCAAAGTTGAGCCGCTTTCTATCAGAAATGGGTTTCTTCCTAAGGTATCCAAAAAGTTCGCACCCCTTGAAGATAAGTTTGGTGATCCTGAGACCGAAGGGCGAGTGCTCACGGCTGAGTACGAAGGCTTTTATCTTGTCACTTGCTATACCCCGAATGCCAAAGATAAGCTCGAACGTATACCGCTGCGACTCAAGTGGGATGCTGCGTTTCTTATGCACTGCAAGGAGCTTGAGAAAGATAAGCCGGTCGTCTTCTGTGGTGACCTCAATGTCGCTCATACTGAAGATGACCTGGCGCGGCCGAAGGAAAATATTGGGAACAAGGGCTTTACTGATGAAGAGCGGCAGGGATTCGAGAATTTCATCAAGGCTGGATTCATCGATACCTTGAGAATATTCAAACAGGGGAATGGACTGTATACCTGGTGGACCAACTGGGGTGGAGCGAGAGAACGAAACGTTGGGTGGAGGATTGATTATTTCCTTGTTAGTAAGAGTCTCAAAAGCAAAGTAAAAGATGCTTTTATTCTTCCCGAGGTACTAGGCTCTGATCATTGTCCTGTGGGGATAGAGCTCAATTTTTAATAATTTGATAGCTCACAAATAATAGTTTTTTGCTACCGCCAAAATCCAGCGTATTTTGGCTACCAAGTCACTCGAAACCACTCGATGAACTCGTGGACCATGCTTTCTTGCTCCTAGCCGCGCAACAAAACTATTATCTTGCTCACTTTTATGATGAATAAACATATACCACTCGCAGAACGGATGCGACCAAAGACTTTGGAGGAGTTTTTGGGTCAAGAAAAAATATTTGGTGCAGGGAGTTTTCTGCGTCGCGCCATAGATGAAGACAAAGTTCCTTCACTTATTCTCTGGGGGCCGCCTGGAAGTGGTAAGACCACGCTCGCTCTTCTTATTGCTCAGTCAACACAGGCAGAGTTTTTTCAGTTGTCTGCTGTGGGAAGCGGAGTGAAGGATCTACGAAAAATTATAGAAGTAGCTGAGAAAAATAAAGAGGGGGGCAAAAAAACACTTCTTTTCATTGATGAGATTCATCGTTGGAACAAGTCTCAGCAGGATAGTCTGCTTCCGTATGTGGAGCGAGGGGTACTCACGCTCATCGGAGCCACTACTGAGAATCCGAGCTTTGAAGTTAATGGCGCTCTTCTTTCGCGTTCGCGAGTCGTAGTACTAGAAAAGCATTCTGTGACCTCACTAGTGCATTTATTGAGACAGACTCTGATGAAGTCACAAGAATATTTTGGAAGAAAGGTAGACGCAAACAATGAGACGCTTGGGTTCATCGCAGAGGTTTCGGGAGGAGATGCGAGGCAGGCCCTTGGAATACTTGAAGCTTGTGTAGTCATGCTTGGCAAAAAGAAAATACTGGATAGTACTTTAGTGGAGTCAGTAGTAAAACGCTCCCATGTTCTTTATGACAAAGGTGGTGAAGAACATTACAATATCATTTCAGCTTTGCATAAGTCACTGCGTGGTGGTGATGCCAATGCTGCGCTTTATTGGTTGGCGCGGATGCTTGAGGCAGGCGAAGACCCTCTTTATGTAGCCAGACGCTTGGTACGGTTTGCCTCGGAAGATATCGGGTTAGCAAATTCTTTTGCATTGCCGCAGGCCACCGCAGTCTATCAAGCATGTCAGTATCTCGGGATGCCAGAATGTGAAGTGCATCTCGCACAGCTGGTGGTATACTTAGCAGCTTCTAAGAAAAGCAACACTCTCTATGTTGCTTACAATAAAGCCAAAGAAGATGTCCATCGCTTTCCGAATGAGCCAGTACCTCTTTATCTCAGAAATGCTCCGACAAAACTGCTGAAAGATATAGGCTACGGTAAAGGATACAAATACACTCCCGCACACAATACTTTGCATAATGAGGCGGGCAGGCCAGACAATGGTGGTAGAGGTGGTTATACTCGTGACGAAGACCTAGGGGTACAGCAAGAGTATCTTCCTGAGAAATTGAAGGGGAAAAAATATATAGATATTAAAGAAAAATAGTATGTTTGAAATAAATAAGTTCGATCAGTTCGGAAATAGAGAGAATCAAAGGTTGAAATCAGCATTTGAAGTGTACCAGAGTCTTTCTGCGGAAAAAAAGAGAAGACTCGAAATAAAATTTTTTGGTGTTGGTATTGGTAGTGAAGAGGGTATAAAGGCGAATTTTGAATTTTGGGAAAAGGAACATCCAAAAGATGAATCTCTCGCAGCTCTTATGAAAGAATTTTATGATACAGTGGACGATTCAGAAGCTGGTTGCTATGTCGGAAAATATAAGGATTTTGATGGGTTTGATTTTTATCCTGTTAGAAAAATTGATAAAACAGTATTTGATAGCTATGTTCAGCAAGATGAATTGGAAATGGTTTATGAGGTTTTTGAGGGTGGCGGTAACTCAAGAGTCATTCAGTTAGCTGATGATATCTTAGAGAAAATAGTCCGATAATTAGTATCTTGACTTCGATAGTTTTTATCATGTTATGATTATCTCAACCGCTGCGTCTGGAAGTTTCAGTAAGGGTTCATCTGGTGGCGGAAGCGGAGCAATAGGAGGTGTTCTTTTGGAAACTGTAGGAGTGTGCTCCTAAGAAAGTGAAACAGAGAAATATGTTACTATATAGCTATTAAGTATTAATCTAATTGTATGGGTTTTGGAGAACCGCGATTTGCTGCACAGGTACCTTTGCATGAGACTCCTCAGAAAAAAGAAGAGCTGGAAGAAGGGGAATTTGGTTTAGATAAAAAGCGTCTCGATCGCTTCGGCTGGATACTTAACAATCATGGCATCATTGGTCTCGATATACTCCGTAATCGTCTTGAGGATGCAGAAGAATTTCCAGAAGATTATCCCGAATATGATAAGGCAAGATATGAGAGACTTATTGGTAGTCTAAAAAACTTTGATGTCAAAAGTCCGGAGTTTGCAGAAACAGCTGAAAAAATTGCTGGCATGTTGCAAAGTAGTCTCTAAAGAGCATGTACAAAGTCTTCTTTTTTCTTTGTTTATCATTCGTTTTTCTGCCAGGATCTCTTTTGGCTGTGACACCTTTGACTGATGAGCATATAGAATCCTTTAATGTCGACATCATCGTTAATACAGATGGTTCGATCGCTGTCACTGAGAAAATTTTGTATAACTCAGGTGGTTTGGAAAAACACGGTATCTATAGGGATATTAGGACTCTCTCATCACAGGGAAAGAAGATGAGTATTGAGAATATTTCTGTGCGAGATGAGCAGGGTAGGGAATATGCTTTTGAGAAAAAAGAGCAAGGAAATACATTGCAGCTCAAGATAGGTGATTCGAGAAGCACTTTTTCAGGAGTGAAGACGTACGTCATTGCTTATCGGGCTACTCATGCTGTGTCTTACTTTGATAATTTTGATGAGATTTACTGGAATACTACGGGTAACAATTGGCCATTTCCCATTCTCTCCGCTACAGCAGAAGTGATACTGCCGAGCGGAGCTACTCTGAAGCAAAAGAGTTGTTACGAGGGTGTGGCGGGTAGTCAAGAACCCTGTCAGTTCTCAGAAGAAAAGTTTATCTCAAGCAGAATATTGAGCCAAGGTGAGGGTATGACGATAGCAACGGGTTTTGATAAAGGACTAGTAGTAGAGCACTTTACTTTTTGGGAAAGGATTCTTGTCTTCATTCATTCTATAAGCATAGTCATTGGTGGAGGTATTGCGTTTTGGGGTTTGTGGAGTGCTTATCGTCGTTGGTATCGAGAGGGGCGTGACCCGAAAGAGCGTGATGTAGTGGTACCAGAGTACGATGTGCCTGACCACTTGACACCCCTTGAGGTCTCAGGGCTGTTCTCTGAGGCTCAGGTGAGTATGACTGCGTTCAGCGCTCAGATTATTAGCTTAGCAACGCGTGGCTATATCCGTATTCACCAAAATCAAGATAAATACGTCTTTGGCCTGATCACGACTAATGATTATGAGCTCGAGCGTCTTCCAAAAAATGATGGACTCAAAGTATTCGATGTATTGTTTCTAGAAGAGCTCTTTGGTAGCCAGTCAACAGTGAAGCTGTCAAATTTGAAAAATACTTTTTATCAAAAAATTCCTGCTATTTCTCAGAAAGTTTTAGAGTCTCTCAAAGAAGAGGGGTACTATAGAAAGATCCGAGAAGCGAAAAGTCTAGTTTTTAACTGGAGGGACAATCTCGCTGCTCTTGTTGCTACAGTTCTTTTTGGAATGGGTTTTTGTTTGGGTAGTATGTATATCATACTTGGGTCTAGTGTAGCTCTAGTGTCGTGGGTAGGGTTTCTCTATTTCTCTCCACAGAAGACAGAGAGGGGTGTGCGCATCAAGGAACAGCTTGAGGGACTCAAATTGTATATAGAAAAAGCAGAAAAAGCTCGAATAGAATTCCATGATGCCCCAGAGAAGACTCCCGAGTTATTTAGCAGCCTCCTTCCTTTCGCTATGACACTTGGACTCACGAAGATATGGCTTAAGGAGTTTGAGGATCTTCACTATGCCAATCCTGACTGGTATGTAGCCACCGGAGCAAACAATGCCCTCATGACGAATAATTTCTTTCAAGATTTTGATAATTTTTCGCAAGCCATGTCTGCATCGACAGCTGCACCAGGAAGCTCTGGTGGGGGTTTTTCTGGCGGCGGAGGCGGCGGAGGCGGCGGAGGGAGCTGGTAGATTTGATATACTGAAAGATATAAGCAGTAAAGATGCAAAATTAGTATGAAAAAAGTAGGAACCAAAGCACCAAGTTTTAAGGCTCCAGATCAAGAAGGAATAGTGCATAGTCTCAAAGACTATGCGGGTAAGTGGGTGATCCTCTATTTCTATCCGAAGGATGATACACCGGGCTGTACCAAAGAAGCCTGCGGGTTTCGTGATGGGTTTGCTAAATATAAGCGTGTTGGTATAGAAGTAATTGGAGTCAGCGTGGATAGCGTGAAGAAGCACGCTAAGTTTGTCGAGAAATATTCTCTACCATTCACGCTCCTCTCAGATGAAGATAAGAGAATTGTCGAGGCCTATGGAGTATGGGGAGAGAAGAAGTTCATGGGGCGTACTTACATGGGTACTAATCGTGTGAGCTATCTGATCAATCCCGAAGGTAAAATCGCCAAGGTCTACGACAAAGTGAAACCAGAAGAACATGCTGATGAGGTACTAGCAGACGTAAAAAGACTTCAAAAGTAGTCACCAAGAGTAGAGGATATACAGAAAAACAGCTTTCCTAAGCTGTTTTTTTGGTGGATAAGTAGGAGTGTTGTCTTTTGGCTGCCTGTGGAGTAAAATGGTGAGTAGGTTAACCAAAGTGGATGAAAGTGGGGAATTTAAAGAAAAAGCAAAAGTAAATATCAAAATGCAAAATGACATTTTGAATACAAATATCTTTTTTACAAAGCTTTTTCTTTCAATCGCTACTTCCACAACGCATTAGAGATATGTTTATCGGTGAATACTCACATACGATAGATCCCAAAAAGCGCCTCGCGCTTCCTTCGAAGTTCCGAGGAGAGCTTGGGAAAAAGATTATCGTCACGAGAGGTCTCGATAACTGCCTCTTTGTCTATCCGATTAAGGTATGGGAAGAGTTGGCTACCAAGCTCGGTACATTGCCAGTTGGTGAAGCAGGAACACGAAGTTTCATTCGTGTCATGCTAGCCGGCGCTACCGACTGTGATGTCGATAGTCAGGGGCGCATTCTTCTTCCGGAATATCTGAAGCGTGATGGTGACCTCAAAAAAGACGTGACCATCGTTGGACTCTTCAATCGTTTGGAGATCTGGGATACCGGTCACTGGAATAAATACAAGAGCCAAGCAGAGAAAAACACAGGTAAGATTGCGGAAGAGCTCGGTAAACTTGGTATTTATTAGTACTTTGACAATGAAAGAAACAAGAGAGATTACTAAACATGTCCCAGTCCTTCTCGAAGAAGTATTGGAAGGTCTCTGTCTTGATCAAGGGAAGAGTGTCGTGGATGCCACCTTAGGAGGGGGAGGGCATACGCGAGCTATTCTTACAAAGATAGCACCCACGGGGAAGCTTTTGTCTCTTGATCAAGATCAAATAGCCATCCAGATTTTTCTCGAAAGATGCCAAGAAGACACGTTGTTATCACAAGCACAACAAGAGAGACGTTTGGTGGTACGTAAGACTAACTTCAGCGAAGTGCGGACGATAGCTCAAGAAGAGGGTTTTGTAGAAGTAGATGCTATTATGGCTGACCTCGGGTATTCGTCTGACCAGATAGAAGATGGGTCAAGAGGACTAAGCTTTCAACAGAATGGACCGCTTGATATGCGTCTTGATGTTGAGACAGAGCTTACTGCCAACGAAATCGTGAATACTTATGAAACCAAAGAACTCGCACGTATTTTTCGTGAGTATGGTGAGGAAGAGTATGCACATCCTTTGGCCGAAGCTATTGTCAAAGCACGTACCGAGAGTCCAATCACTACTACGCATCAACTACGCCTCATCATAGAGGAGGCCACACCGAAGGGTAAGCTTCATACAGCTAAGATACACCCAGCCACCAAGATTTTTCAGGCACTTCGTATCGTGGTCAATGATGAGTACGAACGCTTACGGAGATTTCTTGAGCAGAGTGTTTCATTGTTAGTACCAGGAGGACGGTTAGCAGTCATCGCCTTTCATTCTGGCGAAGACAAAATTATCAAGGAGTTTTTTCAAGAGCTTGCCAAAGGTTGCGTCTGTCCCAAAGAGTTTCCCATCTGCATCTGTCATAAGACGCCAACAGTCAAGATCATTACCAAGAAAGTGGTAGTAGCAGGAGAGATAGAGTTATCAGAGAATCCACGAGCCAGAAGTGCAAAGTTGCGCATAGTAGAGAAATTGTAATCAAAAAGTTTCTTTCGGGGTCAAGGAGGGAGTCATACCAAAATAAGTATGACTAAAAACAAAACAAAAAAATATGAAGGCACGCGTTCTCAAAAAAGAAAAAAGCATTCATCAGGCTCGTACCCAGCAAAAGTCAGTGAGCAGTCTCGGAGGGGCAAGTCAGGTGTTCATCGTAGGGGTTTTCCTCACTCTCTTTCTGGCTTCGGGTATGTATTTGTACTCAGTCAATAGAAACGCGGTCCAAGGATATCACCTCCGAGCACTTGAGAAACGCATTGCTGAGTTGAGTGACCAGAACGCGCAACTCCAGATTTCTGAAGCTGATATGCGCTCATTCTATCGTATCAATGAAGTCAAGGATGATCTCGGTATGGAGAAGGCAGAAGAAATTAAATATCTAGAACCACCCAAAGATACGGTTGCTCTACGCTAACGTATATCAAAGGAGGTCAAGCATATTCTATGCGTACATGTCGTACGGTTCGTAAACAAGGGCCTCCCAAAAAAAGAAATAGCATTATTTCTACAGTTGATACTTTTGACTCTCGAAAAAGAGTTTCTTTTTTGCGTTTAGCCTTTGTTATTGGTGGGGGACTTATTGTTGCAAGACTTATCTTTCTCCAGGTGGCTACTCATGACAAGTGGGTAGCAATGGCGTCTGATCTGCATGACGCGAAGATTGAAATTACCGCTGATCGAGGCGAGATTTTTATACAAGATGGCGATCATACTTACCCGTTAGCCGTTAACCGAGAATATCCGACGGTTTATCTGGTGCCAGGTGAGGTACAAGAGAAAGAGCGAGTAGCAAGTGAGCTCTCGCGGATTCTTCAGGC